>DATAYB010000359.1:0-4521 GCA_036272795.1 Pseudonocardia sp.
GTGTCGTTCCAGGTGCCGAGGCGGGGCACCGGCCCCAGCTACCAGGCGGCCGAGCCGCCCGAGCTGCCCGACCCGCATGGGCTGCCCGGCACCGGGCCGGCCGGACCCATCGAGGTCCGCCGCCTCGGCCCGGGCCGGCACCGAGGCTGGGTCCGGGCCACCGAGGAGCTGCCGGACCGGATCCTCACGCACACCGCCGCGCTCGTGCTGGCCACCGACCTGGTGCTGCCGCCGCCGGACGCCGCCGCGTACCGCGACCTGGACACCGGCCACCCGCTGCGCCCCGTCGTGGTGGACCGCACGCTGCGGGTGCACCGGAGCTTCCGGGCGGACGACTGGGTCCTCTACGAGCACGAGTCGCCTTCCGCCTCGGACTACCGCACGTACGCCACCGGCCGGTTCTACTCGTCGATGGGGCGGCTGGTCGCCTCCGTCAGCGAGCAGGCCGTGCTGGTGCCGGACCCGGTGGCCGGGGCGGTCGGCGATACCCCAATGGCGGTCGGAGCACGGAAGGGAGCGTGACCAGATGTTCCACCACGTCGCGGTGGCGGCCAAGGACGTCAAGCGGTCGCACCGGTTCTACACCGAGGTTATGGGCTTCAAGCTGAAGAAGGTGGTGAAGCGTCAGACGCCGGAGGGCGGCTGGACGAAGCACATCTTCTACGACACCGGCGAGGGCCAGCTGTTCGCGATCTGGGACCTGCGCGGCATCGAGGGTGTCGTCGTGGACCCGGACGCGTGGACGGGCGGCATGGGCAGCGGGCTGCCGTACTGGATCAACCACATCGCGTTCGACTGCCAGGACATCGGCGGCCTCGAGGACTGCAAGCAGCGCTGGCTCGACCACGGCTACAACGTCGTCGAGGTCAAGCACGAGTTCATCCACTCGATCTACACGCGGGACCCGGACGGCACGCTCGTCGAGTTCACCTTCGACACGCAGCCGCTGACCGAGGTCGACGAGCGGGAGGCCGAGGAGCTGCTGGCCGACGACACCCCCGCCCAGGTGCCCGAGTACGAGGGCGTGCAGCACCGCTCGCCGCACTTCCAGTCCCGCCGTGAGGCAGAGAAGGCCGAGGCACTCGCGGAGGCGGGCGCCGCGATCTGAGCGCGGGCGACGAGCTCAGGTGAACGTCGGCAGCACCGGAAGGGGCCGGCGTTCACCTGGTGTCGGTCCACCGTCCCAGGTGTCGGTGTCGGCCAGTGGCGCCAGCACCGCCAACCGGTGCAACGCGCGCCGGCCGAAGTAGCGCACCAGGTCGTCCAGCCGCCCGGCGGCGTGCTCGCGCACCAGGGCCGCGACCGCCGTCCGCCGCTCCGCTTCGGGGCGCTCCACGCCGAGTAGCTCGGCGGTCTCGGCCTCCGGCCGGCCGGCATCGCGCACCACCCGCTCGAGCGTGCGCGCCAGCAGCAGGGTGTGCTCCGGGCCGCCCGGCACCGGTACGCTAGCCGCGGCCAGTTCCAGCCGCGCCGGGAGCAACCCGGCGAGTGCGTCCAGCTCGCCGCCGCCGGCCGCGGACACGGCGTCGAGCGGCGGGTGGCCCAGTGACTCGCCCAGCACCTGGCAGACCGCCGCCCTGGCCACCGCGTCCCACCAGAACCTCTGCAGGACCTCAGGGTGGTGCGCGCGCGGGCGTTGCACGTCGGCGCTCACCCCGGCCAGCATGACCAGCCCGGCGACCACGGCGAAGTAGTCGACCGCCGCCCGGTCGACCGGGCGCCCGCAGGCCGCCGCGTACTCGCCCACGAGCGTGCGGAACGCCCCGCTCGGGTAGAGCCCCTCGCGGAACCGGGCGTAGCCGAGATCGGACATCGGGTGGCCCAGGTGGGCCAGCTCCCAGTCCAGCAGGGCGGTGATCCGGCCATGCTCGGCGAGGAACTGCCCGGGGCCAGCGTCACCGTGCAACAGGCACCGCGAGGTCTCCGACGGCGGGTGCTGGGTCAGCCACCAGCGGGCCAGGTCCACCAGCGGGTCACCCTGGCCCGGGCGACGGTCGTAGTCGACCAGCACCGCGCCGAGCGGGCCAGGCCAGGTCGCGCCGGAGTCCGATGCGGCACCGGACGGTCCCGATTCGGCGGCCGCGTCGAGACGGGCCACCTCGGCGAACCGGCCGGTGTCCAGCGCGTGCAGCGCGGCCAGCTGCCGCCCGTACTCGCCCAGCAGCGCCGCGCGCCCGGCCGGATCGGCTGGCAGCGCGGTACGGCCGGGCACCCACTCCATCAGCAGCGAGCCGTGCTCGACCGAGTAGCCGTACGCGGTGGGGACGGTGATCCCGCTGCCGGCCAGCGCGGTGAGCACGACCGACTCGCGGTGCGTGCCGTAGCCGGACAGCGCACGGGAGCGGGCTTGCACAGCGAGAGGCACCCTGGGTGCCTTGACCACCATGGTCCGCGCGCCGGCGGGGGTGTCGACGTCCAGCACGTGGTTGGACCGCCACCGGTCCAGCCGCCGGACCCGTCGGGGTTGCCCACCGGTGACCTCCTCGATCCAGCTGGCGAGGTCCGGGGGGAGCGGGGCGGGAGTGGGCGGGAGCGGTCCGACGCTTCCGTAGCCACCTCGGTGGAACACCAGCGGCGCGGCCTCGGCATGGGCGTCCAGCTCGCGCACCTGGCCCAGCACGAAGTAGTGGTCGCCGGCGTCGCTGACGCTCACCAGGTCGCAGTCGATCCACGCGGCCACGCCGGCCAGGTGGGGCGCCCCGGACGGCGCAGGTGCCCAGTCCAGGCCGGCGAACTTGTCCCCGCCACGGCTGGCGAACCGCTGGCAGAGCTCCCGCTGGTCGGCCGCCAGCACGTTCACGCAGAACGACGCGGCCGTGCGGATGCGCGGGAAGCTGGTGGAGTTCCGGTCGGGCAGGAACCCCACGAGCGGTGGGTCCAGTGACACCGAGGTGAACGACCCCACGGCCATGCCGGCCGGTTGGCCGGCCGCGTCGATCGCGGTGATCACCGCCACCCCGGTGGGGAAGTGCCCGAGCACGCGGCGGAAGTGCCCGGCGTCGAGCACCGGGGTGGTGGTCGGCCGCATGGTCAGTCGAGCTGCGGGATGACGCGCGTGCCGAGCAGCTCCACCATGTCGCGGAACTCGTCGGCCGGCTGGCCACCCATGTCCACGTAGATCAGGTTGGTGTCGGCGCTGAGCATCCGCGCCGAGGAGTTCAGCCGGTCCGCGACCTCGTCCGGGCTGCCGACGAGTGCGGGCCCCCGGCTGGTCAGGAAGTCGAAGTCGAACGGCTTCTTGATGAAGGCCGGCGGGTCGGGGTTGACCCTGGGGATGATCTCCTTCATCAGCTCGAAGTAGGCCCGGTAGCGCGGCTCCCAGCGCTCGCGGGCCGCCTGGCTGGTGGCGCCGACGTTGACGTGCCAGCAGGCGCCGACCCGGGGCTGGTGCGCGTGGCCGTAGGAGGCGAACCGCTCGCGGTAGGTCTCCACGACCGGCTTGAACATCTCCGGGTTGCCGAACGCGCTGGGCAGCATCAGGTCGAGCCCGAGGCGGGCGGCCAGCTCGGCGGTGGACTCCGAGGCGCCTCCGCCGATCCACAGCGGCAGCACCCCGACCGGCGGCGGCTGCAGCACGAACTCCTCGATCGGTGCCCGGTGCGCCGAGCCCGGAAAGTTCACCTCCTTGCCGCTCCACAGCGCGGTGAGCAGCTCGACGTTCTGCCGGAACAGCTCGTGCGAGTCGTCGATGCGCTGACCGAACAGCGTGTACGTGGAGACGAAGAAGTTGCCGCGCCCGACGACCACCTCGCAGCGGCCGCCGGAGAGCACGTCGACGGTGGCGTAGTCCTCGGCCGCGCGCACCGGGTCGAGGTTGGCGGCGAGTGTGACGGCGGTGGACAGCCGCAGCCTCCTGGTGCGCTCGCCGATCGCGGCCAGGATCACCGGCGGCGTGCTGAAGATGTACTCCAGGCCGTGGTGCTCACCGATGTGAATGCCGTGGAAGCCGACCTGGTCGGCGACGGCGGCGGCCTCGACGATCGCGCGGTGCCGCTCGGCGGCCGTCTCGCGCGTGCCGGTCACCGGATCGGTGACCTGGTCGCCGAGGGTCATCAGGCTCAGCTTCATCGTGCCGCCTCCCGGTTCCGTGTGCCTGTGGCGAGTATATCAAACAGTGTTTGGTTAATGCTACGGGGACACCCCAGCCCCCGTGTGATCCTTCGGTCAGCCGGCGAACCGGTGCCGGCGCATCCAGTCGTGCACCAGGTCGGCCGCCGCACCCAGCTGCGAGCGCTGGTCCGCCCCGCTGAAGTAGTGGTTGGCCTCGGGCAGCTCGACCAGCTCGCGGTCCTCGTGCGGCACCGCGCCGAACACCTGCCGGGGGTGGCTCGCCGGCACCGCGTCGTCCTGCCCGTTCATCAGCACCAGCACCGGGACCGACACCCTCGGCGCGGCGTCGGCGGCGTCGACCTGCGCGGTGTCCAGGCTCCACTGCGACAGCCAGCTGCGTGCGGTGGTGAACCGCATGAGTGCGCCCGGGCTCGTGTTGGCCACCTCGGGGTCGCCCAGGTAGCTCCACCG
>DATAYB010000360.1:0-6519 GCA_036272795.1 Pseudonocardia sp.
GCGAAGCTGGCGATCTGGCTGAAGCCGACGCGGGCGTAGGCGGCGCGCGCCGGTGTGTTGTAGCCGTTCACGTACAGGCTGGCCACGCGGCCCATGGTGACCAGCCGGTCGACCACGGCGGCGGTGCCGGCGGCGCCGAGGCCGCACCCCCGCCGGTCGGGCCGGACCCAGACGCCCTGGATCTGACCGACGCGGGAGGACAGCGCGCCGACCTCCGCCTTGAACACGACCTCGCCGTCCTCGAACCGGGCGAACGCGCGGCCGCTGGCGATCTGCTCCGCCACCCGCGCCCGGTAGCCGACGCCGCCGTCCCCGAGCCGGGGGTCGATGCCGACCTCCTCGGTGAACATCGCGACCGCCGCCGGCAGGTACCGGTCCAGCTCGCCGGGCCGCACGGGGCGGACCAGCGGGTCGGGCGCCTGGGCGGGGCGGGTGGTGAGCACCATCAGGGGCTGGTCGGCGCGCACCTCGCGGGCCGGCGACCAGTGCGCGGATAGCTCGTCCCACAGCGGCAGCACCAGCTCGGCGCGCCCGACCATCGACGAGCAGGACCGCCCGACGCGGCGCGCCCTGTCGGCGAACGCGCGCAGCGCCTGCCGTTCGCCGCGCAGCGGCACCAGGTTCGCGCCGGCGAAGCACAGCCCCTCCAGCTTGGAGCCGACGCCCCACAGCTCGCCGCCGAGCCGCCACGAGTCGACCCCGGCCAGCTCGACCCGGGATGCGACCATGCACCCAGCGACCGGATCGGCATCCAGGGCCAGCTGCACGCCAGCCCGATCCCGCTCATCGAGCAGGCGCGGACCGGCGACTCTCAGCACAGTTTCTAGATTGCCAGACTGCGGCGGCCCGTTCACCTGCGAGTTGCCCGCCGATCAGGTGACGGTGACTTGCGGGGCGCCGGACGGTACCCCGGATTCCTCGAACTCCTCGGCCAACCGCATGGCCTCTTCGATCAGGGTCTCGACGATCTGGTGCTCCGGCACCGTCTTGATCACCTCGCCCTTGACGAAGATCTGGCCCTTGCCGTTGCCCGATGCGACGCCGAGGTCGGCCTCGCGCGCCTCGCCGGGCCCGTTCACGACGCAGCCCATCACGGCGACCCGCAGCGGCACCTCCATGCCGGTGAGCCCCGCTGTGACCTCGTCGGCGAGCTTGTAGACGTCCACCTGGGCGCGCCCGCAGGACGGGCAGGACACGATCTCCAGCTTCCTCGGCCGCAGGTTCAGCGACTCCAGGATCTGGTTGCCGACCTTGACCTCCTCAACCGGCGGTGCCGACAGCGAGACCCGGATCGTGTCGCCGATGCCCTTGGAGAGCAGCGCACCGAACGCCAGCGCCGACTTGATCGTGCCCTGGAAGGCGGGACCGGCCTCGGTCACGCCGAGGTGCAGCGGGTAGTCGCAGGCCTCGGCGAGCAGCTCGTACGCCCGCACCATGACCACCGGGTCGTTGTGCTTGACCGAGATCTTGATGTCGTGGAAGTCGTGCTCCGCGAACAGGCTGGCCTCCCACAGCGCGGACTCGACCAGCGCCTCCGGGGTGGCCTTGCCGTACTTCTCCATCAGCCGCTTGTCCAGCGAGCCGGCGTTGACCCCGATGCGGATCGGCGTGCCGTGGTCCTTGGCGGCCTGCGCGATCTCCTTCACCTGGTCGTCGAACTTGCGGATGTTGCCCGGGTTCACTCGGACGGCGGCGCAGCCGGCCTCGATCGCGGCGAACACGTACCGGGGCTGGAAGTGGATGTCGGCGATCACCGGGATCTTGGACTTCTTGGCGATCGCGGGCAGCGCGTCGGCGTCGTCCTGCGAGGGGCATGCCACCCGGACGATGTCGCAGCCGGCGGCCGTGAGCTCCGCGATCTGCTGCAGGGTGGCGTTGACGTCCGAGGTCAGGGTGGTGGTCATGGACTGGACCGAGACGGGCGACTCGCTGCCGACGCCGACCTGGCCGACCTTCAACTGGCGAGTAGCCCGGCGGGGGGCGAGCGTCGGCGGCGGAGGGGCGGGCATCCCGAGACTGACGCTGGTGGTACTCACGTCACCCAGTATCGCGCACCGCCGGGCGGGATGCGCGCGCTCGTGTCCAGACCCACGATGCTCTCAGTGCACCAGGCGGATGGTCAGCGGGTAGCGGTACGGCTCGCCGTTGCTCACCTTGACCGTGGCGATCACCGTGAAGATCAGCCAGAACACGAAGAGCACGCCCAGCAGCGCGAACCCGATCAGCACGACGACCAGGATCCACGCCACGATCGAGTAGATCAGCACGCTGATGTTGAAGTTCAGCGCCTCGATCGCCTGCGCGCGCACGTACGGCGAGCGCTGGCCCTGTGCGAGCAGCACCACCAGCGGACCCAGCGCGCCGAGGAACGCCAGCCAGATGCCGAGCACCGACGACAGGTGCGCGGCCATCGCCCAGGTGCGCTCCTCGGCCGGGGTGAGCGGCGCCTGGCCGGACTGGCCGGTCGGGTAGGCGGTCGGGTACGGCTGGCTCGGCCCGGCGTAGGGCTGCCCACCGGGCTGGGCGTAATCGGGCTGGCCGTAACCGGACTGGGCGTAACCGGGCTGGGGATGGCCGGGCTGGGCGTGCCCGGGCGGCGGGTAGCCACCCGGGGGCGGGTAGGCGCCGCCGGGAGGCGGGTAACCGGCGCCGGGTGGCGGTGCGTAACCCGCGTCGGTAGGCGTGGTCTGACCCGAGGTGGGAGTGGTCTGACCCGGCTCCGGCGCGGCCGGCTCACCTGTGCTCATGGCCCGGTAGCGTAGCCACTCTCAGCTGCCGCGACCTCGATTTATTCGGTCCGCCGCCGCCCGGCGTGGCACGGCGCCCGACCGGCCACGACCGAGCCGGGGCCGCTACTGCGGCAGGCGGATCGGGTTGACGATGTCGGCGGTGATGGTGAGCAGGCTGATCGCGCCGAGCACCAGGATGAACGCGTAGGTGACCGGCAGCAGCCGGGTGTAGTCCACCGGCGGCATCTTGGCCTTGCCCAGCCGCTGGCGCACCGAGTCCCGGACCCGCTCGTACAGGTTCACCGCGATGTGCCCGCCGTCCAGCGGCAGCAGTGGGACCAGGTTGAACACGCCGACGAAGAAGTTCAGCGCGGCCAGCAGCAGCAGGAAGAACGCCCACTGGCCCTGCTCGGCCGCGTCCCCTCCGATGATGCTGGCGCCGACCACGCTGACCGGGCGGTTCAGGTCCGGCGGGGCGCCGCCGATCGCCTTCAGCACGGCCGGCACCTTCTCCGGGAACATCATCAGGCCCTGCCAGGTGGCGGCGAACATCTGGCCGGTGTAGTCGAAGGTCGCCGGCACGGCCGTGACGGGGTTCAGGGTCTGGAAGGAGGGGAAGCTCACGCCGATCCGGCCGGTGGTGGTGCTGACCTTGGTGGTCGGGTCGACGGCGGTCATCGGGACGACGTCGATGCGCAGCGTCAGCGGCCGGCCGTCGCGCTCGACGACCACGTCCACGGGGCCACGCTTGGCCTGGATGACCGTCTGCGCATCGACGCTGGTGCTCACCGCTGTGCCGCCGACCGAGGTGATGACGTCGCCGGCCCGCACGCCCGCGGCCTTGGCCGGCGCGGGCTCACCCGGCTGGCAGGGCGGCAGCGCCCCGGTCGGCGCGGTCGCGGGCGGCACGCACTCGGCCACCTGGGCGATCACCGGCGTGCTGTTGGGCAGGGAGCCGATCACCGCGAGCACGTAGAGCAGCACGATGCCGATCAGGAAGTGCATGGCGGACCCCGCGGAGAGCACCACGACCCGCTGCCACGTCTTGCGGCGGAAGAACGCCCTCGGCGCCTCCTCCGTCGTGACCGGGTCCAGCGCCGTCATGCCCGCGATGTCGCAGAACCCGCCGGCCGGGATCCACTTGAGCCCGTACTCCGTCTCACCCCGCTGGAACGAGAAGACCTTGGGGCCGAAACCGATGTAGTAGCGGCGCACCTTCATCCCGAACGCCTTGGCCGACCACATGTGGCCCGCCTCGTGCAGTGCGATCGAGATGCCGATGCCGACCGCGAACAGCACGACACCCAGTACGAAGCTCACGGAAAAGTTCCTCTCGCCAGCACGGCGTCCACCAGCTCACCGGCGCGGGCCCGCGCCCACTGCTCGGCCGCTAACACGTCATCCACGGTAACCGGATCGGTGTTACATCCGTGCGCGGTCGCGAGCACCTCGGCCACCACGTCCGTGATGTCGGTGAACCGGAGCTTGCCGGCCACGAACGCCGCGACGGCCTCCTCGTTCGCCGCGTTGAACACCGCGGGCAGGCAGCCACCGCCCGTGCCGGCCGCCCTGGCGAGCGCCACACCCCGGAACGCGTGCTCGTCCAGCGGCTCGAAGGTCCAGCTGGCCGGCTCGCTGAAGTCGCAGGCCGCGGTGGCGCCGGGCACCCGGTCGGGCCAGCCCAGTGCCAGCGCGATGGGCAGCCGCATATCCGGCGGGCTGGCCTGGGCGATCGTCGCGCCGTCCGTGAACGTGACCATCGAGTGGATCACGGACTGGGGGTGCACCACGACGTCGATCCGCTCGTACGGGATGCCGAACAGCAGGTGGGCCTCGATCAGCTCGAGCCCCTTGTTGACCAGCGTGGCGGAGTTGATGGTGACCACCGGGCCCATGTCCCAGGTCGGGTGCTTGAGCGCGTCGTCCAGCCCGACGTGGGCCAGGTCCTCGCGGCGGCGGCCCCGGAACGGCCCGCCGGAGGCGGTGAGCACCAGCCGGGCCACCTCCTCGGCACGGCCCCCGCGCAGGCACTGGGCCAGCGCGGAGTGCTCGGAGTCCACCGGGACGAGCTGGCCGGGCGCCGCGGCCTTCGTGACCAGCGGGCCGCCGGCCACCAGCGACTCCTTGTTGGCCAGCGCCAGGGTGGCCCCGCTGGCCAGGGCTGCCAGGGTGGGGCGCAGCCCGCGCGAGCCGGTGATGCCGTTGAGGACCACGTCCGACGGGGTGGCCCCGACCAGGTCGGTGGCCGCGTCCGCGCCGGCCAGCACCTCGGCCGCCACCGACCGGGACCGCAGTGCCGCGCGCAGCGGGCCGGCCGCCGACTCGCTCGCCACCGCGACCCGGGGCACCGCGAACTCGGCCACCTGGTCGGCCAGCAGCTCCACACCGGCCACCGTGGACCCGCCCGCGGCCAGCCCGGTCACCCGGAACCGCTGCGGGTTGGCCCGCACCACATCCAGCGCCTGGGTCCCGATCGAGCCCGTGGACCCCAGCAGCAACACCCCGCGAGTCGTCATCACCGCACATTGTCCCGGACACGCCGGCGTGGCGCCCATGTGCCACCATGGTCACAACTGGTGGAATCTCTCAGTGGCTGTCGCGGCAATCCGAGCGGTGGCACAACGAGCAGCTGGAGGCGTGGTGGCAGGCACCGGGCAGGAGCTGGCCAAGTCGAACGGGCGTGCCCCGGCGACGGTCGACCCCGAGGACGAGCCCTCGGTGGCCTGGGGCTGGCACGGGGGGTTCCCCCGAGGCACCGTGATCGCCGGCTGGTTCACCGTGGTCGCCCTGCTGCTGATGATCATCGGCAATCACGAGGGCCACATCGAGGACATCTACCTGGTGGGCACCGCGATCGTGGTGGCCTACGGCGTGACCCGCGAGATGAAGCGGCAGCGGCACTCCTGGCGGCGCTGACCCGGTCGGCCGGGTAATCGGGCACGGCAGTGCCGGACACAGCGGTGGAGCTGGAGGTCGGCGACCGCACGGTCCGGATCAGCAACCCGGACCGGGTGTACTTCCCCGCGCGCGGTGAGACCAAGCTCGACCTGGCCAACTACTACCTCGCGGTCGGTGAGGGCGTGGTCCGCGCGCTGCGCGAGCGCCCCTGCATGCTGCACCGCTTCCCCACCGGCGTGACCGGCGAGAAGGTGCACCAGAAGCGGCTGCCCCGTGGCGCGCCGGACTGGGTGCAGACCGTCCGGGTGGAGTTCCCCCGCTACAACCGGCACGCCTACGAGCTGTGCGTGACGCACCCGGCCGACGTGGTCTGGGCGGTGCAGATGTCCACGGTCGAGTTCCATCCATGGAATTCACGCAGAACGAACGTCGAAATTCCGGACGAGTGGCGGATCGACCTGGACCCGATGCCCCACGCCACGTTCGCCGACGTGCGCCGGGTCGCCGAGGTCACCCACGAGGTGCTCGACGAGCTGGGCGCGGTGGGCTGGCCGAAGACCTCGGGCGGCAAGGGCATGCACATCTACGTGCGGATCGAGCCGAACTGGGGCTTCGCCGACGTGCGCCGCGCTGCCCACGCCTTCGCCAGCGAGGTGGAGCGGCGGGCCGGCGAACTGGTCGACCTGACCTGGTGGCGCAAGGACCGCGACCCCGCCACGGTGTTCGTCGACTACAACCAGAACGCACGGGACCACACCATCGCCAGCGCCTACTCGGTGCGCGGGGTGCCGGAGGCGGTCGTGTCGGCGCCGATCCGCTGGGACGAGATCCCGGACGCCGAGCCGGGCGACTTCACCATCGCCACCATGCCGGCCCGGTTCGCCGAGCTGGG
>DATAYB010000361.1:0-18358 GCA_036272795.1 Pseudonocardia sp.
GGCCTCAAGGACGCGGTGGCGAACGCCGGGCCGAACGACGTGATCTGCGTCAAGACCAACATGGCCAGCGGTCCGACCGGTCCGCCGGCCGCCGCGCCGGCCCCTCGGTTGCTGCCGCCGGCCAGCTCGGACGGCCCGGGCGCCGGAGCCGGCGCCGCGGCCCCGAAGCCCGCCGACCGGCCCCAGGACCGGTCACCGAGCGCGCGGACCTCAGCCCCCTCGGCTTCAGCGCCCCCCTCGCTCGCGCTGCCGAGGCGCACCGAGAACGGCCAGTACCGCAGCGGTGCCGGGCCCGGGGACAGTGGCGGCGCACCTCCGAGGCGTGGGCAGGGCGCGGCGCCCCGGCGTGACGACAGCGCGGGCGCCGGCGGGGCACAGGGGCGTGCCCAGGGTGGGAGCTCTGGCGGCGGTTGGTTCGGCAACTCGTCAGGTGGCTCGTCGGGTGGTTCACACGGCGACTCGGGAGGTAATGCGGGCGGCCTGTTCGGGGACTCGGGTGGCGGGTTCGGTAGCCCCGGTGGCGGCTCGGGCGGTGGCACCGGTGGCGGCTCCGGGAGCGGCTCGAGCGGTGGGTTCGGCGGCGGCTCGGGCGGTGGTCCGGGCAACTCGCTGGAGGTGCAGGGCGGCCCGCCGGGGGCCGGCACGCCGAGCCAGAGCGGCTGTACCAAGCAGGTCACCGACAGCGCCGGGCTGAGCCAGGCGATCGACAGTGCCGCCCCCGGCGACCGGATCTGTATCACCGGCGACATGGGCTCGATCCGGCTGGAGATCTCCAAGGGCGGCAGCGACCAGGCCCCGCTGGCGATCATCGGCAACGGTCGGGTCGCGGTGAAGGGCATCACGATCAAGGCCAGCAACGTCGTCGTGGACGGCTTCCAGGTGCTCAACGCCGAGGCCCCTGGCATCGAGATCACCGGCAACAACGTCACCGTGCGCAACAACACCGTGAAGCATCCGACCGGTGGCGACTTCGACGGGCTGCGGTTCTTCGGCAACAACCTGAAGATCCTGCACAACACGATCTCCGACATCACCAACACCGGTGGCGCGCACGCCGACTGCATGCAGACGTTCACCAACGGCGAGCCGTCCAGCGAGAACGTGCTGATCGACGGCAACCGGTGCGAGAACATCGACAACCAGTGCCTGATGGCCGAGGGCCCCGGTGACGTGGGAGACGGCGGAGGCGGGGACGGCACCTCGGCGAACTGGACCTGGAGCAACAACATCTGCAACTTCGGCGCATCCCAGGGCGTGATGATCGAGGCCGTGCAGAACGTGACCATCCGCAACAACCTCTTCAACGGCAAGGGCGACAAGGCCATCGGCCTGGACATCGGGTCGACCGGCGCCAAGGTCAGCGCGAATATCGTGACCGCCGGGATCGGCCACGAGATCGGCATGGACGAGACGTCCAAGAAGGGCTACCAGGGTCCCCAGCCACAGGGCGGCCCCTGACCCGGGCGCCCGGCCCGGACAGCCGCGCCGCCGGCCCGGTCGCGTCCTGTCGATCGACAGCGTGACCGGCGCCACCCGGAGCCCGTCATCCGGCGCCGCGCGGCCTCCGCACGACCCTCGATCCGGGCTACTACCAGCCCGGAAACATGGATGTAACGCGATGTTCCTAGGCTGCGCCCATGGATCGCCAGCAGGAGTTCGTGCTGCGCACGCTCGAAGAACGAGACATCCGCTTCGTGCGGCTCTGGTTTACCGACGTGCTCGGATATCTGAAGTCGGTCGCGATTGCGCCCGCCGAGCTGGAGGGCGCCTTCACCGAGGGGATCGGCTTCGACGGCTCGGCGATCGAGGGCTTCGCTCGGGTGTACGAGTCGGACATGGTGGCCAAGCCCGACCCGTCGACGTTCCAGGTGCTGCCCTGGGAGACGACGGAGGGTCAGCACTACTCGGCGCGGATGTTCTGCGACATCACGATGCCGGACGGGTCGCCTTCCTGGGCCGATCCCCGGCACGTGCTGCGCCGCGCCCTGAGCCGCGCCGCCGAGGCCGGCTTCACCTGCTACGTCCACCCCGAGATCGAGTTCTACCTGCTCAAGGACCTGCCGAGCGACGGCACCCCGCCGACCCCGGCGGACTCTGGCGGCTTCTTCGACCAGGCCAGCCACGACGCGGCCCCGCACTTCCGGCGCAACGCGATCGAGACACTGGAGTCGATGGGCATCTCCGTCGAGTTCAGCCACCACGAGGGCGCGCCCGGTCAGCAGGAGATCGACCTGCGCTACGCCGACGCGCTGACCATGGCCGACAACATCATGACCTTCCGCTACGTGGTCAAGGAAGTGGCCATGACGCAGGGGGTGCGGGCTTCGTTCATGCCCAAGCCGTTCACCCAGTACCCGGGGTCGGCGATGCACACCCACTTCAGCCTCTTCGAGGGCGACCGCAACGCCTTCCACGACCCGTCGGACCCGTACGAGCTCTCCGACACCGGCAAGGCCTTCGTGGCCGGCGTGCTCCGGCACGCCAGGGAGATCACTGCGGTCACGAACCAGTGGGTGAACTCCTACAAGCGCCTGGTCGTCGGCGGCGAGGCACCGACCACCGTGTGCTGGGGCCACGCGAACCGGTCCGCGCTGGTCCGGGTGCCGATGTACTCACCGGGCAAGGCGTCGTCGCGCCGGGTGGAGATCCGCACCCTGGACAGTGCCTGCAACCCGTACCTGGCCTTCGCGGTGATCCTGGGCGCCGGGCTGACGGGCGTGCAGAAGGGCTACGAGCTGGGCGAGCCGGCCGGTGACGACGTGTGGTCGCTGACCGAGATCGAGCGCAGGGCGATGGGCTACGAGACGCTGCCCCAGAACCTGACCGAGGCGCTCGCCGCCATGGAGCACTCCGAGCTGGTCGCCGAGATCCTCGGCGAGCACGTCTTCGACTTCTTCCTGCGCAACAAGCGCGCGGAATGGGATGCATATCGGCGCAATGTGACGCCTTACGAGTTGGCAACCTATTTGCCGGTGCTCTGACAGGTTCGGTTCACCTGGCATTCATTCTCAGTTATATCTCAGTTTAGCTGGGTAGATCACCCTTTCGGGCGACCGTAAACGGCCCAACCCCGAAGTAGGGACCGGTGGACATCACCTTCATCGTGCTCGCGGTGGTCATCACCGCGCTGCTCTTCGACTTCACCAACGGCTTCCATGACACCGCCAACGCCATGGCCACCTCGGTGGCGACCGGCGCGTTGCGGCCCAAGGTCGCGGTCGCTATCTCCGCGGTGCTGAACCTCGTCGGTGCCTTCCTCTCCACGGAGGTGGCCAAGACGATCTCCAGCGGCCTCGTGGACGAGACCAAGATCAACCCAACAGTGATCTTCGCCGGGCTGGTCGGCGCCATCCTGTGGAACCTTGCGACCTGGTACTTCGGTCTGCCGTCCAGCTCCTCGCACGCGCTGTTCGGCGGCCTGATCGGCGCCACCTGGGTGGCCGCGGGCGGCGGGGCGATCAAGTTCATGGGGATCATCACCGCGGTCGTGCTGCCCGCGCTGGCGGCTCCGGTCGTGGCCGGCCTGGCCGCGATGATCTCCACGTACTTTGCCTACCGGATCACCGCCAAGACCCGGCCCGACCAGGCGGCCAAGGGCTTCAAGGCCGGCCAGGTCGTGTCCGCCTCGATGGTCTCCCTCGCGCACGGCACGAACGACGCGCAGAAGACGATGGGCATCATCACCCTGACGCTGATCACCGCGGGCGTGCTGGCGCCGAACTCCGGCCCGCCGGTGTGGGTGATCGGGCTCGCCGGCCTGGCCATCGCGCTGGGCACCTACCTGGGCGGCTGGCGGATCATCCGCACGCTCGGCAAGGGCCTCTACGACATGGAGACCACCCAGGGCTTCGCGGCCGAGACGTCCAGCACCGCGACGATCCTGATCTCCAGCCACCTCGGCTTCGCACTCTCGACCACGCAGGTGGCCTCGGGCTCGATCTTCGGGGCCGGCGCGGGCAAGCGGCTGGCCGACGTGCGCTGGTCGGTGGCCGGCAAGATGGTCATCGCCTGGGTGCTCACGCTGCCCTCGGCCGCCATCGTCGGGGCGCTGGCGGGCGAGGTTGCCGGCCTCGGCACCGTTGGCACGATCATCGTTGCGCTGGTCGCGATCGCCGTTGCGGCCGGTATCTACATCGCCTCCCGGCGTGACCCGGTCAGCGCGAACAACGTCAACGACGTGCCCGAGACCACCCGGCCCGCGGTCACCACGGCCGCCTGAGCCCAGCCGACAACCGGTCGAGAGAGGACCTTTCGATGCATATCAAATGGGGCGCGCTGGGCGAAGTCTTCCTGGTGGGGCTCGGCGTGACGATCGTGGTCGTGGTGCTGTTCTCCCTCGGGGTGAACGCCATGGCCGCCCGGGCCGACGCGCTCGAGGGCGGTGCGGCGACCTCCCGGGCGGCCGGGCCGGCCACCGCGCTCGCCGCGCTCTGCTTCGGCGTCTGCGCACTCGTCGTGGCCTACGGGATCTATCTGATCGTGACCTGAGCAAGCCTTCTTCACCGTCCAGCAGGTGCGCCGGCAACGCGATAGGTTGCCGGCGCACATTGCTGTGCGGATCGCCCCGGGGCACCCTCGCCCGGCGATGACCGCCGCCCCAGAACCCAGAGGAGAGTCACATGACCACCGCGTCGCGGCCGCCGGGACCGCACGAGTTCCTGCCGGAGGTGCCGTCCTTCACGCTGACCAGCACCGACATCTCGGACGGCAAGCGGCTGCCCGACCACCACGCCAGCGCCATCTTCGGGGTCGAGGGTGGCGCCGACGTCTCACCCCAGCTGTCCTGGTCCGGGGCGCCGGTCGGTACCCAGAGCTACGCGGTGACCTGCTACGACCCGGACGCGCCGACCGGTAGCGGCTTCTGGCACTGGGCGGTCGCGAACATCCCGGCCAGCGTCAGCGAGCTGCCGACCGGAGCGGGGACCCCGGGCAGCGCCGACCTGCCGGGCGGTGCGCTCACGCTGGCCAACGACGGCGGTATGAAGGGCTTCGTCGGCGCCGGGCCACCGCCCGGGCACGGTGAGCACCGCTACTACTTCACGGTGCACGCCGTCGATGTGCCCGCGCTGGAGGTGCCGGAGAGTGCCACGCCGGCCTTCCTCGGCTTCAACCTGTTCTCGCACACGCTGGCCAGGGCCACCCTGCTTGCCACGTACGACCGCTGAGCCGGGCCGCGGGGTAGCGGCCGACCCGTACGTAGCCGCCCGCACAGACCGTTCCCTCCCGTACAGACCGTGCAGAGTCTGTGCGGCGGGTGGACGGTCTGTACGGGGGCATTGCAGGTCTGGCTCATTGCTCGGTGTGCGGGCGGGCAGGATATGGCCGCTGTGGGCACGGCTGCGTCCGGTGCGGCAGGATCGTTCCTCGTGACCGAGCGGCGTAGCGGGGCTTCGTTGATCCGGCTCGGCCTCACCGAGCCCTGGGCCGAGCAGACCCTCACCGACCTGGGCTGGTGGGACGGCGGCCGGCCGGTGCGCCAGGTCGAGCCGGTCATGTGGGCGCTGGCCCGCAGCCCCGATCCGAACCTCGCCCTGCGTGTGGTCGAGCGGCTCGCCAAGGCCGACCAGGCCGAGTGGACCGCGCTGGACGCCGCCCTGCGCACCGACGAAGGGCTGCGCGGCCGGTTGCTGGCGCTGGTGGGCGCCTCGACGGTGCTCGGGGACCACCTGGTGACCCGGCCGGCCCTGTGGCGCAGGCTCACCTCCGACCGGGCACTGACCCCGGACCGGCTGCCGGACATGGCCACCCGGTCGGCGGCGCTGCTGCGCGCGGTCGGCTGCGAGTCGCCGCCAGAGGCAGAGACCGGCCCAGAGCCGGCGGTCGGCTCGGTCGCCGAGGCCTCGCCCGCCGCGACCGAATCTGACGCCGGGCCGCCGCCCCCGGCTCGCGCCGCCCTCACCGGTCCGGCCGCCATCGGCGCCCTACGGGAGGCGTACCGGGACGGGCTGGTGGAGATCGCCGCCGCCGACGTGGCCGCGGTCAGCGAGCCCACGCTGCCCGTCATGCCGATGGAGCTGGCGGCCGCGCAGCTGTCCGACCTGGCCTGCGCCGCGCTGCGGGCGGCCCTGGCGGTCGGGGTCGCCGAGGTCGTGCCGGACGTGGACGCCGACGTGCCGAGGCTCGCCGTGATCGCGATGGGCAAGTGCGGTGGCCACGAGCTGAACTACGTCAGCGATGTCGACGTGATCTTCGTGGCAGAACCGGCGGACGCCACCGCGTCCCGGTTGGCCACCGCGCTGATGAGGGTGGCCGGCGAGGCGTGCTTCCCGGTGGACGCGAACCTGCGGCCGGAAGGTCGCCAGGGAGCCTTGGTGCGCACCCTGGAGGGGCACGTCAGCTACTACCGGCGGTGGGCCAAGACGTGGGAGTTCCAGGCGCTGCTCAAGGCCCGCGCGGTGGCCGGCGACACCGCGCTCGGCGCCGGGTACATCGAAGCCGTCGCCCCGATGGTCTGGCACGCGGCCGACCGGGACGACTTCGTCGCCGAGGTGCAGGCAATGCGCAGGCGGGTGGAGCAGCACATCCGTCCCGAGCACGCCGACCGGGAGCTCAAGCTGGGCCGGGGCGGGCTGCGTGACGTCGAGTTCGCGGTCCAGCTGCTGCAGCTGGTGCACGGGCGGGCCGACCCGGAGATCCGCTCCGGGTCGACCCTCGACGCGCTGGCCGCCCTCGGCGCGCGCGGCTACGTCGGACGCGACGACGCCGCCAACCTGGCCGCCTCCTACCGGTTCCTGCGGCTGCTGGAGCACCGGCTGCAGCTGTCCCGGCTGCGCCGCACCCACCTGCTGCCGGCCGAGAGCGACACCGCGGAGCTGCGCTGGCTGGCCCGCTCGGCGAAGTTGCGCCCGGACGGCCGGCGCGACGCCGTCGGTGTGCTGCTCGCCGAGTGGCGCAGCAACACCCGCCGGGTCCGCAGGCTGCACGAGAAGCTCTTCTACCGGCCGCTGCTGGCCGCGGTGTCGCAGATCCCGAGCGAGGACCTGCGGCTGTCGGAGAAGTCAGCCGCCCTCCGGCTGGCCGCGCTGGGCTGGGCCTCGCCGGAGGGCGCGCTGGCCCACCTGCGCGCACTGACCGGCGGAGTCTCCCGCGCGAGCGCCATCCAGCGGACCCTGCTGCCCGTGCTGCTGGAGAACCTCGCCGACACCGCCGACCCGGACCGCGGCCTGCTGGCGTACCGCCGGGTCTCCGAGGCGCTCGCCCGCACCTGGTACCTCGGCCTGTTGCGTGACGAGGGTGCCGTGGCGCAGCGGCTGATGTACCTGCTCGGCACGTCCGCGCTGGTGCCTGACCTGCTGGTCCGCGCCCCCGAGGTGCTCCGGCTGCTCGCCGACACGTCGGAACGGGCCGAGCTGGTCACCCGGGACCCCGTCGAGGTCGCCGCCTCGCTGCGCGCCACGGTCGCCCGGCACGCCGACCCGACGGCCGCCGTCGCCGCCGCCCGCTCCCTGCGCCGCGCCGAGCTGCTCCGCGTGGCCTGCGCCGACCTGCTGGGCCTGCTGCCCGTCGCCTCGGTGTGTGCCGCGCTCAGCGAGGTGTGGGCGGCGGTGCTGCGCTCGGCCGTCGACGCGGTGTTGCGGGCCCAGCCCGGCGAGCCCAAGGCCCGGCTGGCGGTGATCGGCATGGGCCGGCTCGGCGGCGCGGAGCTGGGCTACGGCTCGGACGCGGACGTGCTGTTCGTCTGTGAGCCGGTCGGCGGGGCGAGCGAGCACGACGCTGTCCGGTGGGCGACCACGGTGGCGGAGCAGGTGCGCGCCCTGCTCGGCGCCCCGAGCCCGGACCCGGTGCTGCAGGTGGACGCCGACCTGCGGCCGGAGGGGCGCAACGGCGCACTCGTGCGGACCTGCGAGTCCTACCGCTCCTACTACGAGAAGTGGTCGCAGCCGTGGGAGGCGCAGGCCCTGCTGCGGGCCAGGCCGCTCGCCGGTGACGCCGCGCTGGGGGAGCGGTTCCGGGTGCTGATCGACCCGATCCGCTATCCGGCCGGCGGCCTGGAACCGGCCAAGGCCACCGAGATCCGCCGGATCAAGGCCAGGGTGGACGCCGAGCGGCTGCCCCGGGGCGCCGACCGCGCCACCCACACCAAGCTCGGCACCGGTGGACTGGCGGACGTCGAGTGGACCCTGCAGCTGCTGCAGTTGCAGCACGCCGGCGACGTGCCCGAGCTGCGCACCACCTCCACCCTCGAGGGCCTGCGGGAGTGCGTCGAGGCGGGCCTGCTGGTCAGGGCCGACGCGGACGCGCTGGCCGCCGGCTGGACGATGGCCACCCGCGCCCGCAACGCGATCACCCTGGTTCGGGGCAAGCCGGCCGACCAGCTGCCCGGGTCCGGGCGGGAGCTGGCGGCGGTCGCCAGGGCGATGGGGTACCCGGCCGGCGGCGACCCCGGCGAGTTCATCGACGAGTACCGCCGGATCACGCGCCGGGCCAGGGCCGTCGTGGAGCGGGTCTTCTACAGCGGCTGAGATCCCGAGGGGCCCGGCCCGGCCCGGACGGCCCGGCCCAGCAGCTGCTCGGCGACTCGGAAAGACCCGCGCGGAGCGGGCCGCCGCCCGGTTACCGTGACGCCATGCCGCCTACCGAGCACCTCGTCACGTTCGTGCTGGCCTGCGTCGTACTGGTCCTCATCCCCGGTCCGACGGTGATCTTCGTGGTGAGCCGGGCGCTGGCACACGGGCGACGGTCCGCGCTGAGCAGTGTGACCGGCAACTCCACCGGGTCGTGCGTGCTCGTCCTGCTGGTCGCGTTCGGCCTGGGCAGCGTGGTGGAACGGTCGCTGCTGGTGTTCACGGTGATCAAGCTGGTCGGCGCCGCGTACCTGGTGTACCTGGGGGTGCGCACCTACCGGGAGCGTGGCCGGCTGGCCGAGGCACTGCAGGCCACGGTGCCGGTCGGGGCGGGCCGGCACGTGTTCCGGCAGGGCGTGCTCGTCGGGCTGACGAATCCCAAGGCGCTGGTGTTCTACGCCGCCGTGCTGCCCCAGTTCGTCGACCCGCACACCGGCAACGTGCCGGTGCAGATGGCCGTCCTCGGGCTGGCGTTCGTGCTGATCGCCATGCTGCTGGACGGGCTGTGGGGGCTGGCCGCCGGCACCGCCCGCGACTGGTTCGCCACCTCACCCGGCCGGCTCAGGACTCTCGGCGGCACGGGCGGCATCACCATGATCGGACTGGGCGTGGGCCTTGCGGTGGCCGGCCGAGGCGACTGACGGGCGGGACGGCGGGGCATACTGCCGGCGGAGGTGGGCAGCGATGGCCACACGCACCTACATCGCCGTGGTGGGCGAGCGGAATGCGACCTTTCTCGCTACGGAGAGCCGCACCGCGTTCCTCGCCTCGGAGTACCGGCCCCGCGACCTCGGCGGCGGCCGCATCTCGCTGAGCGAACGTGCCCTCGGTGCGTCGCGTGAGCTCGGCGAGGAGGAGGACGGCTACATCACCGACGACGGTGAGGGGCTGCGCATCTGGGTCGGCGAGGACGCCTACGAACTCGAGGTCAGCCTCGGCTGACCGTGACGGGCTGGCAGACTGAGGGCATGCCGACGACCCTGCCCACCGCGTCGGTCGACCGTGCCTGACCATCTGGTTCCGCTGCTCGCGCCGCTGCTCGCGCTGCTGGTGGTGGGTCACCGCGGCCTGTGGAGGGTGGCGCGCACCGTGGTGACGATCGCCCACGAGGGCGGGCACGCGATGGTCGCGGTGCTGACCGGGCGGCGGCTGTCCGGGATCCGGCTGCACTCCGACACCTCGGGCGTCACTGTGTCGGTGGGGCGCACCAGTGGGCCCGGCATGGTGCTCACGTCGCTGGCCGGGTACGTGGCGCCGTCGCTGCTCGGGCTGGGCGCGGCGGGCCTGGTCACCGTCGGGTGGACGGCGCCGCTGCTCTGGATCGGGGTCGGCCTGCTGCTGCTCACCCTCGTGTACGTGCGGAACTGGTTCGGCGGCCTTGCGGTGCTGGTCACCGGGGCGCTGGTCGGTGTGGTCGCCTGGTACGGCACGCCGCAGGTGCAGCTCGCGTTCTGCGCAACGCTGGCCTGGTTCCTGCTGTTCGGTGGCCTGCGGGCGGCGCGCGAGCTCGGCCAGGGGCGCCGCCGGCAGATCCGCCGCCGGGAGTACCCGCTGGACTCCGACGCCGACCAGCTCGCCCGCCTCACCGGCCTGCCGCCGTGGTTCTGGGTGGGCCTGTTCACCGTGGTCGGCATCGCCGCGGTGGGGGTGGGCGGCTGGTGGCTGCTCGGCGACGTACTGGTCGAGCTGGCCCACCGCGCAGGCCTGCCCGAGCTGGGCGCTTCCTAGGAGCGGAGCGAGTCCTGCCACATCTCCGGCAGGCCGAACACCTCGAACAGCCCGGTGTCGAAATAGCAGGCGACGTGCGCGACACCCGCCTCGCCGAGCGTGAGCTGCTGCAGCTGGAACGCCCGGAACACGTCGTCCTCGCCGCGCATGTAGACCGCGAACACCGGCTGGCCGTTCGCCGACGTCCGCACCAACCGCATGTCGCCGTCGTTCTTGGCAGGGCACCGCTCGGCGATCAGCCGGCCGATGTCGGCGGAGCCCTGGTACCAGCCGGTGAACGGCGGCATCTCCCAGACCGCGTCCTCGGCGAGCAGCGCGACGATCCGCGTCACGTCGTAGGCCTCGAAGGCGGCCAGGTACTTCTCCAGCAGCTCGCGGGCCCGTTCGTCGTCGGGCGGGGTGACCGGCTGGCTGAGCCGGTGCTTGGCGAGCTGGGCGCGGCCGCGCTGCAGCGCACTGTTCACCGAGGCCACCGTGGTGTCCAGCGCCTCGGCAACCTCACTGGCCTGCCAGGCCAGCACGTCCCGCAGGATCACCGCGGCGCGCTGCTGCGGGGTGAGCAGCTGCAGGGCGGCCACGAGGGCGAGCCGCACGCTGTCCCTGGTGACCACCTGGTCTGCAGGGTCGGCAGCCGGCTCGCCCCACACCATCGAATCCGGCAGCGGCTCCAGCCAGGTGACCTCGCGCCGCTCGACCAGCGCGCCGGCGGGATCCGAGCTCGGCTGACCCAGCCCGGTCGGCAGTGGCCGGCGCTGGTGCTGCTCCAGCGCGGTGAGGCAGGCGTTCGTGGCGATCCGGTACATCCAGGTGCGCACGGATGAGCGCTGCTCGAAACCGTGGAACGCGCGCCAGGCCCGCAGGTACGTCTCCTGCACCAGGTCCTCGGCCTCGTGCGCCGAGCCGAGCATCCGGTAGCAGTGCGCCGTGAGCTCGCGGCGCAGCGGCTCCACCTGGGCACGGAACGACTCGTCCAGCGTCATCGTGGTCACGGCGCAAAAAATAGCCGAGGGCCCCGACGAGTTTCGTGCGCATTTGTGGTCTATCCGGGTGTGTTTCGGTACCGGCACCCCGGTGCCGACCCCAACCGACCCACGGGACCCAAGCGCCCCGTGGCGAACGAGAGGCCACCGCGATGGACCGCATGATCTTCATCAACCTGCCCGTGCAGGACCTGCCAGCGGCCAAGGAGTTCTACACCGGGCTCGGGTTCACGATCAACGAGCAGTTCACCGACGAGCAGGCCGCCTGCATCGTGGTGTCGGAGACGATCTACGTGATGCTGCTGGTGAAGGAGCGGTTCGCCGACTTCGTCAACGGCGCGATCAGCGACGCGCACACCAGCTCCGAGGTGCTGCTCTGCCTGTCCGCCGATAGCCGGGCCGAGGTGGACCAGCTGGTCGCGGCCGCACTGGCGCACGGGGGCAAGCCGTGGCGGCCGGTGTTGGAGCAGGGCCCGATGTACGGCCACAGCTTCGCCGACCCGGACGGGCACGTCTGGGAGGTCATGCACATGGACATGGCGGCGGCCGGCTGAGCTCAGCGTGCCCTGCGACCGCCCCCGAACGCACGATGGCCCGGCGCCCCACGAGGTGGGACGCCGGGCCATCGCGGCCTTGCGGCCGGTGATGGTCTGATCACGCGGCTCCGGAACGCACTGCTCGCAGCTCCGGCCGCGCTTTCCGATCAGACGTCGTAGTAGAGCGAGAACTCGTACGGGTGCGGGCGCAGCCGCAGGGGGTCGATCTCGTTGTCGCGCTTGAGAGCGATCCAGGTCTCGATCAGGTCGGGGGTGAACACGCCGCCCTCGAGGAGGTAGTCGTGGTCGTCCTCGAGCCGGTTGATGACCGCTTCGAGACTGCCCGGGACCTGGGGGATGTCCTTGGCTTCCTCGGGCGGCAGCTCGTAGAGGTCCTTGTCGATCGGGGCCGGCGGCTCCATCTTGTTCTTGATGCCGTCCAGGCCGGCCATCATCATCGCCGAGAACGCCAGGTACGGGTTGCCGGAGGAGTCAGGGCAGCGGAACTCCAGGCGTTTGGCCTTGGGGTTGTTGCCGGTCAGCGGGATCCGGATACAGGCAGAGCGGTTCCGCGCGGAGTAGACCAGGTTGACCGGGGCCTCGAAGCCGGGCACCAGACGGTGGTAGGAGTTCACCGTCGGGTTGGTGAAGGCCAGCAGGCTCGGCGCGTGGTGCAGGATGCCGCCGATGTAGTGGCGCGCCATGTCGGAGAGCCCGCCGTAGCCGGACTCGTCGTGGAACAGCGGCTGGCCGTCCTTCCACAGCGACTGGTGGGCGTGCATGCCCGAGCCGTTGTCACCGAAGAGCGGCTTGGGCATGAAGGTCACGGTCTTGCCGGCGGCCCACGCAGTGTTCTTGATCAGGTATTTGAACAGCATCAGGTCGTCGGCGGCGTGCAGCAGGGTGTTGAACTTGTAGTTGATCTCGGCCTGGCCGGCGGTGCCGACCTCGTGGTGGCCGCGTTCGACGGTGAACCCGGAGGCGATCATGTTGGAGACCATGTCGTCGCGCAGGTCGGCGTAGTGGTCGACCGGGGGGACGGGGAAGTAGCCGCCCTTGTAGTTGACCTTGTAGCCGAGGTTGCCGCCGGCCTCGTCGCGTCCGGTGTTCCACCAGCCCTCGACCGAGTCGATGTGGTGGTACTGCTGGTGCGGGTCGGAGCCGAACTTCACCGAGTCGAAGATGTAGAACTCGGCCTCGGCGCCGAAGTAGCAGGTGTCGGCCACGCCGGAGGCGGCCAGGTACTCCTCGGCCTTGCGCGCGACGTTGCGGGGGTCGCGGCTGTAGCGCTCACCGGTCAGCGGGTCGTGCACGAAGAAGTTGAGGTTCAGCGTCTTGTGCTTGCGGAACGGGTCGAGCCGAGCGGTCGCGGGGTCGGGGAACAGCGCCATGTCCGACTCGTTGATGGCCTGGAAACCTCGGACCGAGGACCCGTCGAAGGCGATGCCGTCCTCGATGAAGTCCGCATCGACAGCGGAGGCGGGCACGGTCAGGTGCTGCATGACGCCGGGCAGGTCGCAGAACCTGATATCGACGTACTCCACCTCCTCGTCGGAGAGGTAGCGCAGAACCTCGTCGGAGTTGCTGAACACTCTCGGTGGCTCCCTTTTAATCGGCTCGAATGGTGCGACGGCGGCGGGCGGGGTTTCTCGTCGCCGGTCCGAACTTGGGCGAACGTATGTGTGCCGTGTTGCCCGCCCATCACTCGAAGGTTTCGCGCATGTTAACGGGCGGGCTGGCATTCGTGATCACCGTACCGTTCGGGGGACCGCATAGGCTGGAACCCGTGACGAGATGGACCGGATCGTGGCTACCGGGGTCGCCCGAGCAGGGCAGTCCCGATCCGCCGGATGGAGCAGTGCGTTATCCCGGCCAAAGGCTGGGTCTACCTGCCGAAGGCGCGGGTTCCGTTGCCGGTTTCGGGCGTCGTGCGCTGGCCTTCGTGCTGGACCTGCTGCTGAGCTCGCTCGTGGCGGGGGCGTTCACGGCGCCCGATCTGCCGCGCAACTGGAGCGTGCTCGCGTGGGCGTTACTCACCGTGGTGCCCACGGCGGCGTTCGGCATGACGCCCGGCATGACCCTGTTCGGGCTGCGCGTGGCGCGGCTGGACGGCAAGGCGTTCGTCGGCGTGCCGCGCGCGCTGGTGCGCACCGTGCTGCTGTTCCTCGTCGTGCCCGCCGTCGTGACGAACACCGACCGTCAGGGTCTGCACGACCGCGCCGTCGGAGTGGTGGTCGTGCGCTCGCGCTAGCTTCCTCGCCGCGGTGGTGCGCGCCGCTCAGGACGGGGTGTGGCGGCCTCGGTAGGCGGCCGCCTTGGCGCGGTTGCCGCACTCGCGCATGTCACACCAGCGGCGGGTGCCGCGCCGGGATGAGTCGAGGAACAGTCGGGTGCACCGCTCGCCGAGGCACACCTTGAGCTGGTCTCCCGCTGGGCCGCCGAGCAGCTCAACTGTCGCCCTGGCCAGCGTGGACCGCGCCGAGGTCAGGTCGCCCGTCCGGGACAGGCGGCCGTCGTCGAGCAGCCGCACCCGGATCGGCGCGGGCTCGGCGGCGAGGTTCAGTGCCACGCGGTCGGCGGGTTCCCCGGGGACGCCGTACGCCCGCGCTCTCGCCAGCCGGTAGATGACCTCACGCAGGGCGACCGTCGCGGCGAACTCGGCGTCGTCCACCTGCGGGACCTCATCCAGCAGTCCGGCGGCCAGCAGCCAGCGGCGCAGCGCGTCGGGCCCATCCAGCCGTTCGAGGTGGTCCGGGCCGTCCCGATAGCCGACGGTGCCGGCCAGGTCGAGCGCAGGGTGCCCGGAGTGGAAGGTGAAACCCATCCCGTCAGAGTAACCGCGTTGACAGGTTACCGCTCGACTCATAGCGTCGTAACCCCACTAGAAGGTTACGCAGATATGCCAGTGACACCGGAGGGCTCGCCTTGGCGGACACGACTTGCACAAAGGTCACAACCGATCCGGCCGGTGCCCCAGCCCCGGGGGCCGGCGGCGTCCGGCGCGCGCTCGACGCCGGGCTCGCGCCGCTGTTCGTGGTGCTCTGGAGCAGTGCGTTCGTGGTCGCCGTGATCGGGGTGGGTGCGGCGCCGCCGCTACTACTGACCTTCGTGCGGTTCGCCGTGGCGGGCGTGCTGCTCACCGGCTTGGCGCTGATCACCCGCGCCCGCTGGCCCCGGGGCCGGCAGCTCGGGCACGTCCTCGCGAGCGGCCTACTGCTGCAAGCTCTGCAGTTCGGGGGCACCTACGTGGCGATCGGCAAGGGGCTGCCCGGCGGTGTCGTGGCGCTCGTCGGCGGGTTGAACCCCGCGCTGATCGCGCTGCTCGCGGCGCGGCTGCTCGGTGAGCGGATCCGGCGCCGGCAGTGGTGGGGATTCGGGCTGGGCGCGGCGGGGGTACTGGTCGCGGTGTCCGACCAGTGGGCGCACTCGGTGGTCGGCGTGATCTGCGCGGTGGTCGGCCTGATCGGGCTCAGCGGCGGCACCGTCTACCAGAAGCGGTACCTCGGTGACGTCGACGCGCTGGCCGGCACGGCCCTGCAGTTCCTGGTCAGCGCGCCGGTGCTGGGCATCGCCACGTGGGTGTTCGAGCAGCCCCGGGTGCACGACTGGCCGGCCTTCGGCGCGGTGCTGGCCTGGCTTGCGGTGGTGAACTCCGCCGGGGTCTACCTGCTGCTCGGCGTGTTGCTGCGGCGCGGCGCGGCGTCCCGGGTCGGCGAGCTGTTCTTCCTCATCCCGGTGGTCACCGCGGTGCTGACCTGGCTCGTGCTCGGCCAGCGGCTGTCCGCGCCGGGGCTGATCGGGCTGGCCATGGGCGGGATCGGCATGCTGCTCGCGACCAACTCCGCCCTGCCGTGGCGTCCCGGCCGGCGGCCCAGCGGCCGCCGGCTCGGACGCCGGGGGTTCGGGGATCGCCGGCCGAGCGGTCGGCGATCCCGCGTCAGCGGCGGCGAACCGTGCGCTGCACGCTCCGCATCTTGGCGCCGGGTGGCAGCGGCCCCTTCGGCATGGCGGCGGCGCGGGCGCCGAGCGCGGCCAGCCGGCCCTCCACGATGTCCATCTGCTTCGGCGTGATGTTGCGGGGCAGCTTGGCGAGGTGTGCCTGCAGCTTGCGCAGCGGCACCTGGCCCTCGTCGTTGCCGACCATGATGTCGTAGATCGGGATGTTGCCGATCAGCCGGGCGGTGCGCTTCTTCTCCTGGGCGAGCAGGTTCTTCGTGCGGTGCGGCGCGCCCTCGGCGACCAGCATCACACCGGGGCGCCCGATCACCCGGTGCACCGCGTCGAGCTGGGTGGTGCCGGCGACGCCCTGGGTGATCCGCCACTGCCCGCGCATCTGGTCGAGCGCCCAGCCTGCCGCGCCGGGCTGGCCCTCGGCCTGGCCGTAGACCGACCGCTGCATCCGCCGCCCGAAGATGAAGATGGCGGCCAGCACACCGAGCGCGACGCCCAGCGGCAGCACCACCCACTGCATGTGGAAGATCAGGCCGATCCCGAAGACCACCGCCGTGCACAGCAGCAGCGCCCCGACCATGATCGGGATCAGCGCTTTGTCCTGCTTACGCTGCATGTTGAAGGCTTGGAAGATCTGCTTGCGACGCTGGCGGGACTCGGCCCGCTTGACGCGTTTTGCCTCCGCGCGAGCGGCCTTGTCAGGCTTGGCTTTCGCTTTGGAGGATGAGGACTGGGCGGCCATACCCCCAGGATAAGGCCGTACGGAGATCAGCGGGCGAGCAGGGAACCCGCTTCTTGCGCGGCGGGGCCCTCGGCGGCCAGATGAGCGAGTGCTTCGGGCAGTTCCTCACCCCGGTGACGCAGCGCCTGCGCGTACAGCCGACCGGCCCGGTAGGACGAGCGGACCAGCGGCCCGGCCATCACCCCGGTGAAGCCGATCCGCTCCGCGTCGGCGGCGTGCGCCACGAACTCCTCGGGCTTGACCCAGCGCTCCACGGGGTGGTGGCGCTTGGAGGGACGCAGGTACTGGGTGATCGTGATGATCTCGCAACCGGCGTCGTGCAGGTCGTGCAACGCGGCGGTGACCTCGGCCGGTTCCTCGCCCATGCCCAGGATCAGGTTGGACTTGGTGACCAGGCCGGCGGTGCGTGCCTTGGTGAGCACGTCCAGCGAGCGCTGGTAGCGGAACGCCGGCCGGATCCGCTTGAAGATCCGCGGCACCGTCTCCAGGTTGTGCGCGAGCACCTCGGGTCGTGAGCTGAACACCTCGCCGAGCTGGTCGTCGAGGGAGTTGAAGTCGGGGATCAGCAGCTCGACACCGGTGCCGGGGTTGAGCGTGTGGATCTGGCGGACCGTCTCGGCGTACAGCCAGGAACCGCCGTCGGGCAGGTCGTCACGGGCCACCCCCGTGACCGTGGAGTAGCGCAGGCCCATCGTCTGCACCGACTCGGCGACCCGGCGCGGCTCGTCACGGTCCAGCGGCGCGGGCTTGCCGGTGTCGATCTGGCAGAAGTCACACCGGCGGGTGCACTGCTCGCCGCCGATCAGGAACGTGGCCTCGCGGTCTTCCCAGCACTCGTAGATGTTGGGGCAGCCGGCCTCTTCGCACACCGTGTGCAGCCCGCCCTTGCGGACCAGGCTCTTCAGCTCGGTGAACTGCGGGCCCATCCGCGCCCTGGTACGGATCCACGGCGGTTTCGACTCGATCGGAGTCTCGGAGTTGCGGACCTCCAGCCGAAGTAGCTTGCGGCCCTCTGATTGCACTCCCGCCGGCGTCACGGTCACCCCGTCACTGTACGCGCCGGGCGCGGAGCCGCGACGGTGCCGAACTCCACGCCTGCCGGGCTGGGTGCCTCGTCACACGTGGAGCCCGGCCACCGCTGTTGCTCGGCCGGCGGGTGCTCAGCTGGCGTGGGCGAGCTCGACGTTGCCGGAGCGGATCCGGTCGCGGAACGCCTGGCCGGCCTCGACGGCGACATCGGCCGGCGCGTCGAGCCTGCTCAGCCCGGCCGCGGTGGCCAGCATCCGGCACTCGGTGCGCTGGGCCTTCGCCAGCGGGGCCGAGGTGGCCTCGTGGGCGTCGAGCACCGCGCGCAGGGTGTCGAAGTCGGCGGCGAGCGTGCGCCAGGCGGCGGCGACGGCCTCGACCTCGAGGCCCAGTTCGGCGAACTCGATCGCCTCGTCGAGCCGGGCGGAGAGTGCGGTGGCCCACCGCTGCTGGAGGCCGAGCAGCTGGGCGTCGGTCACCGGGGTGGGCTGTGCGGAGGGGCGACGGGCCTGGTCGAGGACCGCGTTGAGCTCCGCGTAGCTGGTACGTGCCTGAGCGAACGTCATGGTTCCTACCCCCTTCTCGGTCGTGCGGTCCGGATGTCTCCCGTATGGTCGGGATCAGGTCCGTACCGGACATACACAAACATACCACCGGTACGTACCGGCGGTACGTAATATGATCCGCATCATGTCGACGACGAAGTCGCGGCGCCCGATGGCTCGACGCTCCCGCCGCGAGGAGTACTCCGAGACCACCCGTGCCGCCCTGGTGACGAGTGCGCTCGAGATGTTCGCGCAGAGCGGGTACGCGGACGCCTCGCTGGACGCC
>DATAYB010000362.1:0-4888 GCA_036272795.1 Pseudonocardia sp.
CAGGATGGTGATGCTGTCGGGGGTGAAGCCCGCCCGCAACGCCGCCTTCGCGACCGGCCGGGACAGCTTTTCGTAGGCCGCGCGGGTCATCAGGTAGAAATTGCTCACGGCTGTCTCGCCCACTCCGTGGCCAATAGCTCACGCGTCTCACGCAACAGCTGAGGGACGATCTTGGCGCCGCTGACGATCGTGATGAAGTTCGCGTCGCCGCTCCAGCGCGGAACGACATGCATGTGCAGGTGTTCGGCCAGCGACCCACCCGCCGAGCTGCCCAGGTTCAGCCCGACGTTGAACCCGTGCGGTCGCGATACGGCCTTGATCACGCGAATTAGCTTCTGGGTGACCGACATCAGCTCGATGCTTTCCTCTTCGGTGAGGTCCTCGAGCTCGGCCACCCTCCGATACGGCACCACCATCGAGTGCCCCGGGTTGTACGGGTAGAGGTTGAGCACGACGTACACCAACTCGCCGCGCGCAACCATCAGCCCGTCTTCGTCGGGCAACGAGGGGATGTCGGTGAACGGCTGCGTGGATGCCGCCGATCCACCCTTCATCGGCGCCTCGGCGATGTAGGTCATCCGATGCGGGGTCCACAGTCGCTGCAAGTGGTCGGGCTCGCCGACGCCGTGGTCGACGATCGTGCGGTCGTCGGACTCTGCTGGCAGCTCTTCGCGCAAGCGCTCGTCGCGGGTCACTTGCCAGTGCCCACCTTGAGCAGTTCGGCGGTCGGAGCGGCGTTTTCGCGGCTGGCGATCCACTCGGCAATCGCGCTGACGGCGTCGTCGCGAGGCACGCCGTTGAGCTGGGTGCGGTCGCCGAAGCGGAAGCTCACCGCGTTGGCCTCGACGTCGCGGTCGCCGGCCACGAGCATGAACGGCACCTTCTGATTGGTGTGGTTGACGATCTTCTTGGCCATCCTGTCGTCGCTGGCGTCGACCTCGGCCCGGATGCCGTGCATCTTCAATTGCGTGGCAAGTCCGTTCAGATATGGGATGTGGCCGTCGGCGACCGGGATGCCGACCACCTGCACCGGTGCCAGCCAGGCCGGGAACGCGCCGGCGTAGTGCTCGGTGAGGATGCCGAAGAACCGCTCGATGGAGCCGAACAGCGCCCGGTGGATCATGACGGGGCGGGGGCGCGTGCCGTCCGCCGCCGTGTACGTCAGCTCGAAGCGCTGCGGCAGCATCAGGTCCACCTGGATGGTGGAGAGCTGGTGGTAGCGCCCGATGGCGTCCTTGGCCTGCACCGAGATCTTGGGCGCGTAGAACGCCGCGCCACCCGGGTCCAGCACCAGCTGCAGGCCGCTGGCCTCGGCGACCTCACGGAGCGCGCTGGTGGCCTGCTCCCACTCCTCGTCGGTGCCGATCGACTTCTCCGGGTCGCGGGTGGACAGCTCCAGGTAGAAGTCGTCGAGGCCGTAGTCGCGCAGCAGCTGCAGCACGAAGTCCAGCAGCGAGCGGATCTCCTCCTGCATCTGCTCGACCGTGCAGTAGATGTGCGCGTCGTCCTGGGTGAAGCCGCGCGCCCGCATCAGCCCGTGCACCACGCCCGACTTCTCGTACCGGTACACCGTGCCGAACTCGAACAGCCGCAGCGGCAGCTCCCGGTACGACCGCCCCCTGGACCGGAAGATCAGGTTGTGCATCGGGCAGTTCATCGGCTTGAGGTAGTAGTCCTGCCCCTGCCGGCGCACCGAGCCGTCCGCGTTGTACTCCTCGTCCAGGTGCATCGGGGGGAACATGCCGTCGGAGTACCAGCCGAGGTGTCCGGAGGTCTCGAACAGGTGTGCCTTGGTGGCGTGCGGGGTGTTGACGAACTCGTAGCCCGCCTCCTGGTGCCGCTTGCGGGAGTAGTCCTCCAGCTCGCGGCGGATGATGCCGCCCTTCGGGTGGAACACCGGCAGCCCGGAGCCGATCTCGTCCGGGAAGGAGAACAGGTCCAGCTCGGCGCCCAGCTTGCGGTGGTCACGCCGCTCCGCCTCCGCGAGGCGCTCCAGGTGCGCGTCCAGCGCCTCGGCGGACTCCCACGCGGTGCCGTAGATGCGCTGCAACTGCGCGTTCTTCTCGCTGCCCCGCCAGTACGCGGCGGCGGTGCGCGTCAGCTTGAAGGCCGGGATGAACTTCGTGGTGGGCAGGTGCGGGCCCCGGCACAGGTCCGACCAGACGACCTCACCGCTGTGTGCGTGGATGTTGTCGTAGCTGGTCAGCTCGCCGGAGGCGTCGACCTCCATGACCTCGGAGTCGGCTTCCGTGCCGGCCCCCTTGAGCTCGATCAGCTCGAGCTTGTACGGCTCGTCGGCCAGCTCCTTGCGTGCCTCGTCCAGCGAGTCGAACTTCCGCCGCGCGAACCGCTGACCCGCCTTGATGATCTTCCGCATGGCGGACTCGAGCTTGGTCAGGTCCTCCGGCGTGAACGGGTTCGGCACATCGAAGTCGTAGTAGAAGCCGTCGGTGATCGGCGGGCCGATGCCGAGCTTGGCCTCCGGGTACAGCTGCTGCACCGCCTGCGCCAGCACGTGCGCCGCGGAGTGCCGGATCACGCTGCGGCCGTCCTCGGTGTCGGCCGCGACCGGCTCGACCGTGGCGTCGGCGCCCGGCGCCCATGCCAGGTCGCGCAGCGCCCCGCCCGCGCCCTCGGACAGGTCGCGGACCACCACGATGGCCTCGGGCCCGGTAGTGGGCAGGCCCGCGTCCCGTACCGCCGAGCCGGCGGTCGTGCCGGCCGGCACCCGGACGGGGGCAGACACGGGACGGGATACGGGACTGGACACGGGAACTCCTCGGATATGGACGTGAGAGCCGTCTCTGGGCGGCCCACATCCGATGCTATCTACCCACCCCCGCGGCGCTCCGCCCGGTTTCCCCTGCTCCGGTGGCCGGCGATCGCCGCCGCACCGACTCGAGGAACCGGTACACCGCGTCGACGGTGTACGCGGTGCGTGCGGTGGCCAGCACATCGAAGCCGTGCTGGGCGTGCGGCAGCTCGGCGTACCCGACCGCCGACGGCGAGGACGCCCGCAGCGCGGCCACGAACCGGCGGGACTGCTCCACCCCGACGATCGCGTCCGTGGAGCCGTGCACCACGAAGACCGGTGGGGTGTCCGGCCCGACCCGCAACGTCGGCGAGGCCTGGCGCCAGGTGCGCTCGTCGTCGGCGAAGCTCGTTCCGATGATCCTGTTCTCCAGCAGTGCGAACAGGCCTTGGCGGTCCCGGGTGAAGTCGTGCACCCCGTACAGCGGCACGGCGGCCGCCAGCGAGGTGTCCACCTCACTGAACCCCGGCTGGAAGTCCGGGTCGTTCGGGCTCAGCGCGGCCAGCGCGGCGAGGTGCCCGCCCGCCGAGCCGCCCGTGATGGCGATGAACCCGGGGTCGCCGCCGTGCCCGGAGATGTGCTCCCTGGTCCAGGCGATGGCCCGCTTGACGTCCACCACCATCGCCGGCCACCGCTCCGCCGGCGCCAACCGGTAGTTCACGGTCACGCACACCCAGCCGCGCTCGGCGAGGTAGCCCAGCAGCGGCTCGGCCTGGCCGACCTTGTCACCGGTGCTCCACGCGCCGCCGTGCACCTGCAGCAGTACGGGGGCCCGCCCGTCCAACGGCAGGTCGGCCCGGTGCCAGACGTCGAGCGTGCCGAACGGGCCGTGCTCGCTGTAGCTGAGGTCGGCCACGCGCCGGTACCGCCGCCGCGCCGCCCGCCCCGACAGGACGCCGGCCGGGCGCCGCCTGGTCCATTCGGCTGCCGACCGGGCGGCCGGCTCAGCGGCCGGGTGAGCAGCGTCACCGAACGGGACGCCGGCCTCGCGCAGCGCTTCGGCGAGCGCGTCAGCCGAGCGGCGGGGGTCACCGGCCAACCCGGCGAGGCCGGCCAGCGCGGCACCGTTCAGGGCGACGCCGGCGACCCTGGTCAGCCCTCGGGAGCGCAGCGCGGTGGCACCCGCCAGCACGTGGGCGCCGGCCAGCACGGCGGGAGTCTCCGAAGCGATCGCACTGGGTAGGGCGTTCAGCACGGACAGTGGCCAACGGCTGAGCAACGGCCGGTACACCCCGGCCACGGCTGCCGACCCCAACGCCCCAACCAGCACGGAAAGCGTTCCACGGCGCACCGGCCCCACCCCCTCACATCCGCCGCCCGGCGGTTCGCGATGATCGAGCGCGAGGCTACGCGATGAAAGCGACGACTGCTTTCACCGTCAGTAGTCGGAGCGGCTGAAATGTCCACAGAACGTGACCAGATGCGGCGGCCGAACGGGTGAGTTCGGCCGCCACCCCGCATCGCCCCGGCGCGGCGCACCGTTGAACCAGCGGACCTTGCGCCACAGCCGGACCCAGCGGCTGGTCGCTGACGCTCTCGAAGCATGAGGTGGGAGGCCCTCGAGTGTCTGGAGCGCACGCTGGGCCACCGGGACCTCCCGGGCCCGCCGGGCGGCACCACTCTCCGGGGACCCCTGACGCCCCGAAGGTGCCCAACCAGGCACCTCGTGTCGAACCCTCGACACCCACCGGGACGTCGCTGTTCGACCCGGCGTCCCCGCCGCCAGCACCCCCGCAGCCCCCCGGCCGCCGTCGGCCCTCGGCACCGGCCGGTGCCAACGGGTTCGCCGGCCCCGGTGCCCCGCCCCCGGGCAGGCCCGCCGGGCCCCCTCCCGCCGGCCGGCCTCCGGCAGGGCCCGCCGGACCAGGGCCCTCCGGTCCGTCCGTGGCAGGGCCTGGCGGTCCCGGGCGTCCTGTCGGCCCGGCCGCCGGCCGGCGCCCGCCCCTGCCTCCCGGGCGAGGCGGCACCCACCTGAGCACTCCCCCCGGCGCGTTAGCCGGGGCCCCCCGGCGGGCCCAGCCAGCCCCGCCGCCCGGGCCTCCCAACCAACCCCCCAGGTCGGTCGGCGCGCCCGGC
>DATAYB010000363.1:0-17328 GCA_036272795.1 Pseudonocardia sp.
GCCGCGCTACGACTACTTCCCCGTGGACGAGGCGCACCCGACGTACTGCGAGGACCCGTACGGGCTGTCCAAGTGGATCGGCGAGCAGCAGTCGGCGGCGTTCGCGCGGCGGCGCCCGGACGCGGTGTTCACGGCGCTGCGGTTCCACGGGCTGCGCCGGGACGCCACCGACGATCTCGGCCCCCGGCACCAGATCGCGGAGAGTGGCTGGCGCGACGTGTGGGGCTGGACGTCGTTCGACTCGGCGGCCGCCGCATGCCTGCTGGCCATCCGCCGGCCCACCCCGGGGCACGCGGCCTACCACGTCGTCGCGCCGACCACCCTCTGCGACGAGCCGTCCGAGGAGCTGGCCGCCCGCTACTTCCCTGGCGTGGAGCTGCGGGCCCCGCTGCCCGGCCGCGCCGGCTTCTACCGTACCGAGCTGGCGCTCGCCGAGCTCGGCTGGGACGCCCACGACGTGCACCCGGTGATCTCGCCCGCCGAGTGCTGACGCGGGTTTCGGGGTCACGTCATCGCAAGCCGGGTGCGGGCGGCACTCCGGGTTGCCAGCCACGCCCAGGCGGTGAGCCAGGTGAGGCCGAGCAGGATGAACAGGGCCAGTGGCACGTGGATGTAGAGCGTGCGCCCGTGCCCGAACGCGGCCTGTACGAAGGTGGCCACGAAGAGGACGACGGCGAGCGCCGCCGGCCACACGCTGCCCCGGGTGGCGCGCCAATGCAGGCCGGCCGCGATCGCCGCGAGCCCCGTGAACACGTGGAGCACGATGGCTCCGGCGGCGTGGAACTCGAGCGCCGTGTGGTTCTTCATCAGTACTTCGCCGGCGGTGATGCCCTGGCAGAGCACGTTCAGAGTGCTGAGCAACGAGAGCCAGCGCACGGCCAGCAGCGGTCGGGACGTGGCGGATGCGGACAGATTGCCAGGTGTGGTGTCGGTGGACACGGTCCTCCTGTCGATGCCGTGAACTCATGGCGTCGGTGTCGGGTTGGTGGTTCTCCCGTCGACACGCCGCCCACCGCCCAGTGGTTCAACCCGCAACATGTCGAATCGGCAAGGACTCTCAGCAACGGTGCAACGACCGTCCGGCCCGGTGCGTCAGACCCGGCGGGCGTGCCCGAGGTACGTGACCACCGGCGGGTCTGCCGGGGCGAGCACGATGTCCACGACCGCCGGGATGTCGTCGTCGGTGATCCTGCCCCGGCGGCGCGCGAGGATCGCGGTGACCAGGCGGGCGACGTTGCGGGGCCGGAAGCCGCAGATGTCCTCGTTGCGCAGCCCGTGCCGGCGCAGCGTCTCGACCAGCTCGTCCGGCCGGCGCAGCCGGCCCGCCGCGTACCGCCCCGGCGGCATGATCCGGGTGCCGGGGAACCGCTGGAACGCGCCGAGGTAGATCAGCCGTGACACCGGGGTGCGATTCACGGTGTCGTAGACCAGAGTGCCACCCGGCCGTAGTGCCCGGCTGGCCTGCTCGAGCACCCTGTCCAGGTCGCGGGTGATCTCGAACGTGTCCGCGTAGTAGGCGAGGTCGAAGCCGGCAGCCGGTACGTCGAGTCGCTCGGCCGGTGCGGTGCGGTGCTCGATGGTGAGCCCCTCCCGGGCGGCGAGCTCGGTGGCCAGGCCGGTGGCGCGCTCCGACGGGTCCACCGTGACCACGTCGAAGCCGAGCCTGGCCAGTCCACGGGGGAGCAGACCGCGCCCGCCGCCCACGACCAGGGCTCGCTGGCCGGCCGGACCGAGGTCGACCGAGGCGAGGGTGCGCTCCAGATACTCCAACCGGGCGCGCTGGAACGCCACGGCCCTGATCTGACGGCCGTCGATCGCGTCGGTGGCGGGCGAGTCGAGCTCGATCAGGGGTCTTCTCATCGGGGCGCGTCCCTCAGGCGGTCGGTGGGGTGGCGGCGGCTCGCTGCTGCTCGAGGCGATGCAGCACGTGGGTACCCGGTCCGTCCGCAGCGCCGGGACCGGGCAGTGCGTCCACGCCGTCCGCGTCGACCGGCTGGCCGCAGCACGAGCAGCTCACGGTCGGGGTGAAGTGCTCGCCGCAGGCGCGGTGCACCAGGCGTACCGGCTGCCCACCCGGTGGTGTGGCCCGGCGGTCGCCCCACGCCATGAGCACGAGCAGCGCGGGCACGAGCTCCGTGCCGGCCTCGGTCAGGTGGTAGCTGTGCCGGACGGGCCGGTCCTGGTACCTGTGTCGCTCCAGCATGCCGTGGTCTACGAGGTAGGTGAGCCGGATGGTGAGCAGGTTGCGCGAGATCTCCAGGTTCTCCGCGAGGTCCTCGAACCGGTGCAGTCCCAGGTAGACATCGCGCAGGATCAGCGGCGTCCACCATTCGCCCACGACCTCGAGCGTCTGGGCGATCGAACAGTGCATCCCCGCGAAGCTCGTTCGCCGCACGGCCACCGCCTAGTCAGTTGACTCTTTGAACGGACCAACCTGAGCGTACTGGGCCCGCCGGTACGTTCAATGAAAGAACTCGTGGCGTTCGGCCGGAGAATGTGACCGGGGCGGGGACGGCGGGGTGCCTGCGTCGCGGCGGGAGAGTGGGGGACCGGATGCACGAGCACGGCCTGTACCGGGGGCTGACCGACTACGGGGACCGGGAGTTCGCCCGCTACCTGCGGCGCTCGTTCAGCCACTCGACCGGCCGCTCGGCCGAGCTGCTGGACAGCCCGGTCGTCGGGATCGCCACGTCGACCAGTGACTTCAACAACTGTCACCGCGCCCAGCCGGAGCTCGTGGAGGCCGTCAAGCGCGGGGTGCTCGCGGCCGGCGGGCTGCCGATGGAGTTCCCTACGATCTCGCTCGGCGAGGGCTTCCTCAACCCGACGGCGATGATGTTCCGCAACCTGATGGCGATGGACGTGGAGGAGCTGGTCCGTGCCCAGCCGATGGACGCGGTCGTGCTCGTCGGCGGCTGCGACAAGACCGTGCCCGCGCAGCTGATGGGGGCGGCCAGCGCGGGCCGGCCGGCGATCGCGCTGGTCACCGGGCCGATGATGACCGGCCGGTACCAGGGCGAGCGGATGGGGGCATGCACCGACTGCCGGCGGTTCTGGGCGCGCTACCGGGGCGGCGAGATCACCCGTGACGAGGTCACCGAGGTGGAGCACAACCTGGCGACGACGGCCGGCACGTGCGCGGTGATGGGGACCGCGAGCACCATGGCCTGCGTCGCCGAGGCGCTCGGCCTCGCCCTGCCGGGCAGTGCCAGCGCGCCCGCCGTGCACGCCGACCGGCTGCGGATCGGGGAGGCCACCGGCCGGGCGGCGCTGCACCTGGCACGGTCGGGGCTCACACCGGCCGACATCGTCACGCCGGCCTCGGTGCGCAACGCGCTGCGGGTGCTGCTCGCGATCGGCGGCTCCACGAACGCGCTGATCCACCTGACCGCGATCGCCGGCCGCCTCGGCATCCCCGTCGACCCGGCCGAGCTCAACGAGATCAGCGACCGCACGCCGACCCTGGTGGCCCTGAAACCGACCGGTGACTACTACATGGAGGACTTCCATGCCTCCGGCGGCGTGCCCGCGCTGCTGCACGAGTTGCGGGACGTGCTCGAGCTCGACGCGCGCACGGTGACCGGCCAGACCCTCGGCGAGCTGCTCGAGGCACCCCGGCCGTGGTCGGACCCTCGGGTGGTGCGCCCGGCCAGCGATCCGGTCCGGGACACCGGCGGCCTGGTCTGGCTGACCGGCTCGCTGGCGCCCGGTGGTGCGCTGATCAAGCGGTCCGCCGCCGACCCCGCGTTGTTCGAGAGGACCGGGCGCGCGGTGGTGTTCAGCTCGCTGGCGGACCTCGCCGCGCGGATCGACGACCCCGACCTCGACGTCGAGCCCGACGACTTCCTGGTGCTGCGCGGCGCGGGGCCGGTCGCCTCGGGCATGCCGGAGGCCGGCTACCTGCCGATCCCCGGCAAGCTCGCCGCGCGCGGGGTCCGGGACATGGTGCGGCTGTCCGACGCGCGGATGAGCGGCACGGCCTACGGCACGATCGTGCTGCACGTGACCCCGGAGGCGGCCGTCGGCGGGCCGCTGGCGCTGGTCCGCGACGGTGACCTGATCTCGCTGTCGGTCCGCCGCGCCCGGCTCGACCTGCTGGTCGACGATGCTGAGCTGGCCAGGCGGCGGGGAGCGCTGCCGAACCCTGCCGCGGTGCGGTTCGAGCGCGGCTACCGTCGGCTCTTCCAGGACCACGTGCTCCAGGCCGACCGGGGCTGCGACTTCGACTTCTGCCTGCCGCCCGCCACCCCCGGTCGCCGCTCGGAAACCTGACACCCCAGGCCGTGGACCGCTCAGCGCGGGCCGACCGCCGCCTTCGGGCCCACCTGGCCGAAGTCGATGTCCTTCGCCTCCTTGCCGACCAGCAACAGGACGATGACGGCCACGAACACGGGCACCAGTGTCACGACCAGTGCGTACGGGTAACCATGTGTACTGGCTATCGCCTGCTGGATGGGCAGGTTGAAGGCGGCAAAACAGTTGCCCAACTGGTAGGTCACCCCGGGGTACAACCCTCGGATCGCGTCCGGCGACATCTCGGTCAGGTGCGCGGGGATGATCGCCCAGGTGCCCTGGATGACGATCTGCATCAAGAACGCGCCCAGGCAGAGCAACCCGGCGGTGGTCGAATATGCGAACAGCGGCAGCACCGGCAGCCCCAACGCGGCGCAGAAGGCCGCCGTGTACCGCCGGCCGAACCGCTGCGACAGCCCGCCGAAGACGAAGCCGCCGATCAGGGCCCCGAAGTTGTAGATGATCGCAATGGTGGTCACGGTGGTTGCCGCCAGCCCCGCGCCACCGTGGTCGGTCGCCTTGAGGAAGGTGGGGTAGATGTCCTGCGGGCCATGGCTGAGCCAACAGAACGCGGTCATCAACACGACCAGGTAGCCGAAGCGTCGCAACACGGCCTTGTTCATCAGCGTGGACACCAGCGAGACCTTGTCGGCGCGCAGGCGCTCGTTCGTCTGTTCCCACACCTCGGACTCGCTGATCTTGGTACGGATCAGCAGGCTGACGAACGCGGGAATGATGCTGAGGGCGAACAGCCACCGCCAACTGAGGCCCCCCAGGTCGACCACCAGCAGGGTGGCGACCGAGGCGAGCAGATAGCCGAGCGCGTAGCCCTGCTGCAGCACGCCGGAGAAGAACCCGCGGCGCTGGGCGGGAATCTTCTCCATCGCCAACGCGGCACCGAGACCCCACTCACCGCCCATCCCGATCCCGTAGAGCAACCGGAGGATCAGCAACACGGTGAAGTTCGGCGCGAACGCGCACAGGAACCCGACCACCGAGTAGAAACTGACGTCGACAAGCAGCGGAATGCGCCGGCCGATCCGATCCGCCCACAGCCCGAACAGCAGCGCGCCCACGGGGCGCATCACCAGTGTCACGGTCGTGACGAATGCCATCTCCGTCACCGAGACATGGAATTCCTTGGCAATATCGGCGTATACGAAGATCACGATGAAATAGTCGAAGGCGTCCATCGTCCAGCCGAGCAAGGCGGCCAGGAACGAGTTTCGCTGGTCTCGGGTAAGTGGTGTTCGTGGCCGTAGAGTCTCGGAGCCCGCTGCGCGCATCAGTTCCCCCGACTTCAGTCGAAGCAACAGGTTAGACCGAAGTCGGACGATCGACATTATCCGCGCGGGAATCAGGCCGGCGAGTATTTGCGCAAAATCGTCCGACCGCGCGTACGGTGGCGGTCCGCGAGGTGGTGTGGCCCGACCGCATGGCCGGGCCACACGAGCTCAGATGCCCATCAGCTCAGGCGCTTGAGCGCGGCGAGTACCGCGTCGCCCATTCCGGCGGTATCCGTGTTCGCCTCACCGAGGTCAGGCGTGCGCAGCCCGTCGGCCAACACCTGGGCCACCGCCTGGTCGATCAGGTCGGCCGCGTCACCGAGCCCGAACGAATACCGCAACGCCATGCCGAACGACCCGAGCATGGCCAACGGGTTGGCCATGCCTTGCCCCGCGATGTCCGGCGCCGACCCGTGCACCGGTTCGTACAGCGCCTTCCGCATGCCGGTTTCCGCATCGAGGGCGCCGAGCGAAGCCGACGGCAGCATGCCCAAGGACCCGGTCAGCGTCGCGGCAATGTCCGAGAGCATGTCGCCGAACAGGTTGTCCGACACCACGACGTCGAACTGCCTCGGCCGCCGTACCAGCTGCATCGCGAAGCTGTCAGCCAGTGCGTGCTGCAACGTCAGGTCGGGGAACTCCGCCTGGTGGACCGCCGTCACCACCTGTCGCCAGAGCACACCGGTGCGCATGACGTTGTGCTTCTCGGTCGATGTGACCAACCCGCGGCGCTTTCCGGCCAGCTCGAAGGCCACCCGGGCAATCCGCTCGATCTCGCCGGTCGAGTAGACCTGGGTGTCGACCGCGCGCCGCTCACCGGACTCCAGCGTCACGATCTCCTTCGGCTCACCGAAGTACACCCCGCCGGTGAGCTCCCGCACGATCATGATGTCGAGGCCCTCGACGAGCTCACGCTTGAGCGAGGAAGCGTCGGCGAGTGCCGGGTAGCAGAGAGCCGGCCGCAGGTTGGCGAACAGATCGAGCTCTTTCCGCAACCGCAACAGCCCGGCCTCGGGCCGCACCTCGTACGGCACCCCGTCCCATTTCGGGCCGCCGACCGCGCCGAACAGCACCGCGTCGACACCTGCCGCCACGGCCATCGTCTCGTCGGTTATCGACACCCCATGCACGTCATAGCAGGACCCGCCCACAAGATCGGTCACAGTGTCGAAGTCGGCGATCCCCGTGCTCGCGCACCAGCTGGTCAGTTTGTCGACCTCGGCGAGCACTTCCGGCCCGATCCCGTCACCTGGCAACAGCAGGAGGCTGTGACGCGACATTGATCTCCTATCAACAAGTACCGGTGTGGTTGAACCGTTGGGCCCGATCCTTGCACATCGGCTTCCGCTCATCCCCGCCCGCGTCGGCGATTGGGCAGCCATTCGCTGGGAGCGGCGATAAATGCGCAGGCCAGGAATCGGCAATTAAATGAGTGATAACTAGAGCGACCGATATCGCTCAGGGGTTTGAGGGTGCGACCAGTGCGTCGATCAGCGCGGCGGCAGTGGCCGCGACTCACAGGGTGTCGTGCACGGCTCCCAGGGTGGCGAGGCCCCGGTGGATGGCCGGCTCGGTCAGGCCGCCGTAGCCGAGTACGAGCGTGGGTGGCGCGGTCGGCGGATCGGCCCAGTGCCAGGCCGCCCCCTCTACGAAGATGCCCCGGTCGCGGGCGGTGTCCACCAGGCGGCGCTCGTCGGTGCCAGGCGGCAGCCGGACGCACAGGTGCAGGCCCGCCGCCACCCCGGTGGGCACCGAGGCGGGCAGGGACGTGGCCAGCGCCCGCAGGGCGGCGTCGCGGCGGGCCCGGTAGACCGGCCGCACCCGGCGCAGGTGCCGCGTGAAGCCGCCGCTGTCCAGGAAACGGGCCAGCGCGAGCTGGTCGAGCAGCGCGGTGCCCATGTCGTCGAACAGCTTCTCGGTGAGCAGCTCGTTCACCAGCCGGCCAGGGGCGGCGAGCCAGCCCAGCCGCAGCGCAGGGCTGAGTGTCTTGCTCGCGCAGCCCGCGTACACGACGTGCTCGGGGGCCAGGCCCTGCAGGGCACCGAGCGGGGCGCGGTCGTAGCGGAACTCCGCGTCGTAGTCGTCCTCGATGACCAGGCCGTCGACCCGGCGGGCCCAGTCGAGCAGCGCCGTGCGCCGTGCCGCGCCGAGCACCGCGCCGGCCGGGTAGGAGTGGGCCGGCGCGACCAGCACCGCACCGACCCCTGAGGCGGCCAGGTACTCGACGTCCAGGCCGTCCTCGTCGACCGGGACCGGCACCGGGCGCAGCCCCGTCCTGGCGATGGCTTGCCGGTGGAAGCCGAAGCACGGGTCCTCCACCGCGACCGCCCGCGCGCCGCGCGCCCGCAGCACCCGGCAGAGCAGCACGAGCCCCTGCGTGAACCCGCTGGAGATGAGCATCCGGTCGGGGGAGGTGACCACGCCCCGGACGCGCCCGAGGTAGCCGGCCAGCGCCTGCCGCAGGGCCAGCGCGCCGAGCGGACCCGGGTAGCCGAGCTCGCGGTCGGGCAGCGCGGTGAGCGCCGCGCGGTAGTGCCGCTGCCACTCGGTACGCGGGAAGAGCGCGGGGTCGGGCAGCCCGCCGATGAACCCGGTTGCCGACGGGCCGGGGGTGTCGCTCGGTGGGGCGGGGCGCGCCGAGGCCACCGGCAGCACCCGGGTACCCGAACCCCGCCGCGCCTCCAGGTAGCCGTCGGCGACCAACTGCGCGTAGGCCTGCACGACGACGCTCCGGGCGATGCCGAGATCCCCGGCCAGGGTGCGGGACGGCGGCAGCAGTGTGCCGGCGGCGATCCGTCCGTCCTGGATCGCGCGGCGCAGCTCGTGCTCGAGCTGTGCGCGCAGCCGGCGCCCGGCGGAGTGGTCCAACGCGAGCAGCACGTCCGACGGAAAGCCCGAATTGGTCTGCGTATCTGCTTGCGGGTTGGATCTCGACACAGGCCAATCGTAGATCCAGAGTGAACTCATGCCGCAAGTCGACAGCCGCACGGCCAGCCCGCTGCTCATCCCGTGGACGCCCGGCCCCGTCCGGGAGTCGACCGGGCCGGTCGTGGTGAGCGTGACCTCGCTGACCAGCGACCGCCACTGGGACCTGGCCGCCATCGCGGTGACCGGGCTGCGGCTGCGGCTGGGCTGGTACGCGATGCCGGGTGCCGTCGGGCTCTGGTTGTGGTCGCTGCCGGGCGCGGCGCGTACGGGTTCCATCTCGGTGTGGTCCAGCGCCGAGGACCTGCGCCGGTTCGTCGGCCTGCCGCTGCACGTCGACGTCATGCGGCGCTATCGGGGACGCGGCACCGTGGTGGCCACCACCTGGACCGAGGACGTGCTCGACCGGTCCTCGGTGCTCGCACGTGCCCGGCGCTGGATCGCGGACCCGGTCTGAGTCGGGGGCTCCCGGTCAGTTGGCGAACGCCGCGTGCAGCTCCGCCATGGGCGCGTAGCTCCACCTGGGCAGGCAGGTCGCCGCGTAGATCAGCTCCCGGCACTGCTGCTCGACCACGAAGGGCGCGAGCAGTTGCTCGTCGAGCAGCTCGCTCCGGCCCAGCTCAGCCAGCCGCGCGCGGTACGCGGCGAACAGCGCCAACCGGCCGCGGACGATCCACCGCTCAACGGCGGCGAGGTGCGCACCCTCGGTGCGGCGGTCGGCGACCCGGCCCACGTGCCCGACGCTGCACAGCAGCTGGGCGAGGTCGCGGGCGGCGGGCTGGGCCGCTCCGGTCTCGGTCACCCCGGGCGTCGGGTTGCCCTCGAAGTCGATCACCGCGAGGCCGTCGCGCCAGCGCAGCAGCTGGCCGACGTGCAGGTCGCCGTGCACCGGCTGCACGGTCGCGCCCGGTACCGCGGCGAGCTCGTCGAGCACCTTGCCGAGTGCGCCCGCCATCGGCCGCAGCCGGGCCCGCTCCGCCCCGGAGGTGACCCGCAGCGCCCGCGCCAGGCTGTGGCGGGCCGTGGCGTGCCAGCCCTGGACGGTCGCCGCGCCGACGCTCGCCACCGGCTGGGGCAGTACCGGCGACGGGGTGGCCAGCGCGGCGTGCAGGTCCGCGGCGAGCCGGCCGAGCTGGCCGGGGAAGTCCGCCGGTGCGCCGCCGCCGAGCTGGTCGAGGAGCGCGTCCACACACCACGCCCAGCCGTCGGCGGCGTCCGGCAGGTAGGCGTCGACGCCGGCCAGCAGCACTGGCGCCATGCCCGGAGGTTGCCAGGTCAGGAATCCCTGTACCGGGGGGATGCCGGTGAAACCGACCGCGTCGAGGTGCGCGGGCAGCCGCATCGCGGGCTGGTCGCCCTCGAGGGGCCGGCGGATCCACTTCACCACCGAGCGCTCGGCGACGACCACGGACTCGTTGGTCTGGTCGGTGTCGACGGAGCGTTCGGCGAGCGTGGCTGAGGTGATCCCGATCGACTGGCCGGGGTGCAGGGCGAACCGGCCGGCCGGGCCCGCCGCGGTGGCCAGCTGGTGGACCAGGGCACTCGCCGTGCCGTCGCCGGCGCAGGCCCGTCGCCAGCCGCCGCCAGCGGCGTCCGCGACGAGTGGGACGGTGACGCGCCCGGTGGGGCCCTGTGCCACCGCGACCGCGTGCCTCGGCGGGCCCCCGGCCGAGCGCGTGCCGTCGCCGTCCAGGGCCATGGCTGCGACCGGCACGGTGTCCGCCAGCGGAGCCTCCGCGTAGTCGGCCCGCTCCGCGCCACCGGCCGGGGGCCACCGCTCGCGCAGCCGTGCCAGCAGCTCGTTGTCGGTCACGCCGGCAGGCACCTGTGGCATGGGTTCGGCGTCACGCCGGCCGGCTCAACGCGGTCCTCGGTGGCCGAGTGCCTCGATCAGGTCGGCCGCCCTGGTCAGCCCGTCGGCGGCGCGGACCCGGGCTCCGGCGGCGGCTGCCCGGACCCTCAGCTCCGGATCGCCGAGCAGCTGGTCGATGGCGTTCGACAGGTCGGCGTCAGCGAACCCGTAGGTGTCCAGCCTGATACCGAAGCCGGTCTCGGCGACGCGCTGGGCGTTGTCGTACTGGTCCCAGAACAGCGGCGCGACGATCATCGGCTTCCCGGAGTGCACGGCCTCGGTGACCGTGTTGTTGCCGCCGTGGGTGATCACGAGGTCGACCAGCGGGATGATCCGGGTCTGCGGCACGAACTCCGCGCCCCACATGTTCGGCGCCAGGTCGAGCTCGGTGTGGCAGGGGCCCATGGACACGAGGTAGCGGTGCGGCGTCGCGGCGAGTACCCCGATCAGCCGCTTCATCAGCTCCACATCCGCGCTGCCCAGCGAGCCGAGGGAGAGGTAGATCAGCGCGGCGCCCTCGGGCCGGTCGGCCAGCGCGGCGGGCAGCGCGAACTCGTCGTCGGTCCGCCGGACGCTGGAGTCGAGCCGGTGCCAGGTGGTGTCGAGCGTGCGGGGGTAGTCGAGCGCCTCGGGGTAGACGTAGAGGTTCAGATCGGCCGACGTGTGCACGAACTCCAGCTCGGGCAGCGGCGGCGCGCCCTGCTCGCGCACCCAGGCGTCGAAGGACGCCCACAGCGGCCGCAGTACCCGGTCGGCCTCGGCGCGGAACGCCGGCCATGCGGACCGGTCGGCGGCGGGCAGCCCTGAGAACACCGGCGCTACATCCGGGCCGGGGACCTCCAGCGGGTTGCAGGACACGATCCGGACGTACGGAGCCCCGGCCGTGAGCAGCGCGGGAAACGCCACGACGTTGTCCTCGACCACCACGTCCGGCCGCACCTCGGCGAGCACCGAGCGCAGGTGCGGCTCGCAGTACCGGGCGCCGTCGACGAGTGCCTGGAAGGTCGGCCGGATGAAGCTGGCCAGTTGCTCGACCGTCGGCTTGCGGAACTCCGGCGCCGTCTCGCGGATGAAGTCCTTCCAGAACTGCCCGGCGTCCCCGGCACCTTCCCCGGCACCCTCCCCGGCGCTGTCTTCGGCAGCGACCGGCGGTGCCAGGTCGATCAGCCGTTCCTCGAAGCCGAGCGGCGCGAGCCGGCCGCGCCAGGAGGACTCGGCCGCGAACACCACCCGGTGGCCCCGGCCGCGCAGTACGTCGCCGATGCCGGCGCAGTTGTTGGTTGGGCCGTACGCGGACTCCGGCAGGAACAGCACGGTCAGCGGGCGGGGGCTCATCGGAGCTCGGCCATGGGATCTCCGGTGTGCCGATCGAGCAGAACGCGGGGCCCGACGAGTATCAAATTAAATCCACGCTGATCGCAATCGTTGACCCTTCTTCCGGGCCGGAGCCATGCTCGTCGACGTGAGTCCCGCCAGCCAGGTTCGTGCCCGTTGACGCTCTCCGACCCCGGCCTGCGCGCGAGCTCCGAACGCCCGGGGCAACCCCTGCGTGAGACCCCGACCGAGCCGCCGCGCGCCCGGCGGTCCGGTCGCGTCGGACTCCGGCTGGTCCGTTGGATCAGCCCGCTGGTGCTACTGCTCGCTTGGCAGCTCGTCAGTACGACCGGGTTGGTGTCCAGCCGCAAGCTGCCGCCGCTGACCACCATCTGGAACGCCGCGCTCGAGGTGGCGCACAACGGCCAGCTCGGCGACGGGCTGGCCGTCTCGTTGCGCCGGATGCTGGTCGGCTTTGTGGTCGGGGCGGCGATCGGCGCCGTTCTCGGGGTACTGGCCGGCCTGCTGCGCTGGGGTGACGCGGTGGTCGACCCGGTACTGCAGATGATCCGCAACGTGCCGCTGTTCGGCCTGATCCCGCTGCTCATCCTGTGGTTCGGCATCGGAGAGCTGCCGAAGCTCGTGCTGATCGCGCTGGCCGCCGGCCTGCCCATCTACGTGAACGTGCACGCCGGGATCCGGCAGGCCGACCCACGGCTGGTGGAGGCGACGACCGTGCTCGGCTACAGCCGTGCCGAGCGGCTGTGGCACGTGGTGCTGCCGGGTGCGGCGTCGTACACGCTGGTCGGGGTACGGCTCGGGGTGGCGTCGTCGTGGCTGGCGCTGGTGGTCGCGGAGACCATCGCGGCGGACTCCGGGATCGGCTACATGATCAACAACGCTCGGGACTTCCTGCGCACCGACATCGTGATCGTCGGGCTGCTGGTGTACGCGCTGGTCGGCCTGCTGATGGACACGCTCGTGCGACTGGTCGAACGGTGGGTGCTGCGGTGGCAGGCGGCATGACGGCGCGGGGTGGCGCGGCCAGCGGCAGGGCCGCGACCGGGCAGGCCGGCGCGGAGCAGGCGGCGGCGCGCGTACGCGGGCTGGTCAAACAGTTCGGCGACCGCCGGGTGCTGGACGGGCTGGAGCTGACCGTGCGGCCCGGTGAGTTCGTTGCGCTGCTCGGGCGCAGTGGATCCGGCAAGTCCACGCTCCTGCGCGTGCTGTCCGGCATGGACACCGACATCCGGGGCGAGTGTGTGGTGCCCGGCCAGGTGTCGATGGCGTTCCAGCAGCCGCGCCTGCTGCCGTGGCGGCGGGTGTGGCGCAACGTCAGCCTCGGGTTGGCCACCTCGGACCCGCGCGGGGTCGCCGAGCGTGCGCTGGCCGAGGTACGGCTGGGGGAGCGCGCCGACGCGTGGCCGGGCACGCTGTCGGGCGGTGAGGCACAGCGGGTGTCGCTGGCCAGGGCGCTCGTCCGCGAGCCCGACCTGCTGCTGCTCGACGAACCGTTCGGCTCGCTCGACGCGCTGACCAGGCTCGCCATGCACCGGCTGGTCGGCCAGCTGTGGCAGCGGCACGGGCCGGCGGTCCTGCTGGTCACCCACGACGTGGACGAGGCCCTCGCGCTCGCCGACCGGGTGCTGGTGCTGGAGGGCGGCCGGATCGCGGCGGAGCACCCCGTCACCGCCGCCCGTCCGAGGAGCGCCGCCCGGCAGTCCGAGCTGCGCGCCCGTGTGTTGTCCGACCTGGGAGTAAACGATCATGAAGCTGCGTGACCTGGTCCCGCTCGCCGTCGGCGCGGTGCTGGCGCTGGCCGCCTGCGGCTCGCCGGCGCCCACGTCGGGCCCTGCCGGGGTACCGGCGGCCGTCAGTCCGGCGGAGCTGGCCGGCGTCACGCTGCGCGTCGGGGACCAGAAGGGCAGCAGCCTGCAGGTACTGCTGCAGGCCGCCGGTGTGCTCGACGGCACCCCGTACCACCTGCAGTGGTCGAACTTCACCTCCGGCCCGCCGATGCTGGAGGCCGCCAACGCCAACGCGATCGATATCGGGCAGGTCGGCAACACGCCGCCGATCTTCTCCGCCGCCGCGAACGGCAACATCGACATCGTCGGCGCGCTGCGCTCCACGGTCGGCGACGCCCTGCTCGTGCCGAAGGGTTCCGCGCTGACCGGGCTTGCCGACCTGCGCGGCAAGACGATCGCGGTCGCCAAGGGTTCGTCGGCCAACGGCACGCTGCTCAACACGCTGGCCAAGGCCGGCCTCAAACCCACCGACGTGACCCTGTCCTACCTGCAGCCCAGCGACGCCTATGCCGCGTTCAACCAGGGCAGCCTGGTGGCCTGGGCGGTGTGGGAGCCGTACGTGACCGAGGCCGTGCAGAGCCTGGGCGCCCGGGAGCTGGTCAGCGGCGCCGACGCGCTCAACGGGACCGGCCCGGCCGGCGGCACGAGCCTGTCCAACGGCTACACGCTGCAGGTGGCCAACCGCGCCGCGCTGGCCGACGCCGGCAGGAACTCCGCGCTGCGGGACTTCGTCGTCCGGGTCGACAAGGCGGAGCTGTGGGCCAAGACCCACGCGGACGAATGGTCCGCCATCTACGCCCAGCAGACCGGCATCCCGCCGAGCGCCGCGAAGGTGGCGGTGCCCCGGCTCGCGCTGAGCCCGGTGGCCCTCGACGACACCGTGGTCGCCTCGGAGCAGCAACTCGCCGACGCCTTCGCCTCGGCCGGCCAGCTGCCCGGCAAGGTCGACCTCGGCGGCTTCGTCGACCGCCGGTACAACGCCGTCGTCGGCCCGCTGGTCACCGCCTCGAAGTGAGTGCCACGCAATGACCGCAACGGCGGCAGTTTAACCACGACCTGGCCGGTCGTCGCCGTTCACGGCCGCGCTTCTATACCGGACTGATCGAGATTCTCAATGTGACCGGGATCGGCCATCAGGTCGTCGACGGCCGCCCGGAGCCGTGTTAGCGTCACTCGCATGAGTGACGGCGAGCATGCGCGACCGCTGTCCGTCACGTTGCTGCGCACCCGCCGTCACGTGGATCTCTGCCGGACGGCCACCGCGCTCTGTCGGGCCTGACTGCGTTCCCGAGCCGAGCCCAGCCAGCCCCTCCGCTTCGAGCACCCGGCCCCGCCAACACCCGGCGGTGCATGCCGCCCCGTCGCCACGTCTCCGGCCGAGGGCGCGCCACCTGGTGCCGAGCGGTGACCCCGCGAGGACCTGATGACCACCACGCTCACCGCCACTCCCACCGCCACCCCTCTGACACCCCGGTCGGCGCCGCGCACCCGTCCCTTCGGCCGCCCGCCGGCTGCCGCCGTGCTGGACGCCGCCCGGCGCGCCGGGCCGATCTGCCGCGACGAGCTCGCCACGGCGACCGCGCTCAGCCACGCCACGGTGAACCGGCAGGTCACCCGGCTGCTCGATGTCGGCCTGCTGCGTGAGCGGCCCGACCTCGTACCGGCCGGCGCGGTCGGTCGGCCCCGCGTGCCCGTCGAGCTCGACCCGGACGAGTTCGGTGTGCTCGGCATCCACATCGGCCGCGCCCGCACCACCCTCGCCGCCGGTGACCTGCGCGGACGGGTGCTCGACGCGGTGGAGATCCCGACGCCGAGCGGCGCGCCCGCCGACGTGGTCACCCTGCTCACCGCGCGGCTGCGCCGGTTCGGGGCGCGGTGGCCGGGGCGGCGGATGCTGCGGGTCGGCCTGGTGCTCGGCGGCCAGCCCGGCGCGGCGGGGCGCCCACACCCCGTTGCCGAGCTCGCGGCCCGGTTCGCCGGCTCGGACGTCGTCGTCGTGCCCCAGCTGGAGGCCATGGTCGGCGCGGAGACGCTGCTCACCCGGCATCCGGCCGACGGCACGACGCTCTACGTGTACGCCCGGGATGCGGTGGCCTCGGTACTGACGGTCGACGGCGCGCTGCCCGGGACGGGTGCCGGCGCCGGCACGATCAGCCACCTGCCGGTCGGCGGCGCGGCCCGCTGCCACTGCGGTGCGACGGGCTGCCTGGAGGCTTCGGTCGGGGATGCGGCGGTGGCCGCCGCCGCACACGCCGCCGGGATCGTCCGCATCCCGGACATCGCCGAGGTGATCGCCACCGCGGAGCGCGGTGACCGGGCCGCCCATGAGCTGCTCGTCGAGCGCGCCACCCTGCTGGGCCGAGGTGTGGCGCTAGCCAGGGACGTGCTCGACCCGGACCGGGTAGTGCTGCTCGGCCAGGCCTTCACCGGGTACCGCGCGGGGCTCGACCACGTCCGGGCGAGCTTCGCGGCCACCAGCGTGCTGGCCCCGCTCGGGCTGGGCGTCAGCGCACTCGGCGCCGCGCCGCAGGCGCTCGCGGCGTGCACCGCGGCGCTACGCCCGGTCTACGCCGACCCGCTGGAGGCGGTGCGAAGCGCGCGCCCACGTCCGCACGGCGCCTCGGCGGAGCAGGCCACCGCGCGCCGCGTGAACTACGGAGGCGGACGCCCGTGACCGGGACCCCGCTCGCGGTACTGGACCTCGTGCCGATCTCGTCGGGCTCGACGGCCTCGCAGGCGCTGCGGAACAGCATCGACCTCGCCAAGGCCGCCGAGCAGGCCGGCTACCGGCGCTACTGGTTCGCCGAGCACCACCTGAACCCCGGTGTGGCCGGTGCCTCGCCGGCCGTGGTGCTGGCGCTGACGGCCTCGGCCACCTCCCGGATCCGGATCGGCTCCGGTGCCGTGCAGCTCGGGCACCGCACCGCGCTGTCCACGGTGGAGGAGTTCGGGCTGCTGGACGCGCTGCACCCGGGACGGCTGGACCTCGGCCTCGGCCGCTCCGGTGGTCGCCCGCCCGCGCCGGCGGACGCGGGGGCCGGTGGCGTGGCTGTTCCGGTCGGGGCGGCGAGCCCGAACGGTTCGGCCGGTGGGCATGCGCCGAACGGGCTGCTGCTGCCGCCGAGGTTCTCGTTCGAGCAGCTGCTCGGCACGCCGAGGTTCGCCGCGCAGAAGCGGTTGCTGCTGCAGCCGCACGCCGAGGCACAGGACTACGGCGAGCAGGTCGACGACATCCTCGCGCTGCTGCGTGGCGGCTACCGGTCACCGGACGGCGTCGAGGTGCACGCGGTACCGGGGGAGGGCGCCGACGTCCAGGTCTGGATCCTGGGTAGCAGCGGCGGGCAGAGTGCCTCGGTTGCCGGCGGCAGTGCGCTGCGCTTCGCGGCGAACTACCACGTCAGCCCGGCGACCGTGCTCGAGGCCGTACAGGGCTACCGCGCCGCGTTCCGGCCGTCCGCCGCCCTGGACCGGCCCTACGTGAGCGTGTCCGCCGACGTGGTGGTCGCGGACGACGAGGCCACCGCGCGCACCCTGGCCAGCGGTTATGGGCTCTGGGTGCACAGCATCCGGTCGGGCGCCGGTGCGATCGCGTTCCCCGCTCCGGAGCAGGCCGGCGCCCACCGCTGGACCCCGGCCGAGCGCGCGCTGGTGGCCGACCGAGTCGACACGCAGTTCGTCGGCACACCGGGCCAGGTCGCCGACCGCCTCGAGCAGCTCCGCGAGGCGACCGGCGCCGACGAGCTGATCATCACCACCATCACGCACCGGCACGCCGACCGGGTGCGCTCCTACCAGCTGCTGGCGCGCGAGTGGGCCCGCCGGGGCCACACCGAGGGCGAACCGGTCTAGG
>DATAYB010000364.1:0-61693 GCA_036272795.1 Pseudonocardia sp.
GACGGCTCGCTCGACGATGTCGGGGTGCTGCAGCCGGTGTCGTGGGCGGTGATGGTCGCGCTGGCCGCGATGTGGGAGTCGGTCGGGGTGGTGCCCTCCGCCGTGGTCGGGCACTCGCAGGGTGAGATCGCCGCTGCCGTCGTGTCGGGTGCGCTGTCGCTCGCGGACGGCGCCCGCGTGGTCACCGCCCGCGCCGACGCGCTGCGCCGCGTGGCGGGCACCGGGGCGATGGGCTCGATCGCGGCGGGATTCGACGACGTGCTCGCCCGGATCGCCGGCCGGGACTCGCTCGGTGTCGCCGTGCGCAACGCCCCCGGCTCGGTGGTGATCTCCGGCGCCGTCGACGAGGTACGGGCCGTGCTCGACGAGGCCGCCGCCGACGGGCTGCGGACCCGCCTGCTGCCGGTGGACTACGCCTCCCACTCGCCGCTGATGGAGCCGCTGGAAGGACAGATCGGCGAGGCGCTCGTGGGGGTGGCCGGCACGCGGCCGGCCGTTCCGTGGTTCTCCACGCTCGACCCCGGCTGGATCGAGCAGGGGGTCGAACCGGGCTACTGGTTCGCCAACCTGCGCGGCACGGTGCGCTTCGCCGACGCCGTCGCCGCGTTGGCCGGGCAGGGTTTCGACACGTTCCTCGAGGTCAGCGCTCACCCGGTACTCGTCGCCTCGGTGTTGGAGACCGCCGAGGCGGCCGGGCGCGAGGTGGCCGCCAGCGGCACCCTGCGCCGCGCTGAAGGCGACCGGACCCGCCTGGTCACCGCCCTTGGCGAGGCGTGGGTCGCCGGGGTGCCCGTCGACTGGACGCGCGTGGTCCCCGGCTCGGTGTCGGCCGCCGCCGACGTGCCGACCTATCCGTTCCAGCGGATGCGCCTGTGGCTCACCGGCGAGACCACCACCGCCGCCGCGAACGGCGCGGCGGACGGGGACGCGGCGTTCTGGGCCGCTGTCGAGCGCCAGGACCTCGACGAGCTCGCCGGTACCCTCGACGCCGACCCGGCCGCCGTCTCCGGCCTGCTGCCGGCGCTCGCCACGTGGCGGCGGGGCCGCGACCGCGACGTCGTCGCCGACGGCTGGCGCCTGCACGAGCACTGGGTCACGGCCACGACCCCGGACCACCCGAGGGTGACCGGGAGGTGGGTGGTGCTCACCGACACCGGATCCGACACCGACACTGACACCGCCGAGGTCGCCGTCGCCGAGGCGGTGGCCAGCGCGCTCGTCCGGTTCGGCGCCGTTGCCGAGGTCCACCGGATCGACGCCACCGACCCCACCGCCGGGCTGCGCGGTGCGGACGGTTCCGAGGGCGCCGACCCGGCCGGGGTGCTCTACCTGCCCGGCGGGCGTGGCGAGGGACCGGTGCCACCCGGGGTACTCCCGCTCGCCGGGCTACTGCGGGCACTGGGCGAAGCCGGGATCGACGCCCCGCTGTGGTGCCTGACGCACGCGGCGGTCGCGGCCGGCGACACCGACCGGGTCGACGAGCGGCGTGCCGCCGTCTGGGGCCTCGGCCGGATCGCCGCCCAGGAACACCCCGATCGCTGGGGCGGGCTGATCGACCTGCCCGCCGACGCCGACGGACACCCGTACCTCGACGACCGGGCCCAGGGGCGGCTCGTCGCGGTGCTCTGCGGAGCCGGCGACCTCGCCGGGGAGGACCAGGTCGCGGTGCGGTCGGCCGGCCTGCTGCTGCGCCGCCTGGTGCCGGCACCCCGCCGGCGCGCCACTGTCTGGGTGCCACGCGGCACGGTGCTGGTCACCGGCGGGACCGGCGCACTCGCCGGGCACGTCGCGCGCTGGCTGGCCGGCGCAGGGGCCGAGCACCTCGTGCTCGCCGGCCGCCGGGGGCCCGCCGCGCCCGGTGCCGCCGAGCTGCGCGAGGAGCTCAGCGCCTCAGGGGTGCGGGTCGACGTGGTCGCGTGCGACGTCACCGACCGCGCCGCGCTCGCCGCGCTGGTCGAGCAGTTCCCGCCGGACGCGGTCGTACACACCGCCGGCATCGTGCGGGACGCGCTGATCACCGACCTCACCGAGGACGACGCGGCCGCAGTCTGCGCGCCCAAGACCTCGGCCGCCGCCCACCTCGACGAGCTCACCCGCGACCGCGACCTGGACGCGTTTGTGCTGTTCTCCTCGATGGCCGGTTCGGTGGGCGGTCCGGGGCAGGGTGCCTACGCCGCCGCCAACGCCCACCTCGACGCGCTGGCCATGCGCCGCCGTCGGGAGGGCCGCCCGGCCGTCGCGATCGGCTGGGGAGCCTGGGCAGGCGGTGGCCTCGCCGACGGCGAGACGGCCGACCGGATGCGCCGTAACGGCATGCCCCCGATGGACCCCCAGCTCGCCGTCGCCGCGATGGCGGCCGCGGTGGCCGAGGGCGAGGCGCACGTCGTGGTGGCCGACGTCGACTGGGCTCGGTACGCCCAGGTGATCACCGGCGCGCGCCCGCTCGCCGCGCTGCACGGGATCCCGGGTGCTGTGCCCGCGACCGGTCCTCAGGCGCCCGGGGCCGTCGAGTCCCCCGCGCTGGCCGGGCTCGACCCGGCCGAGCGCCGTGCCGCCGCGCTGGAGCTGGTCCGTACACACGCCGCCGCCGTGCTCGGGTTGCCCGGGCCGGAGGCCGTGGCGCCCGACCGCGCCTTCCGCGACCTCGGGTTCGACTCGCTGACCTCGGTGGACCTGCGCAACCGGCTCGTCAGGGCGGCCGATGTGCGGCTGCCGGTCACCCTGGTCTTCGACTACCCGACCGCCGAGGAGCTCAGTGGGCTCCTGCTCGCCCGCTGGGCCGGCAACACGGCTGTCGAGACCACACCCGCCCGGACCCGGACAGTGCCGACGGGCGAGGACCCGATCGTGATCGTCGGTATGGCCTGCCGGCTGCCCGGCGGCGTGCGGGACCCGGAGGGGCTGTGGGAACTGCTCGAACGCCGTGGTGACGCGGTGGTGGAGTTCCCCGCCGACCGGGGCTGGGACGTGGCCGGGTGCTACGACCCGGACCCCCAACGCCCCGGTACGTTCGCCACCACCGGCGGCGGTTTCCTCGACGACCCCGCCGGATTCGACGCGGAGTTCTTCGGGATCTCCCCGCGCGAGGCACTGACCATCGACCCGCAGCACCGGTTGCTGCTCGAGGCTTCGTGGGAGGCCTTCGAGCGGGCCGGTTTGGCGCCCGCCACACTGCGTGGGAGCCGGACCGGCGTGTTCGTCGGCTCCAACTACCACGACTACGGCAGCCGCCTGACCGGGCAGCCGAGCCCCTACGAGGGCCAGCTCGCCACCGGCAGCGCCGGCAGCGTCGCGTCCGGACGGCTCTCCTACGTCTTCGGCCTGCAGGGCCCTGCGGTCACGGTCGACACCGCGTGCTCGTCGTCGCTGGTGGCGATGCACTGGGCCGCCCAGGCGCTGCGCTCGGGGGAGTGCGACCGGGCGCTGGCCGGCGGCGTCACGGTGATCTCGTCGCTGGACACGTTCGTCGAGTTCTCCCGGCAGGGCGCGCTGTCCCCGGACGGGCGCTGCCGCGCGTTCTCCGAGGACGCCAACGGTGCCGGGTGGGCGGAGGGCGTCGGGCTCGTGGTGCTCGAGCGGCTCTCCGACGCCCAGGCGGCCGGGCACCCGGTGCTCGCGGTGCTGCGTGGCTCCGCGGTGAACTCCGACGGTGCCTCGAACGGGCTGACCGCGCCGAACGGCCTCGCGCAGCAGCGGGTGATCGGTGAGGCGTTGGCGGTCGCGGGGCTGGCACCGGGCGACGTGGATGCGGTCGAGGCGCACGGCACCGGGACGTCGCTGGGTGACCCGATCGAGGCGAACGCGATCCTGGCGGCCTACGGGCAGGGCCGTACGGAGCCGCTGTGGCTGGGGTCGGTGAAGTCGAACCTCGGCCACACCCAGGCCGCCGCCGGGGTGGCCGGAGTGATCAAGTCGGTGCTGAGCCTGCGCCACGGCCGGTTCCCGGCCACCCTGCACGCCGAGACCCCGTCCTCGCGCATCGACTGGGACACCGGCGCGGTGCGGATCGCCCAGGACGCCGTCGACCTGCCGGCCCAGGGTCGGCCGAGGCGGATCGGGGTCTCGTCGTTCGGGATCAGCGGCACCAACGCGCACGTGATCATCGAGGAGGCCCCCGCCCGGGTCGTCGAGCCCGCGCCCGCCGGTGCACCTGACCGGGAACCCGTGGTCGTTCCATGGCCGGTCTCCGCACGCGGCGCGGAGTCGCTGCGCGCGGCCACCGAGCGCCTCGCCGGCTGGTGGTCCCCCGGCCGCCCTCGGCGGGCCACCTCGGCCGCCCTGCGTGCGCGCGACACCTTCGACCACCGCGGCGTGCTCCTGACCGGGGACGGACCGGCGCCCGTGGTGTCGGGCTCGGTGGTTCCCGGTGCGACGGGTGTGTTGTTCGCCGGCCAGGGTGTGCAGCGGTTGGGGATGGGCCGGGAGCTGTGTGCGGAGTTCCCGGTGTTCGCGGAGGCCTTCGACGAGGCTTGCGCCTCGGTGGACGGGTGCCTGGCCGGCGGGGGTTCGTTGCGGTCGGTGGTGTTCGGGTCCGACCGGGACGTGCTGAGCGCGACGGAGTGGGCGCAGCCCGCGTTGTTCGCCTTCGAGGTCGCGGGTTTCCGGCTGTTGAGGTCGTGGGGCGTTGTGCCGGGGGTCGCGGTCGGACACTCGGTGGGTGAGGTGGTCGCGGCGTGCGTGTCCGGCGCGTTGTCGATGGCCGACGCGGCACGGTTGGTGGTGGCGCGGGGTCGGGCGATGGCCGAGGTGCGCGGCGGTGGGTTGATGGCGGCGGTGTCGGGGGATGCCGAGCTGCTGGCCGACGTGGTCGCGGACGTGCCGGCCGGTGTCGGGGTGGCGGCCTGGAACTCCTCGGTGTCGGTGGTGCTGTCCGGTGTCGCCGAGGCGCTGGAGCGGTACGTGGCAGGCCTCGGCGCCGGGCTGCGGGTCCAGCGGCTGGTGACCAGCGACGCCTTCCACTCGTCGCTGATGGCGCCGGCCGCGGACGCGCTGGCCGAGGTCGTGCCGGACCTGGCGTGGGGCGCTCCGGAGTTCCCGGTGATCTCGACCCAGACCGGTGCCATGGTGGAGCCGGGGACCTGGGTGGACCCCGGGCACTGGGTCGGCCAGCTGACCTCGCCGGTGCGGTTCGCCGAGGCCGTGGACACCGCGGCAGGGGACTGTGGCGTCGGCCGTTGGGTGGAGGTCTCCCCGGCCGCCTCGCTGATCGGCCACGTTGCGGCTGACCACCCGGACGCGGTGGTGACCTGCCTCGGTGAGAAGGACACCTCCGACGTGGTGGCCGCGCACCGGGCGGCGGCCGCGCTGTGGGTCTCCGGCGCGAACCTGCCGGGCTGGCTGGACGAGGGCCCGGCGAGCTCGATCACGGCGGACGACGTGGCCGCCGTGGTCACGGAGCTGCCGACCTACGCGTTCACGCACCGCCGGTACTGGCTCGACGCGCCGGTGCGGACCACCCCGGCCACCCTCGGGCTCACCGGGACCGGGCACCCGCTGCTGAGCGGTCACCTGCCGCTGGCCGGCGCGGACGAGCACCTGTTCACCGGGCATCTGGCGCTGCCGTCGCACCCGTGGCTGGCCGACCACGCGCTCGGCGGAACCGCGCTCCTGCCTGCCACCGCCTTCGTCGAGCTGGCCCTCGACGCCGCGGCACGCACCGGAGGGGGACCGGTCCACGAGCTGACGCTGGCCACCCCACTCGTGCTGCCGAGCACGGGCGGCGTCGACGTCCAGCTCAGGGTCGGCCGGCCCGAGGAGGACGGCACCCGCACGCTGACCGTCGACGCGCGGGCGGAGGGCGGCGGCTGGGTCCGCCACGCCGACGGCCTGGTCGGTGGCCCGTCCGCCGGTTCCCCGGACGGTGCGGACGGGCTCACCCCGTGGCCGCCGCCGGGTGCGCTGCCGCTGGCCGTCGACGACCTCTACGTCCGTACCGCCGAGGCCGGGTTCGACTACGGGCCCGCCTTCCAGGGCCTGCGCGCCGCATGGCGTGACGGTGACGCCGTGCTCGCCGAGGTCGCGCTGCCCGAGGGGCTCGCGGCGGACGCCGCCCGGTGCGCCCTGCACCCGGCCCTGCTCGACGCCGCCCTGCACACCGTCGCGCTGCACCGCGATCCCGCCGGCGGAGGGGTCATGCCGTTCTCGGTGCGCGGGGTGCACATCGCCGCCCGAGGCGCCACGTCCCTGCGTGTGCGGATGCGCCCCGCGGGCGGTGCCAACCCCGGCGGCGACACCGTCACCCTCGAGCTCGCCGATGCCGAGGGCAACCCGGTCGGCCGGGTGGACGCGGTGGCGCTGCGCCCGGTACCGGCGAGCGCGCTGCGCGCCGCCGGACCCCGGCCCCTGCTACGCACCGACTGGGTGCCCGGCCCCTGGGTCGGGGACGACCACGGCCCGGTGGAGCGCCACACCGAGGTGGGAGCCCTGGTCAACGCGGCCGGCCCGGTCGCCGGCACCGTCGTGGTGCCGGCCCCGATAGCCGCCGCCGACGGTGCCTCCGGGTCCGCTCGGGTGCACGACGCGGTGCGGGCCATGCTGCGGACCGTCCAGGACTGGCTGGCGGTCCCCCAGACCACCGACGCGCGCCTGGTCGTGCTCACGCGTGGGGCGTGCTCGGTCGACGACGAGGCACCCGACGCGGCCGCGGCCGCCGCGCTGGGTCTCGTACGCTCCGCGCAGGCCGAGCAGCCCGACCGCATCGTCGTCCTCGACTCCGCGCCCGGGTCCGAGAAGGGTGCGGACGACCCGACGGACGCCGAGATCACCGCCGTGGTGGCCTCCGGGGAACCGCTCGTCGCCCGGCGCGGCGGAGACCTGTGGGTGCCTCGCCTGCATCGGGTGGACCTCCCGGCCACCCCCATCGGGAGCGACGCCGGCCATGACACCGAGGACGCTCCTCGGCCGGCATGGCACGGCACCGTCCTGGTCACCGGCGGGACCGGCGCCCTCGGCGCGGCCGTCGCCAGGCACCTGGCCGGCGTGCACCGCGTCGAGCGACTCGTGCTGGCCAGCCGACGGGGCCCGGCCGCCGAGGGCGCCGACGCCCTGCGCGAGGAGCTGACCGCACTCGGGGCCCAGGTCACCGTCGTGGCCGCCGACCTCACCGACCCGGCGGGAGTGGCCACCGCTGTCGCCGCCGGCGGCGGCCACATCGACGCCGTCGTGCACACCGCGGGGGTGATCGACGACGGGGCGATCGAGGCGCTGACCCCGGACCGGATCGGCCCGGTGCTGGCGGCCAAGGTCGACGCCGTCGCCCACCTCGGCGAGGCACTGCCGCACGCGCGGCTGGTGCTGTTCTCCTCGCTGTCCGGCACCCTCGGCGGGGTCGGGCAGGCCAACTACTCGGCCGCCAACGCCGCCCTGGACGCGGCCGCCTCGGCCCGGCGCGCCGCCGGCGCCGACGTCACTTCGGTGGTGTGGGGACTGTGGGCGGTGTCCAGCGGCATGACCGGCGCGCTGACCGCCACCGACCGGGCCCGGCTGGCCCGGGGCGGGATCGTCCCGATGGACACCGAGGAGGCGCTGGAGCTGCTCGACGCGGCCCTGGCGGTGGGCGAGCCGGTGGTGGTCGCCGCCCGGTTGGACGTGGCCGCGCTGCGGGCCGCCACCGGCAGGGTCCCGGCCGTGCTGACCGATCTCGCGCCCGCCCCGAAGGCGGGCGGGACCGCGAGCACCCCTGCCGCGCTGCCCGCCGGGCAGGCGGGCACCGGCGGCCTCGTCGACCGGCTGCGCGGCGTGGACCCGCACCGGCGGTCGGAGCTGCTGCTCGAGCTGGTGCGCCGGGAAGCGGCGGCGGTGCTCGGACACGCCTCGGGTGAGTCGATCCCGGTCGACCGGGGGTTCCTCGACCTCGGTTTCGACTCGCTCACCGCGGTGGAGCTGCGCAACCGTCTCGGCGCCGCGTCCGGCCTCCGGCTGCCGGCGACCGTGCTGTTCGACCACCCCGACCCCGTGCGACTGGCGGAGCTGCTCGACGAGCGCCTGCCGGTGGAGAAGCACGGCCACCCCGGGATGGCCGAGCTCGACCGGCTGGAGTCGGTCGTGGCCAGCCTCAACGGGGACCACGAGACACGTCGCAACCTCGTCGAGCGCCTGCAGGGCCTGCTGGTCGATCTCGGCCAGCCGACGGCCGAGCCCGAGCAGGACGAGGAGGCCCGGGTCGAGCAGGCCACCGACGCGGAGCTGTTCAGCCTGATCGACGAGCTCGGCGTCGAGTGACCCACCGGCCGGCGAGCCCCCTGCGCGCATCCCGGCCCGGAGAACCCCCAGAACCTGGCACTTCGAGAACTAGGCAATTGCCGGTCGACCGACGGCTTGACTAGACCAAGGTGAGTTGAGGCCCCGCTGTGGGGCGCCCCCTCACCGTCGTATCTTCGCCGACGCGGATGGGCACGGTCTCGATGGCAAACGCGGACAAGCTCCGGGACTACCTGAAACTGGTCACCGCCGACCTGCACGATGCCAAGCAGGCACTGCGGGATCGCGAGCAAGCCGACCGCGAACCCCTCGCGGTGGTCGGGATGGCCTGCCACTACCCGGGTGGCGTCCGGTCCCCCGAGGACCTGTGGCGGCTGGTCGACTCCGGCGTCGACGCGATCGGTGACTTCCCCACCGACCGGTCCTGGGACAACGAGGGGCTCTACAACCCGGACCCCGACCACCACGGCACCACGTACGTCCGCGAGGGCGGTTTCCTCGACGACGCCACCGGTTTCGACGCCGAGTTCTTCGGGATGTCGCCGCGCGAGGCGCTGGCCACCGACCCGCAGCAGCGGCTGGTGCTGGAGACCGCCTGGGAGGCGCTGGAACGCGGCGGGATCGCCCCCCGCACGCTGCGCGGCAGCCGGACCGGGGTCTTCGTGGGGGCGGGCGCCGCCGGCTACCCCCTGGACGTCACCTCCATCCCCTCGGACCTGGGCGGGCACCTGCTCACGGGCACGTCCGCGTCGGTGATCTCCGGGCGGCTGTCCTACGTGCTCGGGCTGCGGGGCCCGTCGATGACCGTCGACACGGCGTGCTCGTCGTCGCTGGTCGCGCTGCACCTGGCGGCGCAGTCCCTGCGCGCCGGGGAGTGCACGATGGCGCTGGCCGGCGGGGTCACCGTGATGAACGTGCCCGGCGTGTTCGTCGAGTTCGCCCGCCAACGCGGCCTGGCCTCGGACGGTCGGTGCAAGACGTTCTCCGACGACGCCGACGGCACCGGCTGGGGCGAGGGCGCTGGCCTGCTGCTGCTCGAGCGGCTCTCCGACGCCCGCGCGGCCGGCCGCCGGATCCTCGGTGTGATCCGGGGGTCCGCGGTGAACTCCGACGGCGCCTCCAACGGCCTCACCGCCCCCAACGGCCCCTCGCAGCGACGGGTGATCGGCGACGCGCTGGCGGCCGCCGGGCTCGACGCAGGCGAGGTCGACGCCGTGGAGGCGCACGGCACCGGTACCGCGCTCGGCGACCCGATCGAGGCGCAGGCGCTGCTGGCCACCTACGGCGCGGTCGACCGCCCTGAGCCGCTGTGGCTCGGGTCGATCAAGTCGAACATCGGCCACACCCAGGCCGCCGCCGGCGTGGCCGGGGTGATCAAGATGATCGAGGCGATGCGCCACGGGCGGCTGCCCCGGACCCTGCACGTGAGCGAGCCGACCAAGGCCGTGGCCTGGCACCGGGGGCGCGTGGAGCTGCTGCGCGACCCGATCGAATGGCCGGCGACCGGGCACCCCCGCCGGGCCGGGATCTCCGCGTTCGGGGTCAGCGGCACCAACGCCCATGTGATCGTCGAGCAGGCCCCCGAGCAGCCCACCGAGGCCGCCGCCGACGACCGCTGTGCCGATCACGGGACCACCGGGTCGCGGACCGTCCCGTGGCTGCTCTCGGCGCGCACCGACGCCGCGCGCGAGGCGCTCGCCGGCGAGCTCGTGCGGCGTCCCGACCTGCTCGCCGACCCGCTGAGGGCCGCGGCGGCGCTGGCGGCCCGCACGGCTTTCGAGCGGCGCGCGGTTGTGCTCGACACCAGCGGAGACACCGGTACTGACGGGCCGGTCGAGGCACTGCGGGCGGTGGCCTCCGGGCACCGGCACCCGGCGGTGCTCACCGGAACGGTGGCGCCGGGCGGTACCGGCGTCGTGCTCGGCGGCCAGGGGGCCCACCGTGCCGAGATGGGCCGGGAGCTGGCCGAGGTCTCCCCGGTGTTCGCCGAGGCCATGGCCGAGGCATGCGCCGCGCTCGACCTCCATCTCGACCTGGGCCGTCCGCTGGCCGACGCGTTCTCCGACGCCGCCATGCTGGAGAACACCGGGTGGGCCCAGCCCGCCCTGTTCGCCTTCCAGGTCGCCGGTTACCGGATGGCGGAGTCGTGGGGCCTGCGCCCCTCGGTGCTCGTGGGTCATTCGCTCGGTGAGATCACCGCGGCGCACCTGTCCGGAGCGCTGTGCCTCGACGCCGCCGCCCAGCTGGTCGCGGTACGCGCCACCGCCATGGCCGCACTGCCGGAGGGCGGGTCGATGGCCGCGCTGTCCGGTGAGCCGGAGCGGCTGGCCGGGATCGTCGAGCAGCTGCCCGAGCAGGTGTCGGTGGCGGCGTACAACTCGTCGTCGAGCCTGGTCCTGTCCGGAACGACCGAGTCACTGGACGCCGTGCTGGCCCGGCTCGACGAGCGGGTGCGGGTCTCCCGGCTGGTCACCAGCCACGCCTTCCACTGCCCGTTGATGGCGCCCGCGGCCGATGGGCTCGCCGAGGTGGCCTCGGCCCTGCGGTGGAGCGCGCCGAGCCTGCCGGTGTTCTCCACGGTGACCGGGGCGGCCGTCGACGCAGGCACCTGGGCCGATCCCCGGCACTGGACCCGCCAGCTCACCGCCCCCGTCCGCTTCGCCGCCGCGGTCGACGGCGCCGCCGACGCGCTCGCGCCGGTCCGCTGGCTGGAGATCAGCCCGAGGTCCTCGGTGACCGGGCACCTCGCCGCCGACCACCCCGGCACTCCCGCGTACTGCCTCGGTGACCGCGACCAGCCCGAACCGCTGGCCGCCGACCGCGCCGCCTCGGGCCTGTGGGTCACCGGGGCCGACCTGGCGCACTGGCCGGGCCTGGAGACGACCCCCGCCGAGGTCGCGGACCTGCCCACCTACCCGTTCCGTCACCAGCGCTTCTGGCTCGAACCGCGCCGCGGCGACCACGCCACCCAGGGTGTCGCCGGTACGGACGCCGATGCCGGGTTCTGGCGCGGCGTCGGCGCCGGGGACAGCGCTGCCGTCTCCGCGCTGCTCGACGTCGACCCGGACGCGCGGCTGGCAGACGTGCTGCCCGCGCTGGCCCGCTGGCACGACGGTGCCCACCGCGACGCGGTCGTCGACACCTGGACCTACGTCGACCGGTGGGAGCGCCGCCCGGAGCGCCCGGGCGGTCCCGCGTCGGGCACCTGGCTGGTGATCACCACACCGGAGATCGCCGAGGACGAGGAGCGCGAGCCGCTGCTGGCCGCCCTGCGCGCCACCAACATCACGATCCGCGTCTGCGCGATCCCCGCCGCGGCCAACCCCGACGCTGGGGACACCGCCGTCGCCGATGAGCTGGCGAAGCAGGACCCGGACGGCGTCACCGGTGTGCTGTCGCTGCTCGCCCTCGACCCGGCCGAGGACCCGAAGGCCCAGGTCAGCCGCACCGCGGCAGTCGTGACCGCCGTGGCAGCCTCGCTGCCGGCCGCCAGGGTCTGGGTCGCCACGCGCCGCGCCGTGCGGGTGCTGCGCACCGACGTGGTCGACCCGGCCGCCGCCGGGATCTGGGGTGTCGGCCGGGTCGCCGCACTCGAGGCACCTGACACCTGGGGCGGGCTCGTCGACCTGCCGGCCGGCCCCGAAACGGGCCGAGCGGCCGTCGCGGGACACCTGTCGGCCGTCCTGGCAGGGCGGCTGGGCGCCGAGCCCGCCGCCGAGTCCACCGGCCCGTCCACCGGCGGCCCGTCCACCGGCGGCCCTGCCGAGGACCAGGTCGCGGTGCGGGCCGGCGGCGTCCATGTGCGTCGCCTCGGCCGCACCACGCTGCCGCACGAGACCTGGACCCCGCGCGGCACGGTGCTGATCACCGGTGGGACCGGTGCGCTGGGCCGCCACGTGGCCCGCTGGGCGGCCGGGGCCGGAGCCGACACCGTGGTGCTGGCCAGCCGGCGTGGCCAGGCCGCGCCGGACGCGGACGTGGTGCGGCAGGAGCTCGAGGCACTCGGCGCCGAGGTCCGCCTGGTCGCGGTGGACGTCACCGACCGAGACGCGGTGGCCGCCCTGATCGACGGGCTGGACGGGCTGAGCGCGGTCGTGCACGCCGCCGGCGTCCTGGCAGACGGGGTGCTGACCTCGCTCGACGCCGGCGCGGTCGCGCGGGTGTGGGACCCGAAGGTCGTCGCCGCAGAGCACCTGGACGAGCTGACCCGCGACCGTGGGCTCGACGCGTTCGTCGTCTTCACCTCACTGGCCGGCCGCCTCGGCAACGCGGGGCAGGGCTCCTACGCCTCGGCGAACGCCGCCCTCGACGCGCTGGTCGAGCGGCGGCGCCAGAGCGGCCACGCCGCGACCGCGCTGGCCTGGGGCCCCTGGGCGGAGGACGGCATGGCCGCCGACCGGGAGCTCGCCGACCGCACGGCCCGTGCCGGGGTCCTCGGGCTGCCCACCGACACCGCCATGGCCGTGCTGGCCCGCGCCGCCTCGGGAACCGGGTCCTCGGTGCTCGTGGCCGACATCGTGTGGGACCGTTTCGCGCCCACCTTCACCGCGGTGCGGGGTGCCCCGCTGCTCACCGCGCTCCCGGAGGTCGACCGACCCGCCACCTCGGCGCCCAGCGGACCGGCGCGCGCCGGGCTGGAGCTGGCCGGGCTCGCGCCGGAGGAGGCCCGCCGCCGGATCCACCGCCTCACCCACGTCACCGTGGCCGAGGTGCTGGGCCACGCCGGGACAGGCACCCTCGACCCGGCCCGCCCGCTGCGTGACCTCGGCCTGGACTCGCTGACCGCGGTCGACCTGCGCAACCGCCTGCAGGCCGCGCTCGGCGACCGGCTGCCGAGCTCGCTCGCGTTCGACCACCCCACCGTCGACGCGATGGCCGCGTTCCTGCACGAGCGGCGCGACCCCGCCCCGCTCCCGGTTCCGGTCAGGGCCTCGGCCAGCACCGACGTCGCCGACGACCCCGTCGTGATCGTCGGAATGGCGTGCCGGTTCCCCGGGCGGGTCGCGGGACCGGAGGAGTTCTGGGCGCTGCTCGACGGCGGGATCGACGCCGTCGCCGGGTTCCCGACCGACCGGGGCTGGGACCTGGACGCACTCTTCGACCCGGACCCCGACCACCCCGGCACCTGCACGGTGCGCCGAGGCGCCTTCGTCGAGGACGTCGCGGGGTTCGACGCCGGCCTGTTCGGGATCTCCCCGCGCGAGGCGCTGGCGATGGACCCGCAGCAGCGGCTGCTGCTGGAGACCTCGTGGGAGGCGCTCGAGCACGCCGGCATCGACCCGACCGGCCTGCACGGCACCCGCACCGGCACCTTCCTCGGTACCAACGGGCAGGACTACGCCGCGCTGCTGGTCGGCCCGGACGGCACGGTCGACGCAGAGTTCGCCGGCCACCTCGGCACGGGCAATGCGGCGAGCGTGCTCTCCGGGCGCGTGGCGTACGCGCTGGGGCTGCAGGGCCCCGCGCTGACCGTCGACACCGCCTGCTCGTCGTCGCTGGTCGCGCTACACCTGGCTGCGGCCGCGCTGCGCAGCGGGGAGTGCGACCGGGCACTGGTCGGCGGCGCCACGGTGATGGCGACCCCCGGTGCCTTCCTCGACTTCTCCCGCCAGCGCGGCCTCGCCTCGGACGGCCGGTGCAAGGCGTTCTCCGACGACGCCGACGGCACCGGCTGGGGCGAGGGGGCCGCCATGCTGGTGCTGGAGCGGCTGTCGGTCGCCCGCGCCGCGGGTCACCGTGTGCTGGCCGTGGTGCGTGGCTCCGCGGTGAACTCCGACGGCGCCTCGAACGGGCTGACCGCCCCGAACGGCCCCGCCCAGCAGCGGGTGATCGGTGAGGCACTGGCGGTGGCCGGGCTGGTGCCGGGTGACGTGGATGCGGTGGAGGCGCACGGCACCGGGACCTCGCTCGGCGACCCGATCGAGGCCAACGCGCTGCTGGCCGCCTACGGGCAGGGGCGGGTGGAGCCGCTCTGGCTGGGGTCGGTGAAGTCGAACATCGGGCACACCCAGGCCGCCGCCGGGGTGGCCGGAGTGATCAAGATGATCCTGGCCATGCGGCATGGTCGCCTCCCGGCCACCCTGCACGTGGCGGAGCCCTCCAGCCGGGTCGACTGGGACGGCGGCGCGGTGCGACTGCTCACCGAGCCCCGCGACTGGACCGCCGAGGGCCGTCCGCGTCGCGCCGGCATCTCCTCGTTCGGCATCTCGGGCACGAACGCGCACGTGATCATCGAGCAGGCGCCGGGCGAGGAGACCGTCACCGGGCCGGCCGAGGTCCAGCCGCTCGACGGCGACGCGGCGCCGGTGGAGCTCCGGCTCTCCGCGCACGACCTGCCGGCGCTGCGGGCCGGCGCGGCGCGGCTGCTGCCCCTGCTCGACCGGGCCCCGCTCGCCGCGACCGGGTCGGCTCTCGCGGGCACGCGCGCCGCGCTCGGCAGGCGCGCCGTCGTCTGGGACGGCTCGCCAGCGGGCGTCGCCGCGCTGGCGGCCGGCGAGCCGTCGCCGTCCGTGGTGACCGGTGCCTCGGTGTCCGGTGCGACGGGTGTGTTGTTCGGCGGTCAGGGCGTGCAGCGGTTGGGCATGGGTCGGGGTCTGTGCGAGGAGTTCCCGGTCTTCGCGGAGGCGTTCGGCGAGGTCTGTGCCGCGGTGGACGACCACGTGGGTGGCGGGAGCTCGCTGCGGTCCGTCCTCTTCGGGTCCGACGCGGCAGCGTTGGCGGGCACGGAGTGGGCGCAGCCTGCCCTGTTCGCCTTCGGGGTGGCCGGTTTCCGGCTGTTGAGCTCGTGGGGCGTTGTGCCGGGCGCCGTGGTGGGGCACTCGGTGGGGGAGATCGCGGCGGCCCACGTGTCGGGTGCGGTGTCGCTGGAGGACGCGGCGCGCCTGGTCGTGGTGCGCGGCCGGGCGATGGCGGACGTGCACGGCGGCGGGTTGATGGCGTCGGTGTCGGGGGACGCCGAGCGGCTGGCCGAGGTGGTGGCAGCTCTGCCGGCCGGTGTCTCGGTGGCGGCGCGGAACTCGTCGGTGTCGACGGTGCTCTCGGGGGCGGCCGGGGCGCTGGAGGAGTTCCTGGCCGGGCTGGGCTCCGAGGTGCGGGTGTCGCGTCTGGTGACGAGTGACGCCTTCCATTCGGCGTTGATGGCGCCTGCGGCGGACGCGGTGGCGCAGGTCGTCTCCGGAGTCGAGTGGGGCGTTCCGGAGTTTCCCGTGGTGTCGACCCAGACCGGTGCCGAGGTCGTGGCGGGGACGTGGGCCGATCCGGAGCACTGGGTGGGTCAGCTGACGTCTCCGGTGCGGTTCGCCGACGCCGTGGCGGTGGCGGCCCGGGCCCTCGGTGTGGGGCGCTGGGTGGAGATCTCCCCGGTCGCGTCGTTGACCGGGCACGTGGCCGTCGACCATCCCGACGCGGTGGTGACGTGCCTCGGCGACAAGGACCTGGCGGAACCGGTTGCGGCGCACCGGGCGGCCGCCGCGCTGTGGGTGGCGGGCGCCGACCTGCCCCACCGGTCCGCCGCCGGGGCCCGTACCCAGCCGGTCGAGCTGCCGACGTACTCGTTCACGCATCGGCGCTACTGGCCGGAGCCCGGCGCCCGGCGTCTTGCCGGCCGCACGGAAGCGGGCCGCACGGACGACTCGGGGATCCCGCGGTGGGCCACGGCCTGGCGCCCGGTGCCCACCACTCCCGGTAGTCCCGGCCGCTGGGTCGCCTTGGCGCACCGGGAGAACCCGTCCGCGACCGCGGCCGCGTTCCTCGACGCCCTGTCCCGGGCCGGCGCCGAGGTCACCACCGTCGCGGTCGGCGAGGACCGGGAGGTGCTGGCCCGGCGGATCGTCGAGGCGTACGCCGAGGGCCGCCCGGTGGAGGGTGTCGTCTCCGTGCTCGCCCTCGAGGACGGCGCTGCCCGCGCACCCGGCCACGCACTCTTCCTGGACACCCTGCGTGCCGTGCAGGCCGTGCTCGAACAGCAGCTCGACCTGGGGTTCGACCGGGCCGCGCCGGACGGGGGCGGGGACGCGCCGAGCGGCCGGCCGGCCACCGCGGACGCACCGCTGTGGTGCGTCACCACGAACGCCGTCGCCGCCGGCGAGGACCTGAGCGGCCACAACGCGCCCGACCCGGAGCAGGCCGCCCTCTGGGGGTTGGGCCGGGTCGTCGCGCTGGAGCACCCGGGACGCTGGGGCGGCCTGGTCGACCTGCCCGCCGAGCCCGCACCCGCCGACCTCGACCGCGCGGTGGCCGCACTCGCCGGTCCGCCCGGCACCCTCGGCGACCACGGTGAGGACCAGGTCGCGATCCGGGGCGGCGAGACCTTCGCCCGCCGGTTGCGACCCGCGCCGGTTGGCTCCGAAGACCCCGCGACCTCCGTGGCGTGGCGCCCGCGCGGCACCGTGCTGATCACCGGCGGCACCGGCGGGCTCGGTGCCCACGTCGCCCGCTGGGCGGCCGCCCACGGCGCGGAACGGCTCGTGCTGACCAGCCGGCGCGGACCGGACGCGCCCGGCGCGGCCGAGCTGCGCGCCGAGCTCGCCGCGACCGGGACCGAGGTCCGGGTCGAGGCCGTCGACAGCGCCGACCGGGGTGCCGTCGCCGCACTGCTCGCGGAGCTGGAAGAGGGCCCCGCGCCACTGGCCGTCGTGCACGCCGCCGGCCTCGGTGAGGCCGCCGCTGTCGCCGGTACCGAACCATCCGCCGCGGCCGCCGTCCTGGACGCCAAGCTCACCGGCGCCGTCGTACTCGACGAGCTGCTCGACGGTCGCGAGCTGGACGCGTTTGTGCTGTTCTCCTCGGTGGCCGGGGTCTGGGGTTCGGCCGGGCAGCCCGCCTACGCGGCCGCCAACGCCGCCCTCGACGCGCTGGCACTCGCCCGCCACGCCCGTGGCCTGCCCGCGACGTCGGTGGCGTGGGGCCCGTGGGCCGGCGCCGGCCTGGCCTCGGCCGACGGCGCCCTGGACCGGCTCGCCCGCCAGGGGCTGACCGCGCTGCGGCCCGACGAGGCCCTCGACGCACTGGCCGAGGCGGTGGGTGGTGCCGACCCGACCCCGGTGCTCGCCCCGCTCGACCTCGGGCGCTTCCTCGACGCCTTCACCCTCACCCGGCCGAGCCCGCTGATGCGCGAGATCACCCCGGCCGCGCCTGAGTCGACCTCGGACGGTACGTCCGTCCGGTCCCCACTGGCCGACGTGCCGGCGGCCCAGCGTGCCGCGACCCTGCTCGACCTGGTCCGCTCCCGCACCGCCGAGGTGCTGGGCCATCCCGAACCGGTCCAGGCGGGCGTCACCTTCCGTGAGCTGGGCATCGACTCGCTGACGGCGATCGAGCTGCGCGGCGTGCTGGCCCGCGAGACAGGGCTGAGGCTGCCGGCGGCGCTGGTGTTCGACCACCCGACGCCGGCCGAGCTCGCCGCGCACCTGCTGCCCCGGGTCTGGGAGTCGGGCGCCGCCTCGGCCGCGCTCGACGGCCCGGCACGGGACCGGGACCATTCCCGGGCGCCGCTCGCCATCGTGGGCATGGCCTGCCGCTACCCCGGCGGCGCCACCGACCCGGACGCGCTGTGGGACCTGCTCGCTGCCGGGGGCGAGGGCATCGGCGACTTCCCGACCGACCGGGGCTGGGACCTGGACGCCCTGCGTGACCCCGGGGTGGGCGACCTGGCCACCCTGCGCGGCGGGTTCCTGCCCGACGCCGCCGACTTCGACGCCCCGTTCTTCGGCGTCGCACCGAGGGAGGCCGCCGCGCTCGACCCGCAGCAGCGGCTGCTGCTGGAGACGGCGTGGGAGGCGGTGGAGCGGGCCGGGATCGACCCGACGTCGCTGCGCGGCACCCGCACCGGCGTATACATCGGAGCCAGCGCATCCGGCTACGCCTCCGACGTGACCGAGCTGCCGGAAGGGCTCGCCGGCCACCTGCTCACCGGTACGGCGGCCAGTGTCGTCTCCGGGCGCGTCTCGTACACCCTCGGCCTGCGCGGGCCGGCGCTGACCGTGGACACCGCGTGCTCGTCCTCGCTGGTCGCGCTCCACCTGGCCGGGCAGGCCCTGCGCGCCGGGCAGTGTGACGCGGCACTGGTCGGCGGTGTCACCGTGATGGCCAGCCCCGCCGGCTTTGTCGAGTTCGGCCGCCAGGGCGGCCTGGCCGGGGACGGGCGCTGCAAGTCCTTCGGGGCCTCCGCCGACGGCACCGGCTGGTCGGAGGGCGTCGGGATGCTCGTGGTCGAGCGCCTCGACGACGCACTTGCCGCCGGGCACCGCGTGCTGGCGGTCGTGCGTGGCTCGGCGGTCAACGCCGACGGCGCCTCCAACGGCCTCACCGCGCCACACGGACCGGCCCAGGAGGACGTGCTGCGCGACGCGCTGCGCGACGCGGGCCTCACCCCGGGCGACGTCGACGCCGTCGAGGCGCACGGCACCGGCACCGTACTCGGCGACCCCATCGAGGCCGAGGCGCTGATCGCGGTGTACGGCCACGACCGTGACCCCGGGCGGCCGCTGCGGCTGGGCTCGCTGAAGTCGAACATCGGTCACAGCCAGGCCGCGGCCGGGGTCGGCGGCGTGATCAAGATGGTGCAGGCGCTGCGACACCGTGAGCTGCCCGCGACCCTGCACGCCGAGCCCGCCACCGAGCACGTCGACTGGAGTGCCAGCGGGGTGGCGTTGCTGCACAGCGCCCACCCGTGGCCGGACGGTGACCGCCCGCGCCGGGCCGGCGTGTCCGCGTTCGGCGTCAGCGGTACGAACGCCCACGTCCTGCTCGAGCAGGCCCCGGACCCCGTGCCCGCCGAACCGCTCGACGACCCCGGAGCCGGTCCGCTGCCGTGGCTGTTCTCCGGGCGCACCTCCGCCGGGCGCCGCGACACCGCCGCCGCCCTGCGCGACGGGCTGGTGGGAGTGCCGTCCCGGACCGCCGACCTGGCGTTCTCGCTGGCCACCACCCGCGCCGCCCACGAGCACCGCGGGGTGGTGATCGCCGCCGAGGCCGAGGGCGCGACGCCCGCCCTGCAGGCCGCCGCCGACGGGGGCGAACACCCCGACCTGGTCACCGGTGGTGCCGGGTCCGGTCGCACGGCGCTGCTGTTCTCCGGGCAGGGCTCCCAGCGCATCGGCATGGGCCGCGAACTGCTGCGGTCCTCCCCGGTGTTCGCCGCCGCCTTCGACGAGGTGTGCGCGCTGCTCGACCCCGAGCTCGACCGCCCGCTGCGCGAGGTCATGCTCGGCACCGACCGGGAGCTGCTGCAACGGACCGGCTGGGCGCAGCCCGCCCTTTTCGCCATCGAGGTCGCGCTCGCCGCGCTGGTCCGCGCCCACGGCATCGTGCCCGACGTCGTGGTGGGGCACTCGGTCGGGCAGATCGCCGCCGCCCACGTGGCCGGCGTGCTCGACCTGCCCGACGCGTGCCGGCTGGTCGTGGCGCGGGCCCGTGCGATGGACGAGCTGCCCGAGGGCGGCGCCATGATCGCGGTCCGGGCCAGCGAGGCCGTCGTCACCGCACTGCTGGCAGGCCGGGAGTCCGAGCTCGCGATCGCCGCGGTGAACGGGCCCGCCTCGGTCACGGTCTCCGGTGCCGCCGGCGCGGTCGCCGAGGTCCGGGCCCGGCTCGAGGAGCGGGGGGTCCGGGTCACCCCGCTGCGGGTGAGCCACGCCTTCCACTCCCCGCTGATGGACGGCGCCGTCGACGTCGTCGCGCGGGTCGCCGCCACGCTGACCCCGCACGAGCCGGTGCTGCCGATCGTCTGCGACCGCCGAGGGCGCCTCGCCGGGCCGGGGGAGCTCACCGACCCCGCGCACTGGGCCCTGCAGCTGCGCGAACCGGTCCGGTTCGCCGACGCGCTGCGGGCCTGCCACGACCTGGGTGTGACCCGCTGGCTCGAGGTCGGCCCCGACGCCACGCTCATCCCGCTGCTCGCCGAGGTCCTCGAGGACCTGCCCGCCCACCGGCGGGGGCCCTCGGTGTCACTGCTGCGCCGCGACCGCGACGACGCGGACACCGTGCTGCGCGCCATGGCCGCGCTGTACGTCGACGGCGTCGACGTGGACTGGAGCCCGGCGTTCGCCGGGCGGGACGCGCGCGTGGTCGACGTACCGGTCACCCCGCTGCGCCGCCGGCGGTACTGGCTCGAGCCCGGCCCGGTCCGCCGCGCCGGCGTCCCCGGGCTCGGCACCACCGAGCACCCCCTGCTCGCCGCCGTCACCACTCCGGCGAGCGGCGGTGGCACGGTGCTGTCCGGCCGCCTCGACCTCCGCGAGCACCCCTGGCTCGGCGAGCACCGCCTCGGCGGGTCGGTGGTGCTGCCCACCGCCGCCTACCTGGAGCTGCTGGTCGGGGTCGGGGACGCACTCGGCTGCGGGCGGGTCGCCGAGGTCGTGGTCGAGTCGCCGCTGGTGTTGCCCGGCGCCGATTCCGCCGCCGGGTCCGGCGCCGCCCCTGCTGCCGGCTCCGCGGGCGTGGACGTCCAGGTCGACGTCGGGCCGCCCGACATGTCCGGCTACCGCGAGGCCGGCTTCTACTCCCGCACCGGTGACGGGGCGCCATGGCGTCGGCACGCGAGCGGGCGCCTGGCGGCCCGCCCGGGTGACCCGGTGGCGGTGCCCGCCGTGGGCTCGGCCGGCCTGGTGCCCGTCGTACCCGAAGGCGGTATCGAGGCGACCTACGAGCGCTGGGCGTCCCAGGGCACCGGCTATGGGCCGACGTTCCGGGCCGTGCGTGGGCTGTGGCGTCGCGGCAACACCGTCGTCGCGGACCTCGCGCTGCCCACCGACGGCGAGGCCGGCGCGCTCGCCGAGCAGGCCGCCGGCCGGTTCGGCCTGCACCCGGCGCTGCTCGACGCCGCACTGCAGGCGCTGGCCATGAGCGAGGAGCCGGCCATCCCGTCGCTGGTGTTCACCTCGGCCGACATCACCCTGCACGCCGCGGGCGCGACCGTGCTGCGGGTGGCGATCGAGGTAGACGGTTCGGGCGCGGACCGCTCCGTGGCGATCCACGCCGTCGACGCGGCCGGGGACCCGGTGCTCACCGTCGGCTCGCTGCGGCTGCGCCCGGTCCCCGTGCCAGGGGCCGCCGAGGCCGAGGGCCCCTCGGCACCGGCCGCCCAGGCGGCGCGGACCCCGGGCCGTCGCCGCCGTGCGGCGAGCTCGGCGGCCGCCGGGACCACCCGGGCCGCGGCGGCGCCGCCGGCCGAGGCACTGGCCGCCGCCCCGGTGACGGCCGCCGGGGCCGACGCCCCGGTCGCCGAGCCGGCCAACCGGTGGGCCGTCATGCCCGCCGACGAAGCGCTCGCCGAGCTGTTGGAGCTGGTCCGCGGCCGCACCGCGACCGTGCTCGGCCTCGAGGACGCAGCCGACGTGACGCCGTCGCGCGCGTTCTCCGAGCTGGGCGTGAGCTCGCTGGCCGCGGTCGAGATCCGGGATGGCCTCGAGCGCGACACCGGCATCCGGCTGCCCGCCACGATGGTGTTCGACCACCCCAGCCCGGTCGCGCTGGCCGAGGCGCTGCGTGACCTGCTCGCCCCGGCCGAGGGCGGCGGCGCGGGCCCGGTGGCGCGCCGGGAGCGCCTCACCGACGACCCGATCGTGATCGTCGGGACGGCGTGCCGGTACCCCGGCGGTGTCACGACACCCGAGGAGCTCTGGGAGCTCGTCGCCGAGGGCCGCGACGCGGTCGGGCCGATGCCCACCGACCGAGGCTGGGACCTCGAGCGGCTCTACGACCCCGACCCCGACCACGCCGGCACCTGCTACACGCGAGAGGGCGGGTTCCTCGACGACGCGAGCCAGTTCGACGCCGCATTCTTCGGGATCTCCCCCCGGGAGGCGCTGGCGATGGACCCGCAGCAGCGCCTGCTGCTGGAGACCTCGTGGGAGGCGGTCGAGCGGGCCGGGATCGACCCGGCCGGGCTGCGCGGATCGGCCACCGGCGTGTTCGCCGGCATCACGTACCAGGACTACGTCGGGCTGCTCACCATCGCCACCGACGACGTCGAGGGCTATGTCGGTACCGGCACCTCGCCCAGCGTGCTCTCCGGGCGCATCGCCTACCTGCTCGGTCTGGAGGGCCCGGCGCTGAGCGTGGACACCGCGTGCTCGTCCTCGCTGGTGGCGGTACACCTGGCGGTGCGCGCACTGCGTGACGGGGAGTGCGACCTCGCGCTTGCCGGCGGCGTCACCGTGATGTCCAGCCCGGGCTCGCTGGTCGAGTTCAGCCGCCAGCGCGCGCTGGCGCCGGACGGCCGGTGCAAGCCGTTCGCGGCCGCCGCGGACGGGGCGAGCTGGGCCGAGGGTGCGGGCATGGTCCTGCTCGAGCGGCTCTCCGATGCGCGCCGTCACGGCCACCACGTGCTCGCGGCGGTCGCCGGCTCGGCCCTGAACTCCGACGGCGCCTCCAACGGCCTGACCGCGCCGAACGGGCCGTCCCAGCAGCGGGTCATCCGCGCCGCGCTCGCCTCGGCCGGCCTGCTGCCCGGGGACGTCGACGCCGTCGAGGCCCACGGCACGGGGACCACGCTCGGCGACCCGATCGAGGCCCAGGCGGTGATCGCGGTCTACGGCCGCGACCGTGACCCCGAGCGCCCGCTCCGGCTGGGCTCGCTGAAGTCGAACATCGGGCACAGCCAGGCCGCCGCCGGGGTCGGCGGGATCATCAAGATGGTCGAGGCACTGCGGCACGGTCGGCTCCCGCGCACGCTGCACGTCGATGCGCCGACCCCGCACGTGGACTGGTCAGGCGGAACCGTCACGCTGCTCACCGAAGAGGCGGACTGGCCCGTCGAGCCCGGCCGGGTGCGCCACGTCGGCATCTCCGGGTTCGGCATGAGCGGCACGAACGCGCACGTGCTGCTGGCGGAGCCGCCCGCCCCCGAGGTCGCGACCTAGGCCGCGCCCGATGCGGCCGGCCCGGACTCCGAGGGCTCCTCGGCCGGGACGCGCGCGCCGGTTGTCGCGGGCGGCGTCGCGTGGCTGTTCGGCGCCCGCTCGGCCGCTGCACTGCGCACCACCGCGGGGCGCCTCGCCCCGCTCGCCGAGCCCGGGCCGGAACATCCCGGGTCCGTCCCTGAGCCGGCCGAGGTGGCTGCCGTACTGGCCGGGCGCGCCCGGATGCCGCATCGCGGCGCGGTCGTGCTCACCCCCGGCGACGGCGCCGGCCGGCGGCTGCGTGCGGCCGCCGACGCCGAGCCGGACGCCCCGGTCGACGGGGTCGTGCGCGGGTTCGCCGGCGAGGGCACGCGGCGCCCGGTGTTCGTGTTCCCCGGGCAGGGCGCGCAGTGGGTCGGGATGGGCGCGCGCCTGCTGGAGCACTCGCCCGCGTTCGCCGCCCGGCTCCAGGAGTGCTCCGACGCACTGGTCGCCGAGATCGGCCTGGACGTGGTCGCCCTGCTGCGCGACGGTGCCGAGCTCGAGCACGTCGACGTCGTCCAGCCCGCGTCCTGGGCGGTGATGGTCGCGCTGGCCGCGGTGTGGGAGGCCGCGGGCGTCGTCCCGTCGGTAGTGGTCGGGCACTCCCAGGGCGAGATCGCCGCGGCCGTCGTGGCCGGGGTGCTCTCGGTCGCCGACGGAGCGCGGGTGGTCGCCGGGCGCGCCCGGCTGCTGCGTGGCATCGCCGGTGACGGGGGCATGGGCTCGGTGCTGGCCGAGCCCGAGTCGATCCGCGACCGGGTCGAGGCCGCCGGCCTTTCGGTGGCCGGGGTCAACGGGCCCCGCGCCACCGTGGTGTGCGGGCCCGCCGTGGCGCTCGACGCGCTGCTGGCCGAGCTGGCCGCCGACGGGGTGCGGACCCGGCGGATCGCCGTGGACTACGCCTCGCACTCGCCGGCGGTCGAGGCCGTGCGCGCGGAGCTGCTCGCCACACTGGCCCCGGTGACGCCGGCCGCACGGACCCGCGAGGGCATCCGCTGGTACTCCACCGTGCGCGGCCGGGAACTGGCCCCCACCGAGGCCGACGCCACCTACTGGTACGACAACCTGCGCGAGCCGGTCGGCTTCCACGCCGCCATGGCCACCCTGCTCGGCGAGGGGCACCGGCACGTCATCGAGGTCAGCCCGCACCCGGTGCTGCTGCCCGCGGTGGCCGAGACGGCCGAGGACGCGGGCCTGCCCGAGAGCGGCGCCGGCTCGGTGGCCATCCTGCCCACCCTGCGCCGCGACGCCGACCGGCCGGCGGAGCTGCTGCTCGGCCTCGCCCAGGCCTGGACCGTCGGCGTCCCGGTCGACCCGGCCGCGCTCGGCGCCGCCGCGACCCCGGGTGCGCTGCGCCCGGACGCGGTGCCAACCACGGCGTTCGCCCGCTCGCACTACTGGCCGACGCTGGCCGCCCCCCAGACCGGTGCCGGCACCGACGACGCCCTCTGGGCCGCGCCGCTGTGGGCCGGCGTGGATCACGCCGACGTCGCCGAGGTCGCCGCCGAGCTCGACATCGACCCGGAGGCGCCGCTGTCCGAGGTCGTCCCCGCACTCGGGGTCTGGCGCGAGCGCCGCCGCCGAGGCTCGACCGTCGACAGCTGGCGGTACCGGGTCTCCTGGAGCCCGCTCGCCGAGCCGGCCGCCACCCGCCTCGAGGGCCGCTGGGTGCTGCTGGTGACCGAGGGGACGTCTCCCGAGGTTGCCGCCCCGGTCACGGGGGCGCTCGGTGACGCAGGCGCCGAGGTCGTCACCGTCACGGTCGACCGCCCCGGACCGGCGGACCCGCACCCCGACGTGCGGGCGCGGCTGGCCGAGCGCCTCGGCGCGCTCGACCCGGCCCCGCACGGCGTGCTCGCCCTGACCGGGACCGACACCTCACCGGATCCGGACCACCCCGCGACACCGGTCGGGCTGTCCGCCACGCTGCTCGCCGTCCAGGCCCTCGGCGACGCGCGGGTCACCGCCCCGCTGTGGGTCGCCACCGTCGGCGCGGTCGCCACCGGGCGCTCGGACCGGGCAGTCAGCGCCGTCCCTGCGCTCGTGCAGGGCTTCGGGCGGGTCGCGATGCTCGAGCACGCCGACCGCGTGGCCGGCCTGCTCGACCTCGGGGCCGACCTCCTCGGCGCCGGCGGCGCCGTGGAGAGCGCGCTCGACGCCCGGGCGGCCAGGCGGCTGGCCGCGGTGCTCGCCGGTGCGGTGGTCACCGACGGGCAGGCCGAGGACCAGCTCGCGCTACGCGCCTCCGGCCTGTTCGCCCGCCGGCTCGTACGCGCCGCCCGAGGACCGGGCGCCGCCGCGGTCGAGCAGCCCTTCCGCCCCCGAGGCACCGTTTTGGTCACCGGCGGCACCGGCGCGCTGGGTGGGCACCTCGCCCGCTGGCTGGCGCGCGGCGGCGCCGAGCACGTCGTGCTCACCAGCCGCCGAGGCCCGCACGCCCCCGGCGCCGAGGACCTGCGCGCCGAGGTCGAGGCACTCGGCGCCCGGTGCACCATCGCGGCCTGCGACGCCGCTGACCGCGACGCCGTCGCCGCCCTGCTGGCCCGCATCGACCGGGAGGGCCCTGCGCTGCGCGCCGTCGTGCACGCCGCCGGCGCGCTCGACGACGGTGTCATCGAGTCCCTCGACGCCGACCGGATGGAGCCGGTACTGCGCGCCAAGGCGGTCGCCGCGACCGTGCTCGACGAGCTGACCCGTGGCCTGGAACTGGACGCGTTCGTCCTGTTCTCCTCGACCTCGGGCACCATCTCCGGTCCCGGTCTCGGCAACTACGCCCCCGGCAACGCCTTCCTCGACGTGCTGGCGACGATCCGCCGCGACGCAGGCGAACCGGTCACGGCCGTGGCGTGGGGCCACTGGGGCGGCCCCGGCGGCATGGGCGAAGGCGCGGTCGGCGAGCGCCTGCGGCGCTTCGGTGTGCTCGACATGGAGCCCGAGGACGCACTCGCCGCGCTGCAGGACGCCCTCGACCACGACGAGACCACGGTGTCGGTCACCGCGCTGGACTGGGAGCGCTTCGCACCCGCCTTCACCTCGGCGCGCCCGAGCCCGCTGATCGCCGACCTCCCGGACGCGTGCCGCGTGCTCGCCGCCGTCGCCGCCGCCGAGGGCACCGGTGACGGGGACCGGCCGCGCCTGCTGCGCCACCTCGACGACGTGCCGCGCGAGGACTGGCCGCACGCCATCTCCACCGTGGTGCGCACCTACGTCGCCGCCATCCTGGGCCACAGCGGCCCCGAGGCCGTCGCCCCGGGCGCCGCGTTCAGCGACCTCGGCGTCGACTCGCTGACCGCGGTGGAGCTGCGCAACAGCCTCTCCACCGCCGTCGGGCTGCGCCTGCCCGCGACGCTGGTCTTCGACCACCCGAACCCCAAGGCGCTGACCGAGCTCCTGCACAGCGAGGTCGTCGCCATGGTCGGCGAGCTCGACGCCGAGCCCGAGACCGGTCCCGCGGTCACCCCGGGAGCCGACCCCGGCACGGGCGGCGGCACGGTCGACGATCCGATCGTGATCGTCGGTATGGGCTGCCGCTTCCCCGGCGGGGTGAGCACACCCGAGGCGTTCTGGGCGCTGCTGGCCGCCGGCGGCGACGCGATCGGCGAGTTCCCCGACGACCGGGGCTGGGACCTCGGGGCGCTCTACAACGCCGACCCCGACAACCCCGGTACCTCCTACGCCCGCACCGGTGGCTTCCTGTCCGGTGTGGGGGAGTTCGACGCGGCGTTCTTCGGGATCAGCCCGCGCGAGGCACTGGCCATGGACCCGCAGCAGCGGCTGCTGCTGGAGACCTCCTGGGAGGCGCTCGAGCGTGCCGGCATAGACCCCACCTCGCTGCGCGGCTCGGCGACCGGCGTGTTCGTCGGCACCAACGGCCAGGACTACACCGGCATGCTCGTCGCCTCCGGCGAGGACGTCGGCGGCTACCTGGGCACCGGCAACGCCGCCTCGGTCGTCTCCGGGCGGGTCGCATACGCGCTGGGCCTGGAGGGGCCGGCGGTCACCGTGGACACCGCGTGCTCGGCCTCGCTGGTCGCGCTGCACCAGGCGATGGCCGCGCTGCGCAGCGGCGAGTGCACCGTCGCGCTGGCCGGCGGGGTCACCGTGATGTCGACCCCTGGCCTGTTCCAGGAGTTCAGCCGCCAGCGCGGCCTCGCCCCGGACGGGCGCTGCAAGGCCTTCGCCGACGCGGCCGACGGCGCCGGGTTCTCCGAGGGCGCCGGCATGCTCGTGGTGGAGCGCCTCTCCACCGCGCGGGCCGCCGGACACCCGGTGCTGGCCGTGGTCCGAGGCTCGGCGGTCAACTCCGACGGCGCCTCCAACGGGCTCACCGCGCCGAACGGGCCCTCCCAGCAGCGTGTCATCCGTGCGGCGCTCGCCTCGGCCGGCCTGAACACCGATGACGTCGACGTCGTCGAGGCACACGGCACCGGCACCACGCTGGGCGACCCGATCGAGGCGCAGGCGCTGCTGGCGACCTACGGGCGCGACCGCGACCCGGAGAGCCCGCTGCTGCTCGGCGCGGTCAAGTCCAACGTGGGCCACACCCAGGCCGCGGCCGGCGTGGCCGGGGTGATGAAGGCCGTGCTGGCCATGACCCACGGCCGGGTCCCGGCGACGCTGCACATCGACCGACCCAGCACCCACGTCGACTGGGAGGCCGGCGCGGTCCGGCTGGTGACCGAGGCCCAGGACTGGCCCGAGCGCGGGCACCCGCGCCGCGCGGGCGTCTCCGGGTTCGGCATCTCCGGGACCAACGCCCACGTCGTGCTCGAGCACGTCCCCGGCGAGCCGGTCGCCGACCAGGACACCGCGCCCGCGCATCCGGACACCGCTGACACCGCGCCCGCGCCCCGTGACGGGGCGTTCGAAGGGCCGGTCCCGCTGCTGGTCTCCGGGCGCACCGCCGCCGGGCGGGCCGCCCGGGCCGCCGCCCTGGCCGACCTGCTCGAGTCCGACCGGCGCCCGGCCGAGGCGGACGACCTGCCGGTGCTGGCCGCCGCCCTGCGCCACGGGCGCACGACCTTCGACCACCGCGGCGTCGTGCTCGCCGCCGACCGGGCCGCCGCTGTGGCGGGCCTGCGCGCCCTCGCCGAGGGCGCCGACGGGACCGACCTCGTCGTCGGTTCGGTCTCACCAGGTCGCACCGCCGTGCTGTTCTCCGGCCAGGGTGCCCAGCGCGCCGGCATGGGCAGGGAGCTGTACGCCGCCCACGACGCATTCGCCGAGGCCTTCGACGCCGCGTGCGCCCACCTCGACCCGCACCTCGACCGGCCGCTGCGCGAGATCGTGTTCGCCGAGCCGGGCACCGAGGACGCCGCGCTCCTCGATCGCACCGGGTGGACCCAGCCGGCACTGTTCGCGGTCGAGCTGGCCCTGTTCCGGCTGCTCGAGTCCTGGGGGCTGCGCCCGGAGGTGCTGCTGGGGCACTCGATCGGCGAGATCACCGCGGCGCACGTGGCCGGAGTGTTCGACCTCGACGGGGCCGCCCGCCTGGTCGCCGCGCGGGCCACGCTGATGGAGGCGCTGCCTCCGGGCGGAGCGATGGCCGCCGTCGCGCTCGGCGAGGACGCTGTGACCGCCCTGATCGAGGGCCGGGACGACATCGCCATCGCGGCCGTCAACGGGCCCACCTCGGTGGTGGTCTCCGGGGCCGGGGACGCGGTCGACGCGGTGGTCGCGGCGGCCAAGGCCGGCGGGCACCGGGTGTCCCGGCTCGCGGTCAGCCACGCGTTCCACTCCCCGCTGATGGAGCCGATGCTCGACGAGTTCGCCGCCGCGATCGCCGGCATCGAGTTCGCCGCCCCGCGCCGGACCCTGGTCTCCGCGCTGACCGGGCGGGTGGCGACCGCCGAAGAGCTCACCGACCCGGCGACCTGGGTGCGCCACGTGCGCGCCGAGGTCCGCTTCGCCGACGCGGTGGCCTCGGCCGCCGAGCAGGGCGCGACCCGGTTCGTCGAGGTCGGCCCGGACGCCGCGCTGACCCCGCTGGTGGGCGAGTGCCTGGCGGCGGTCGACGTCGAGCCGGACCTGGTGGTGGCCGCCCGGCGCCGCGACACCGACGAGCTGGTCGGCCTGCTCAGGGCGGTGGCCGCGCTGCACGCCGCCGGGGACGGGATCGACCCGGTCGCCGCGCTCGGCGGCGGCACCGAGGCGCCGAGCGTGCCGGCGACCCTGCTCGCGGTGCTGCCGACCTACCCCTTCGCCAGGCGGCGCTACTGGCCGCGCCCGCCGAGGCTCAGCGGCGACGTGCGCTCGCTCGGGCTCGACTCCGCCGGCCACCCGATGCTCGGCGCGGCCGTGGAGCTACCCGACGGCGGCCATCTGGTGACCGGCCGGCTGGCGCTGAGCGCCCACCCGTGGATCGCCGACCACGCGCTGCTGAGCGGGGCGGGCGACGGGTCCACCGTCGTCATCCTGCCCGGCACCGGCTTCCTGGAGCTCGCCATGGCCGCGGGGTTCAGCGCCGCCGGCCCGGACACCGCGGTCGCCGAGATGACCATCGCCGCCCCGATCGTGCTGACCCGCGACAACGCGGTGAACCTGCGGATCCACGTCGGTGCGCCCGCCGCCGCCGACGGCGCCCGCCCGCTGGAGATCCGAGGCCGCCTGGAGGGCGACCCAGAGGCCGGGTGGACGCTGCACGCCAGTGGCTTCCTCTCTCCCGCTCCGGCCGCGCCCGGCCAGGACACCGGGGCAGCCGACCTCGCCGGCGTCTGGCCCCCGCCCGGTGCCGAGGAGACCGACGTCAGCGACTTCTACGCCCGCTTCGCCGAGCAGGGCTTCGTCTACGGGCCGGCCTTCATCGGCCTGCGGCGGGTCTGGCTGCGCCCGCGCGGGGAGGTCGACGGGCAGCAGGTCGGCCCCGAGGTGTTCGCCGAGGTCGCGCTGCCCGATTCGGTGGCCGACTCGGCCGCCGAGATGGGCGTGCACCCGGCCCTGCTCGACGGCGCGCTGCAGACGATGATGTTCGCGGGTCTCGGCGAGACCGAGACCGGGCGCCTGCCCTTCGCCTGGACGGGCGTCCGCCTGCACGCGAGCGGTGCCCGCCGGCTGCGCAGCCGGATGGTGGCGACCGGGCCCGAGTCGGTGTCGCTGACCGTCGCCGACCCGACCGGTGCGCTCGTGCTGACCAGCGAGGAGCTGGTCCTGCGCTCGGTCGGCTCGGTGGCCGCATCGGCCCCGGTCGACCCGGCGGTCCGCGCGGCCCGCGCCTCGGTGCTGCGCTGGGCGTGGCGCGAGCGGACCCCGGCCGGAACCGCTGAGGGCACGCCGACGGTGCTGCGGGTGCCGCCTGCCATCAACCCCGCCATCAAGCCGGCCACCGACGCCACTCCCGGCGCCACTCCCGACGCCGAGGGGGTCACCCGCGTGGTCGCTGACCTGCTCACGCCGCTACGGGACTGGCTGGCCACGGACGACGGCACCGGACCGGCGCTGGTGGTGACCACCGTCGGGGCCGTCGGCCCCGATGCGGAGCCGACGGCGGCCGCCGCCGCCGGGCTGGTGCGTTCGGCCCAGGCGGAGAACCCGGGCCGCATCGTGCTCGTCGACACCGACGGCCCCGACCTGCCCGACGCGCTCGCCGCGTCCCTGGCCGCCGACCCCGGCGAGCCGCAATGGACCTGGCACGCCGGAGCCGGAGAGGACAACACCGGCGTCACCCGGGTCGCCCGGCTGGTGCCGGCGGCCACCGGGCCCGCAGGGTCCTCCCCTGAGCCCGGCAGTGCCCTGGTACCCCCGCCGCTGCCGTCCGGGCAGACCGGGGCATGGCGCCTGGAGCGCTCCGCCAACAGGGCCGCCAACAGGGCCGCCAACAGGGCCGCCAACACATCGGCGAAAGGGTCGGCCGCCGGCTCGGCCGGTCCCGACGCGCTGGTCCTGGCCCCGGCCCCGGCCGCTGCCGGCGAGCCCGGGCCGGGCGAGGTGCGCCTGGCCGTACGTGCGGCCGGGCTGGACGCGAGCGACCTGCTCGCGGCCCCGACCGAGGACACCGGCGCGACCACACCGCTGGGCCGCACCGTCGCGGGCATCGTGCTCGCCGTCGGGGAGGGCGTCGAAGAGCCCGCGGTCGGCGACCGGGTGGTCGGCGCCGTCCCCGCGGCGGTGGGCCCGCTGGCCCGCGTCGAGGCCCGGGCGCTCGTGGCGATGCCGGCTGGCGGGGACTTCGCCGCCTCGGCGGCCGCCGCGCTGACCGGGCCGTCCGGGACACCGGTGACCTGGGACGTCCGGCGGGCCCGCGCCGCCGCCCGTGCCCTTTCCGAGTCCGGGGGCACCGGCCCGGTGGTCCTCACCGTTGCGCCCGCGCTCGACCCGGCCGGGACCGTGCTCATCACCGGCGGCACCGGTGGGCTCGGGGCCGAGCTCGCCCGCCACCTGGTCGACGACCTCGGCGTGCGCAGCCTGGTGCTGTCCTCGCGCCGCGGTCCGGACGCGCCCGGCGCGGCCGAGCTGGTCGAGGAGCTGACCTCGGCAGGCGCGCGGGTGCAGGTACTGGCGGCCGACGTCACCGACCGGACCGCGGTGGGCGCGCTGGTCGCCGCCGCCCCCTCGGACGCGCCGCTGACCGCGGTGGTGCATACCGCCGGGGTACTCGCCGACGGAGTCCTCAGTTCCCAGGACGCCGACGGGATCGCCCGGGTGCTCGGCCCCAAGCTCGACGGGGCGCGGCACCTCGCCGACGCCGTCCTCGCCGCCGGTGCCGAGCTCGCCGCGTTCGTCCTCTACTCCTCGATCGCGGGCACGCTGGGCTCGGCCGGCCAGGCCAACTACGCCGCGGCGAACGCGGCGCTGGACGCCCTCGCCGTGCGCCTGCGGGCACAGGGGCTGCCGGCCCAGTCGCTGGCGTGGGGTCCGTGGGTGCCCACCGGCGGCATGACCGCCACGCTCGACGAGGCCGGGCGGGCCCGGATCGGCGCCGGCGGGCTGCCTCCGTTCACGGTGGCTGAGGGCATGGCCGCCTTCGACGTTGCGCTGCTGCTCGACGAGGCGGTGCTGATCCCGACCCGGATCAACCCGGAGGCTGCACTGGACTCGGTCGCCCCGGCGCTGCGCGAGGTGCTGGCCGCCAGGGCCCCGCGCCGGGCCACCGCCGCGGCGGGGACCTCCGAGGGGGCCGGGGGCAACGCGGCCGAGCCGGGCGAGCTGCTCGTGGCCCACCTCGCGGCCATGGAGCCCGGCGAGCGGCCGGACGCGCTGCTGGGGATGCTCATCGACCAGGTCGCCTCGGTCCTCGGCCACGGCGGCGCGGACGATATCGACCCTGACCAGGCCTTCTCCGAGATCGGCTTCGACTCGCTGACCTCGGTGGAGCTGCGCAACCGGCTGGGCACCGCCGCCGGGGTGCGGCTGCCCGCCACGCTGGTCTTTGACTACCCGACCCCCACCGTCCTGGCCGAGCTACTGGGTGAGCGCCTCGCCGAGCGGGTCGAGGCCGCCAGCCGCGCCGGCGTCGAGACGAGCGCGGCAGGCCCGGGCGCCGACGCGCCAGCCACGAGCGGCGGCGCGGCGGCCTTCGAGCAGCTCGAGCAGCTGGCCGGCCGATGGGGCGACGCCGACCGGTCCGCCGCGGCGGACCGGCTGCGGGAGCTGCTCGCGCGGCTGGAGAACGGCAGTGCGAACGGCAGCGCGAACGGGAACGGCCACTCGAACGGGAACGGCCACTCCAACGGCCACGCGAACGGCCACTCGAACGGCCGCGGTGGCCCGAACGGCCACGGCAGCGGCAACGGCGGCACCAACGGTGCCGGCGACGCCCTCGACGGCGACGCCGAGTGGCCCGAGGCCGGCGGGACCGAGATGGACACCGACATCGCCAAGGCGACCTCCGCCGACGACATCTTCGCCCTGATCGACGAGGAGCTGGACGCATGAGCAGCCACGACCCGGCCACGGCCCACCCGACCGGAGCCGCCGGCGGCCAGGACCAGCGCACCCTGGAGTACCTCAAACGCCTGACCGCGGAGCTGCGCTCCACACGCCGGGAGCTCGCGGCGGTCCGTGAGCGTGCGCACGAGCCGATCGCGGTGATCGGCGCCGGCTGCCGGTACCCCGGCGGGGTCCAGAGCCCCGAGGACCTGTGGGAGCTCGTCGACACCGGGGTCGACGCCATCGGCCCGTTCCCCGCCGACCGGGGCTGGCCGGTCGGGGACGCCATCAACGGCGGCTTCGTACGGGACGCGGGAGACTTCGACGCGGGCTTCTTCGCGATGGGTCCCCGTGAGGCGCTCGCCACCGACCCACAGCAGCGCCTCGTGCTCGCCACGGCGTGGGAGGCACTGGAGCGGGCCGGTATCGACCCGGCCACCCTGCGGGGCTCGGACTCGGCGGTGTTCATCGGCGCCGGCGCCCAGTCCGGGTACGGCATCGGGGTCGGCGAGCTGCCCGAGGGCGTCGACGGCCACCTCATGGTCGGCGCCGCCGGCTCGGTCATCTCCGGGCGCATCGCCTACCACCTCGGGTGGCAGGGACCGCTCGCCACGATCGACACCGCGTGTTCGTCGTCGCTCATCGCCATGCACCTGGCCGTGCAGTCGCTGCGCAGGGGGGAGTCCTCGCTCGCCCTCGCCGGCGGCGTCGCGGTGATCGCCACCCCGACCCCCTTCGCGCAGCAGGCCGACCAGGCTCTCGCGGCCGACGGGCGCTGCAAGGCCTTCTCCGACGACGCCGACGGCACCACCTGGTCCGAGGGCGCCGGTGTGGTGCTGCTGGAGCGGCTCTCCGATGCCCGCCGCAACGGCCGGCGCATCCTCGGGCTGATCCGGGGCACCGCGATCAACGCCGACGGGGCGTCCAACGGCCTCACCGCCCCGAACGGGCCCTCGCAGCAGCGAGTCATCCGGGCCGCGCTGGCCGACGCCCGCCTCGGCCCTTCCGACGTCGACGCCGTCGAGGCACACGGCACCGGCACCAGCCTCGGTGACCCGATCGAGGCCCAGGCGATCATCGCCACCTACGGGCAGGACCGCGACGGCACCGGCCCGGTGCGCCTCGGCTCGCTCAAGTCCAACGTGGGCCACACCCAGGCCGCTGCCGGGGTCGGCGGCGTACTGAAGATGCTCGGCGCGATGAGGCACGGGCAGCTGCCCCGCACGCTGCACGCCGACACACCCTCCACCCGGGTGGACTGGACTGACGGCGAGGTGGAGCTGATCAACAAGCCGGCCGCATGGCCGGACGCGCCACCGGCCGAGGACGGCACCCCGCGACCCCGCCGCGCGGCCGTCTCCTCGTTCGGCATCAGCGGCAGCAACGCCCACGTCATCGTCGAGCAGTCCCTCGAGCCCGAGCAGGTCACGCTATTCGACGGGAGCGGTGACCAGAGTGACGACCGGGCCACGGCGGGGATCGAGGGGCCCCTGGTCTGGCCGCTCTCCGCGCGCGGAGCCGCCGCGCTCGCCGGGCAGGCCCGCCGCCTCGCCGAGTACGTCGAGGCCCACCCGGACGTCGACCCCGCCGCGGTGGCCCGCGCGCTGGTCACCACCCGGTCGACCTTCGAGCAGCGGGCCGTGATCGTGGCCGACGACGTCGCGGGGCTGCTCGCCGGCACCCGGGCGCTCGCGGCCGGTGAGGACCCGCCCGAGGGCGTCGACGTGGTCACCGGTTCGATCCTGCGAGGCCGCACGGCGATGCTGTTCGCCGGCCAGGGCGGCCAGCACCTCGGGATGGGGCGGGCGCTGGCCTCGGCCTCGCCGGTCATGGCCGCCGCGCTCGACGAGGCCATCGCCGCGCTCGACGAGCACCTGCCGCGCTCGCTGCGTGAGGTCCTCTACGCCGAGCCCGGGTCCGAGGACGCCGACCTGCTGCACCAGACGTTCTGGACCCAGCCGGCCATGTTCGCCGTCCAGGTCGCCACGTACCGGCTCTGGGAGAGCCTCGGCGTGGTGCCGCAGGCCGTGGTCGGGCACTCGGCCGGCCTGGTCGCCGCCGCCCACGTCGCCGGTCTGCTCTCGCTCGCCGACGCCGCGAAGGTCGCCGCCGCCCGAGGCCGGCTGATGGCCGAGCTGCCCCCCGGCGGCGCGATGATGGCCATCTCCCTCGGGGAGCAGGACGTGCTCGCCGACGCCGAGGGCACCAGCATCGAGATGGCCTCGGTCAACGGGCCGAACTCGGTGGTCGTGTCCGGCGACGTCGAGGACGTCGAGGCACTGGCCGCGCGCTACGCCGAGCGCGGCGTGCGCCACCGGGTGCTGCGGATCAGCATCGCCTCGCACTGCGTGCGCATGGAGCCCGCCGTCCCCGGCTTCCGTGACACCCTCGCCAGCTGCTCGTTCTCCGCCCCCAGGATCCCGATCATCTCCGACCGCACCGGCAAGGCGGCCACCTTCGCCGAGCTGAGCGACCCCGACTACTGGGGCGCGCACCTGCGCCACACCGTCCGCTTCGGCGACGCGATCGCCACCGCCCGCACCCGGGGGATCGTGCGCTTCGTCGAGGTCGGCGCCCTGGACGCGCTCGCCGCGGCGGCCCGCACCGTCGCCGAGGCCGACGGGCGCCCGGTCGCCGCGATCAACGGGTTCCGCCGGGACGAGGACGAGGTGCGGGCCACCGTGCTCGCCGTCGCCCGGCTGCACGTGGCCGGTGGTGCACCGTCGTGGACCGCGCTGCTGGGCCGGCGGGGCGGCGGCCCCCGGCCCGACCTGCCGACCTACGCGTTCGACCTGCGGCGCTACTGGCTGACCCCGGACCTCGCCGCGATCGGTGCGGCGGCCGCGACCCCGTCGGGCGCCGTTCCGGCGTGGGAGCAGCGGTTCTGGGACGATGTCGAGCGCGGTGACGCCGAGGCCGTCACCGGTGCCCTGACCGCGGTGGAGGCCGACGGCACGGTCGTCGACGCGGGCGCGGTGGCCGGCGTGGTGCCCGCGCTCGGTGCCTGGCACCGCGACCGCCGCGAGGCCGACGCGGTCAACCAGCTGCGCTACGCGGTCACCTGGCGCCCTGCCACCGACCTCCCGGACGCGCGCCCCGAGGGTAAATGGCTGGTCACCGACCTGCGCCACCGCGCCACCGCGCCCGAGGCCGACCCGGTGGTCGCGCTGCTGCGTGAGCGCGGTCTCGACGTGGTGACGGTGGCCGCCGACGACCTCGCGGCGCCGGTCGGGGCCGAGGAGCTTCCCGAGCCGCTGGCCACGCACCGCCCGGCCGGGGTCATCGCGCTGGCCCTGCCCGAGGACACCGGTGACGTCCGGAATGCCGTCGACCCCGATGTGGTGGGCGCGCTGGCCGCACTCGCCGGCGTCGTGCGGGCCCTGACGAGCGCGGCCGCCGACCGCGCCAGCGAGGCCCGGCTGTTCGTCCTGACCCGCACCGCCGTGACCACCGGCCCCCGCGACCCCGCTCCCGACCTGGACCTCGCCGCGCTGTGGGGCGGCGGGCGGGCCCTGGCCCGCGAGCGCCCGGGGGTCTGGGGCGGCCTGGTCGACCTGCCCACCGGTGGCGAGCTCGACCGGCGCACCGCGAAGCGGCTGCTCGCGGTGCTCTCGGGCGCCGGCGACGAGGACCAGGTCGCGCTGCGCCCCTCGATGGCGATGGTCCGCCGCCTGATCCCCAGCCCCGCGCCCGACTCCGGCGCCGGCCCGTCGATCTGGCGCCCGCACGGCACCCTCCTGATCACCGGTGGGACCGGGGCGCTCGGCGGTGCCGTGGCCCGCCTCGCCGCCCGGCGCGCCGTCGCCTCGGGCCACGACCTGCACCTGGTCCTGCTCGGGCGGCGCGGCCCCAAGGCTCCGGGCGCCATGGAGCTGGCCGACGAGCTGCGCGCGACGGGCACCGGCGACGGGACCGCCGCCGGCCGGGTGAGCGTCACCCTGGTGGCGGCCGACACCGCCGACCGCGACGCGCTGGCCGCCGTGCTGGCCGACATCGACGCAGGCGCGCTGCCGCTGACCTCGATCATCCACACCGCCGGCTCCGGCGACGCCACCCCTGTGGACAGCGCCGATGCTTCCACGATCGCCGCCGCCCTCGCCGCGAAGGTCGCTGGCGCCGGGCACCTCGACGACCTGACCTCGGACCGTGACCTCGACGCCTTCGTGCTGTACTCGTCGATCTCCGGGACGTGGGGCGCCGGCTCGCAGTTCGCCTACGCGGCGGCCAACGCCCGCCTCGACGCGCTGGCCCAGCGCCGCGCCCGCGCCGGGCGCACGGCCACGTCGATGGCGTGGGGGCCCTGGGGCGGGGCCGGTATGGCCGCGCACGCCGAGGCCGTCGACCACCTGCAGCAGCGCGGGTTCCGGATGCTGCACGACGACCTGGCCCACCGCGCGCTCGAGCAGCTCATCGGCGAGGGCGCGGTGAGCCCCGTGGTCGCCGACATGGACTGGGCGCGCTTCCTGGCCACGTACACCCTGGCGAGCCCGGCCCCGCTGTTCGACGAGCTCGCGCCCGCTGTGGACGCCGTGACCACCTCGGTGCCGGCGGCCGGCGCGGACGAGCCGGCTTCCGACCTCGCCCGCCAGGTCGCCGAGGCCGGGCCCGCGCGTGCCGGGCGGGTGGTGCTCGACGCGGTGCGCGCCGCCGCGGCCAAGGTGCTCGGCCACGCCGGCAGCGACGCCGTCGACCCGGACCGCGCGTTCGGCGAGCTCGGGGTCGACTCGATCAGCGCGATCGCCATGCGCGACGCGCTGTCCAGGCCGCTCGGGCGGCCGCTGCCGGCCACCACCGTGTTCGACCACCCGACGCCGAGGGCGCTGGCGCAGTACCTGCTGGACGAGATGCTGCCCGCCGGCGCCGAGACCGCCGCCGGCCCGGTCGCCGCCGGCACCGCCGTCGCCGAGGGCCCGGACACCGACCCCGTGGTCATCGTCTCGATGGCGTGCCGCTACCCGAGCGCCGACGACCCCGAGGGACTGTGGCGGCTGGTCGACGAGGGGATCGACGCCATGGGGCCCCTGCCCACCGACCGTGGCTGGGACCTGCGGGGTCTCGGCGACGAGGTGGGCGGGTTCCGCTACGACATCGCCGGGTTCGACGCGGCGTTCTTCGGGATCTCCCCGCGCGAGGCGCTGGCCATGGACCCGCAGCAGCGGCAGCTGCTCGAGGTCGCCTGGGAGGCCGTCGAGCGGGCCGGCATCGCCCCGTCGTCGCTGCGCGGCACCCGCACCGGGGTGTTCGTCGGCGCCGGCAGCTCCGGGTACGGCACCGGCGCGGGCTCCCTGCTCGGCGAGGAGTTCTACGGCCACATGCTCACCGGCACCGCCAGCAGCGTGCTGTCCGGTCGCATCGCCTACGTCCTCGGCACGGAGGGGCCGGCGGTCACCGTGGACAGCGCGTGCTCGTCGTCGCTGGTTGCGCTGCACTTTGCGATGTCCGCGCTGAAGGCGGGCGAATGCGACATGGCCCTGGTGGGCGGGGCCACGGTGATGGCGACCCCGTTCGCGTTCGGGGCGTTCTCCCAGCAGGGCGGGCTGGCCGGCGACGGGCGCTGCAAGGCGTTCTCCGACGACGCGGACGGGGCCGGCTGGTCGGAGGGGACGGCCGTCATCGCCGTCGAGCGGCTCTCCACCGCGCGCGCCGCCGGCCACCGGGTGCTCGCGGTGATCGCCGGGTCGGCGATCAACTCCGACGGCGCTTCCAACGGGCTGACCGCGCCGAACGGGCCGTCCCAGCAGCGGGTCATCCGGGCCGCGCTGGCCGACGCGGGGATCGTGCCCGACGACATCGATGCCGTCGAGGCGCACGGCACCGGCACCGCGCTCGGCGACCCGATCGAGGCCCAGGCCGTGCTCGCGGTCTACGGCGCCGGACGGGACCCAGAGCGCCCGCTGCGGATGGGGTCGATCAAGTCGAACATCGCCCACTCCCAGGCCGCCGCCGGGCTCTCCGGGCTGATCAAGATGGTCAAGGCCCTCGAGCACGAGCGGCTGCCCCGGACCCTGCACGTCGGTACGCGCACCCGGCACGTCGACTGGTCCGTCGGCGCGGTCGAGCTGCTCACCGAGCCGGTCGAGTGGCCGCGCGGCGAGCGGATCCGCCGTGCCGGGGTGTCGGCGTTCGGAATCAGTGGGACCAACGCGCACATCGTGCTCGAGCAGGCCCCCGACCAGGTCGAGGCCGTGCCGGGGGCGCCGGAGGCCACCCCGTCGGTGCTGCCGTGGCTGGTCTCCGGGCGCGACGCCGATGCGCTGCGGATCACCTCGGCCCGCCTCGCCGACCGTGTCGCAGGGGCCGAGCCCGGGGAGAGCGCGGCCACCCTGGCGGCCGGTGCCGCCCGGTGCCGGGACGCCTTCGAGCACCGGGCGGTCGTGCTGGCCGCCGGACCTGCCGCCACCGTGGCGGGCCTGCGGGCGATCGCCGACACCGGTGCCGAGCCGGCCACGGACGACGTATCGGGCGCGGAGGTCCTTCGCGGGCCGGCGGCCGGGATCCTGCCCGGGACGACGGGCCTGCTGCTCGGGGGCGAGGACACCTGGTGCCCTCGGGCGCTCGGGGCGGCCGCCGCCTCCGACGCCTTCGGGGACGCCCTCGAAGACGCCTGCGCGCACGTCGACCTGCACCTCGGGCGCGACCGCGCGTTGCTCGACGTGATGGCCGACTCCGGGCCCGGCTCCGGGCCCGACGCTGTGGGCCCGCTCGCGGAGCCGAGGTGGGCCGGGCCCGCCCGGTTCGCCGTGCACGTCGCCGCCGGGCGCCTCGCCGCCTCGTGGGGCCTGGAGCCCGAGGTGATCGTCGGGCACGGCGTCGGGGAGGTCGCGGCCGCGCACCTGGCGGGCGCACTCTCGCTCGAGGACGCCGCCCGGCTGACCGCCGCACTGGCCGAGGAGCCTGCTGAAGGGGGCACCGAGCGGCTCGGCGAGGCACTCGCCGCGCTGGACTGGCAGCCCCCTCGGGTCGTCGTCGTGTCCACCCGCACCGGCGCCGAGGTCGACTCCCGGGCCTGGACCGACGCGGCGCACTGGACGGACGCGGCGCACTGGACCGGCCCGGCCGGTACTCCGGTGACCGACGCGCTCGAGCACGCCGCCCGCGAGCTCGACGTGACCCGGTGGCTGGCCGTCGGCGCCGACCCGGCCGCCGACGACAAGACCGTGGTCGCCGACCTCGGCGCCGCCCTCGCCGAGGACACCGAGGGCGCCGCCCGGCTGGCGGTGCACCGTGCCGCTGCCGTGCTGTGGACCGCGGGCGCCGCCCTCCCGGCCTGGCTGCCCGCGCCCGCCCGGGTGCCGGACGGCCTGCCGACCACCCCGTTCCGGCACGTCAACTTCTGGCCGGCACCCGCGATGGCCGAGGACACCGGCCCCGTGCTGTGGTCGGTGGGTGCCCGCGACAGCGCCGCGCTGGCCAACCGGGCCCAGCAGTTGCTCGCCGGCCCGGCGGGCGACCAGGCCACCGACCCGGTCGAGGTCGCCCGCACCCTCGCGGCCACCCGCGCGGGCGCGCGCCGAGCGGTCATCGTCGGCCGGGACCGCGAGGAGCTGTCCGCCGGGCTCGTCGCGCTGGCCCGGGGCGAGCAGCACCCGGCCCTGGTCACCTCGGCCGCCGCGCCGGGCCCGCTGGCCTTCGTCTTCTCCGGGCAGGGTGCCCAGCGCCCCGGGATGGGTGCGCGACTGCTCGCGACGCAGCCGGCCTACGCGGAGGCGTTCGAGCGGGTCTGCGCCGCCCTCGACCCGCACCTGCCGGGTCCGCTGCGCCCCGTGGTCCTCGGTGAGGCCGACCCCGAGCTGGTGCACCGCACCGACTGGACCCAGCCGGCGCTGTTCGCCGTCGAGGTGGCGCTCGCCGCGCTGGTCGGCTCCTGGGGGGTACGCCCGGACCTGGTGCTCGGGCACTCGATCGGCGGGCTCGTCGCGGCCCACGTCGCCGGTGTGATCGACCTCGCCGACGCCGCCCGCCTGGTCGTCGCCCGGGGCGCGCTGATGGCCGAGATGCCGGCCGGCGGCGCGATGGCCGCGCTGGAGGCGAGCGAGGCGGAGGTCCGGGAGGAGCTCGACCGCCTCGGTGAGCGCGAGGGCACCGTCGGGCTCGGCGCCATCAACGGACCGACCTCGGTGGTGGTCTCCGGGGACGCGGGCGCGGTGGACGCGATCGTCGCCCGGTTCGCCGCCCGGGGCCGCAGGACTAGGGGTTTGCGGGTCAGCCATGCATTTCACTCGGTACACATGGACGGCATGCGGGAGCGCTTCGCCGAGGTCGCCGCTTCGGTCGACCTCGCCGAGCCGCGCCTGCCGGTGGTCTCCGACCTCACCGGGAGCCTCGCTTCGACCGAGCTGGTCGACCCCGCCTACTGGGTGAACCAGGTGCGCGAGCCGGTCCGCTTCGGGGACGGGGTGCGCGCGCTGCTGGACGCCGGGGCGAGCACGATCCTGGAGATCGGCCCGGACGCGTCGCTGACCCCGCTGGTCGCCGAGGTCGCCGGCCCGGACGCGGCGGTGCCGCTGCTGCGCCGCGACGACGAGCTCGGCGCGCTGGCCCGCGCTACGGCGACCCTGCACGTGCGCGGGGTCCTGCCCTCGCTGGCGCCGCTGTACCCGGGCGGGCGGCCGGAGCAGGCCGGGGCGAGCGTCGACGCGACGACCGCGCGGTGGGACGAGGCATTCTGGGAGGCGGTGCGCGGTGACGACCTGGCCGCGCTGCTGCCCTCCGACCTGGACGGCGGAATGGCCACGCGGCTGGCCGAGGGACTTGCCCCGCTGGCCGCGCGCCGCGACCGCGCGGTCCGCGACGCCGCGCGCGACTCGTGGCGCTACGCCGAGCGCTGGGTGCCGGTGGCCACTCCGGCCGCGCCCGCGACCGGAGCGTCGACCGGGCCGTGGAGCGTGCTCTCCACACCTGGCTCCGGCGGGTTCGGCGAGGCACTCACCGACGCACTGCGCCACGCCGGGGCCGAGGTCACCGAGGGCGCGCTCGACCCGGGGGTCGACCCCGACCTCGGCGGCGCGGCCTGCCCGGTGATCGCCGTGGTCGGCGCGCCCGCCGGTGCGGATCTCGGGGCCGCCGCGACCGGTGCCTCGGCGAGCGTCGCCGCGCTCGTGCGCACGGCAGCCGAGGCGGGTGCCGGCCCGGTGTGGGTGGTGACCCGAGGCGCGGTGAGCGTGCCGGGCGACCCGGCGGCCACGGCCGGCGAGGCCGGCCCCGGAGCGGCGGTGTGGGGCCTTGGCCGGGTCGCGGCCATGGAGCACCCCGACGTATGGGGTGGGCTGATCGACCTGCCGGCACGCGAGGACGGCGACACCACCGAGGCCAGCGACTCACTTGCCCAACGGGTGGTCGCCCTCGCGGCGGCGCGCTCCGGAGGCGCGGGGCGGTCAACGGGGTCGGCGGCGAGCGAGGACCAGCTGGCCCTGCGCGCGGGCGGGGTCCTCGCCCGCCGGCTGCACCGGATCCCGGCGGCGACCTCGCCCGGCGACCCGGCGGCCCCCGCCGACCTCGGCGAGCGTCTCGGCGGCCCGGTGCTGGTGACCGGCGGTACCGGGGCGCTCGGGCGGCGCGTCGCGCGCCGCCTGGCGCAGCGCGGGGCCCGCCACCTGCTGCTGGTCTCCCGCTCAGGTGGGGGCGAGGACACCCGGACCCTGGTCGAAGAGCTACGGGCCGGTGGTACCAGGGTCGATGTGCCCGAGGTCGACATCGCCGACCCGTCGGCACTGCGGACCCTGCTCGACGGGCTCGACGGCCCGCTCGGGCTGGTGGTGCACGCCGCCGGGGTCCTCGACGACGGGGCCCTGAGCAGCCTGGACCCGGAGCGCATCGCCCGGGTGGTCGGCCCGAAGGCGGCGCTGGCCGCACTCGACGCCGCGACCCGGCCGGCCTCGGGGCCCGGTCCCGCGCTGGTGGCCTTCACCTCGTGGTCCGGCGTGGTCGGCAGCCCGGGCCAGGCCAACTACGCGGCCGCGAACGCCCTCACCGACGCGGTCGTGCGGGCGCGGCGCGCGGCGGGGTACCGGGCGTGCGCGCTGGCCTGGGGTCCGTGGGCCGGCGGCGGCATGGCCTCGCCCGGCGCGGACGCGGATGCCGCCGGGTCACGCAGTGGGATCGCCGCCCTCGACCCGGACCGGGCGCTCGAGGTCCTCGACGGGGTCCTCGACCGGATGCTGGCCTCCGACAGGGGCACCGAGATCGACGCGGGAGCCGACACCGCCGAGGACGACGCGGTGGTGCTGGTCGCCGACGTGGACTGGGACCGGCTCGCGGCCGGGGTGGCGGCGATGCGCCCGGCCCCGCTGTTGGCCGACCTGAGCGATGCCGCGCTGCCAGCGGTCGCCGAGCCGACGACGCCCGCACTGCGCACGACGCTGGCCGGGATGCGTGCAGCCGACCGGGAGGAGTACCTGGTGACCGAGGTACGCCGGGTCGTCGGCCAGGTACTCGGGCACGAGGGACACCAATCGCTGGACGCCGTGCCGGCGGCCAGGGCCTTCCGTGACCTCGGCCTGGACTCCCTGATGGCCATCGACCTGCGCAACCGCCTCGCGACGGCGACCGGGCTGGCGCTGCCGCCGGCCCTGCTGTTCGACCACCCGACGGCGACCGCGCTCGGTGCCCACCTCGCGGAGGAGCTGGCGGCCAGCCTCGACCGGGACGCCGGCGCGGACGGGGGCGCAGTACCCGTTCGCGGTGGGCGACGCTCGGTCCTCGATGAGCTCGACCGGCTCGAGGCGCTGCTCGCGGGCGCCCGGGCCAGCGGCTCGGATCGACAGCGCATCGCCGAGCGCCTCGGCGATCTCGCGGCGTCCTGGGCCCCGGCCGGCCCGGGTGCCGGCAACGGCGCCGCCAGCAACGGCACCGCCGCGAACAACGGCAGCGGCACCGGCAACGGGCAGGCGAACGGCAACGGTCACGGCTCGGCCGGTGGTCACGCCGCCTCCGATGGCGACCCCGCCGACCTGGGGCTCGCGGACGCGGACGCCGACGCGGTCTTCGCGTTCATCGACAACGACCTCGGCCTTTGACCCCGCCGTCCGGAGCCCGACCACTCTCACCAGCGCCTCGCGGAGGGACAGCAATGGAACCGCAGCAGGACCCCGAGAAGGCCAAGCTGCTCGACTACCTCAAGAAGGTCACCGCCGACCTGCGCAGCACGCGGGCCCGGCTGGCGGAGACCGAGCAGCAGGTCGAGCAGGCGCGGCAGGGGGCGGCGAGCGGTGAGCCGGTGGCCATCGTCTCGGCGGCCTGCCGGTTCCCCGGCGGTGTCCGGACCCCCGAGCAGTTCTGGGAGCTGATCTCCGAGGGCCGGGACGCGATCACCGAGTGGCCCACCGACCGCGGCTGGGACCTCGACGGGCTCTACGACCCTCGACCGGGCACGCCCGGCAAGACCTCCACCCGCCAGGGCGGGTTCGTCGACGACGCGACGCGGTTCGACCCGGCGTTCTTCGGGATCTCCCCGCGGGAGGCGCTGGCGATGGACCCGCAGCAGCGGCTGCTGCTGGAGACGTCGTGGGAGGCCGTGGAGCGGGCCGGGATCGACCCCTCGACGCTGCGCCGCAGCCGGACCGGGGTGTTCGCCGGCAGCAACGGCACCGACTACCCGGCGCTGCTGGTCTACGCAGGAGGCCTCGAGGGGCTGATGGCGACCGGGAACGCGGCGTCGGTGGTCTCCGGGCGCGTGAGCTACACCCTCGGCCTGGAGGGACCGTCGCTGACCGTGGACACCGCGTGCTCGGCGTCGCTGGTCACGCTGCACCTGGCCGCGGCCGCGCTGCGCAACGGCGAGTGCGACCTTGCGCTGGCCGGCGGTGTGACGATCCTGTCGACACCCGGGGTGTTCCTGGAGTTCAGCCGGCAGCAGGCACTGTCGGCCGACGGGCGCTGCAAGGCATTCGGGGCTGGCGCCGACGGTACCGGGTGGGGCGAAGGGGCGGCGATGCTGCTGCTCGAACGCCTCTCCGACGCCCGCCGCGCCGGTCACGAGGTGCTCGCCGTGGTGCGCGGCTCGGCGGTCAACTCCGATGGCGCCTCGAACGGGCTGACCGCGCCGAACGGCCCCTCCCAGGAGCGGGTCATCTGGTCGGCGCTGCGTGCGGCGGGACTGGGCCCCGACGACGTCGACCTCGTCGAGGCCCACGGCACCGGCACGATGCTGGGCGACCCGATCGAGGCGCAGGCCCTGCTGGCCACCTACGGGGCGGGCCGGGAGCACCCGCTGTGGCTGGGCTCGGTGAAGTCCAACATCGGGCACACCCAGGCCGCCGCGGGCGCGGCCGGGCTGCTCAAGGTGATGCTCGCGATGCGGGCGGGGGTGGTGCCCCCGACGCTGCACGCCGAGGAGCCAAGCCCGCACATCGACTGGTCGGCCGGCAACGTGCGCCTCGCGACCACGGCGCGGCCGTGGCCGGACGCCCCGGACCGCCCTCGGCGCGCCGCGGTCTCGTCGTTCGGGGTCAGCGGCACCAACGCGCACGTCGTGCTGGAGGCAGGTGACCCCGCCCCGGAGGCGCCCGCCGGCACGGGCACCGCGCCAGCCGGTGACGACACCGCCGCCTGGCCGGTCGTGGTCACCTCGGCCACCGCCGATGGGCTCGCCGACCAGGCCGGTGCGCTGCGCGCGCATCCCGGGGTGGCCGACGACACCGTGACGGCCGGCGCGGTCGACGCGGCCGGCCTGGCCCGCGCCACCTGGACCACCCGCATGCGCCGCGAGCACCGGGCCGTCGTGGTCGCCACCGGCGCTCCGGTCCGCGCGGTGACCAGCACCGAGCTGCCCGACGGCGCGGTGGCCGATGCCGGTGCCGGTACCGACGCCGGGACCGTGCTACGTGCGGGGCTGGACGCGATCGCCGAGGGCCTGCCGCACCCGAGGGTCGTGCGCGGCCGCGCCGACGTCGAGGGCGGTGTGCTGTTCGTCCTGCCCGGGCAGGGCACCCAGTGGGCCGGTATGGGCCGGGCGATGTACGAGCACGACCCGGCGTTCCGGGCGGCGTTCGACGAGGCCGCCGAGGCGCTGACCGGGGTGCTGGACTGGTCGCCGTGGGCGGTGCTGCGCGGCCAGGAGGGCGCACCGGCGCCGGAGCGCGACGCGATCGCCCAGCCGATGACCTTCGCGGTGATGCTCGCGATGGCCGCCGCGTGGCGTGCCAGAGGGGTCGAGCCGGACGCCGTCGTCGGGCACTCCCAGGGCGAGATCGCCGCCGCCGCGATCACCGGGGCGCTCTCGGTTGCCGACGCCGCCCGCGTGGTCGCGGTCCGGGCCCGGCTGCTGGAGCGTCTGGCCGGGCGCGGCGACGATGCGGGTGGGCTGCTCTCGCTGGCCGCGTCGCCCGCACGCGCCGCCGAGCTCGCCGCCGGGCACCCGAGGGTCGAGCTCGCGGTCGAGAACGGCCCGTCGGCGACGGTGGTCTCGGGGCCGGTGACGGACCTGGAGGCGGTGCGCGCCGCCGCCGAGCGGGCCGACGTCCGCGCGCGTCTGCTGCCGGTGGCCTTCGCCTCGCACTCAGCCGCGATGGAGGCACTGCGTGCGCCGATGCTCGAGGAGCTCGGCACCGTCCCGGCACAGCGCCCCCGGGTTCCGCTCGTCTCCTCGCTGACCGGCGACTGGCTCGACGAGGCCCCGGACAGTACGCACTGGTACCGCAGCATGCGCGAGCCGGTGCGGTTCACCAGGGCGCTCGAGACCGCGGCCCGGCGCGGGCTGCGTGCGGTCGTCGAGATCGGCGCGCACCCCGTGCTGACCGGGCCGATCAGTGAGATCCTCGACGGGCTGCGCGAGTCCGGGGCGATCGAAGGTGCCACCGTGGTGGTCGGCTCGACGCGCCGGGGCGACGGCGGCCTCGACCGCTTCATCACCTCGTGGTCCGAGCTCGCGGTGCGCAGCGACCGTGTCGACGTGCGCGCGGCCCTGGACGGGGTGCGCTCCTGCCCCAAGCTGCCCACCACGGTGTTCCGGTCCCGCCACCTGTGGCCCGAGGTGCCGCTGCCCGAGCGTGCGCCGGAGACCGAGGGACCCGCGCGGCTGCGGCTGGTCTGGCGCGACCTGGAGGCCCGCGGCGACGAGCCGGCCTCCGAGCTGTCCGGGCGCTGGCTCGTCGTCGCCCCGGAAGGCGACGCCGCGACCGGGCCGGTGCGCGACGCCCTCGCCCGCCTCGGCGCCGACGTCGAGATCGTCGTCGTCGACCCGGCGGTCGTGCGGGACGCGCCGGTCGAGCGCGGGCCGCGCGACGCACTCACCGAGCTGCTCGGCCTGGCCGGGCGCGCGTGCGCCGGCGTGGTGTCGCTGCTGGCCGGGATCCCGGGCGGGGCGCACGGCACGCCGGCCGGGCACCTGGCGACGCTGGGGCTGGTCCAGGCCCTGGTCGACGGCAAGGTCGCGGCACCGCTGTGGGTGCTCACCCGTGACGTGCGCCTCGACCCGGACCAGGCCAAGGTGGCCGGGTTCATCCGGGTGGCGCTGCTCGAGCACCCGGAGCTGCGCGGTGGGCTGGTCGACCTCGAGGACGCCGGGGAGACGGTCGTGGACTCCGGCGCCGCCGAACGTCTCGCGGCCGTGGTTGCCGGGGCCGTGCCCGGGGAGGAGCAGGTCCTGCTGCCCGCCTCGGGCGGGATGCGGGGCCGGCGGATCGTCCCCATCACGGACGAGATCGTCGAGGACACCGTGCCGAGCGTGGCGGTCGACGGCACCGTGCTGGTCACGGGTGGGACCGGGGCCGTGGGCGGGCACCTGGCCCGCTGGTGCGCCCGCAGGGGGGCCGCGCACATCGTGCTCGTCAGCACCCGGGGGCCGGCCGCCCCCGGCGCTCCCGGCCTCGTCGCCGAGCTGACCGAGCTCGGGGCGAGCGCCGTGGCCGTCGCCGCCGACGTCGCCGACCCGGAGGCCATGCGCGCCATGCTGGCCGACCTGCCCGCCGACCGTCCGCTGCGCGCCGTCGTGCACGCCGCCGCGGTGCTCGACGACTCGCTGGTCTCCGCACTGACCCCGGCACAGCTCGGGCGCGCGCAGCGGGTCAAGGTCGGCGGCGCGCTGGTGCTCGACGAGCTGACCCGCGACGCCGACCTCGAGGCGTTCGTGCTGGTGTCGTCGCTGGCGGGCACGCTGCCCGCCCTGGGCCAGGGCAACTATGCGCCGGGGAACTCCGCGCTCGACGCGCTCGCCGCGCGCCGGTACCGGGCCGGGCTGCCCGCCCTGTCGCTGGCCTTCGGCCCCTGGGCCGGCGGGGGCATGGTGGACCACGAGCTCGACAGCCGGCTGTCGTCCAGCGGTGTCTGGCTGCTCGACCCGGAGTCCGCCTGCGAGCAGGTTGCCGCGCTGTGGTCGCGAGGCCTTGAGGCCGACCCCGAGGCCGGTCTCGACGTCGCCGGGGCCGCGGCGATCGTGGTGGCGTGGGACGCCCGCCGGCTCGCCGCCTCGGTCAGCACCTATCAGCCCGGGTCCCGGCTGCTCGACGAGGTGCCGGGCGCCCGGGTGCGCGACGCCGCGAGGGACGGCTCCGCCGGGAGCGGTGAGGCCGCCGACGTGGAGCGCCCGGAGGGGCTGGCCGCGCTGCTCGCCGACAAGCCCGCCGAGAGCCACCCCGAACTGGTCGACGACCTGGTGCGCCGCGTCGTCGCCGCCGTGCTCGGGCATGCGGGTCCGGACGAGGTCGACGCTCAGACGTCCTTCGGGGCGCTGGGTGTCGGGTCGCTGGCCGCGATCGAGCTGCGCAACGTGCTGGCCGGGCTCACCGGCCTCGCGCTGCCCTCGACGCTGGTCTTCGACCACCCGAGCCCGGCCGCGGTGACCCGCCACCTGTTGACCCTGGCGGGCCCGGTCGAGCCCTCGGCCCCGGCGCCGAAGGTGACCAACGGTGCGGCCACCGGCACGGACGAGGACGCGATCGCCGTGGTGGCGATGGCCTGCCGCTTTCCCGGCGGTGCGGACACCCCGGAGCGGTTCTGGGAGCTGCTCGCCGCCGGGACCGACACCGTCGGTGGCTGGCCCGACCGCGACTGGGAACTGCTCATCGCGCCGGGCGCCACCATCACCACCGAAGGTGCGTTCCTCACCGACGTCGCCGGGTTCGACGCCGCGTTCTTCGGGATCTCCCCGCGCGAGGCGCTGGCCATGGACCCGCAGCAGCGGCTGCTGCTGGAGACCTCCTGGGAGGCCATCGAGCGGGCCGGGATCGATCCGACCGCGCTGCGCGGCAGTAGGACCGGGGTGTTCGCCGGTACGAACTACCAGGACTACGCCTCCCGCCCGCTGCGGCTGCGCGACGGGGCCGAGGCCCACCTGTCGACCGGTACCTCGGCCAGCGTGCTGTCCGGGCGGGTGTCCTACGCGCTGGGCCTGGAGGGACCCTCGCTGACCGTCGACACCGCGTGCTCGTCGTCGCTGGTGGCGATGCACCTGGCCGCGTCCGCGCTGCGCCGGGGCGAGTGCGGGCTCGCGCTCGCGGGCGGGGTCACCGTCATGTCCACCCCGGGGCTGTTCGCCGAGTTCACCCGGCAGGGCGGCCTCGCCTCCGACGGGCGGTGCAAGGCGTTCGCCGACGCCGCGGACGGCACCGGGTGGGGCGAGGGCGCGGGCGTCCTGCTGCTGGAGAGGCTGGCCGACGCCCGCGCCGCCGGGCACCCCGTGCTGGCCGTGCTGGCCGGCTCGGCGGTCAACTCCGACGGTGCCTCACACGGGCTCACCGCGCCGAACGGACCGTCGCAGCAGCGGGTGATCCGGGCCGCGCTGGCCGACGCCGGCCTGGACGCGAGCGAGGTCGACGTCGTCGAGGCCCATGGCACCGGCACCACGCTGGGCGACCCCATCGAGGCGCAGGCGCTGCTGGCCACCTACGGCGCGGCGCGGGACCGCCCGGCCCCGCTGCTGCTCGGGTCGGTGAAGTCGAACATCGGCCACACCCAGGCCGCCGCCGGGGTGGCCGGGGTGATCAAGATGATCGGTGCGCTGCGCCACGAGCTGGTGCCGGCGACGCTGCATGTCGACGCGCCGAGCAGCCACGTCGACTGGAGCGTCGGGGCCGTCGAGCTGGTCACCGAGGCCCGCCCGTGGCCGGCCGGCGAGCGGCTCCGGCGGGCCGGCGTCTCCTCGTTCGGGATCTCCGGCACCAACGCCCACGTGATCGTCGAGGAGGCGCCGAGGGCCAGCGGGGACACCGTGGCGGCCGTCCGGGACAGCAACGGCACAACCTCAGGCGGATCAGCCGAAACCGGCGAAACCGATCCGCGTCCCGCCGCCTGGGTGCTCTCCGCGCGCACGCCCGCGGCCCTGCGGGACCAGGCCGCGCGCCTCGCCGACCACGTCGGGCAGGCGGACCGCGAACCGGTCTGCCCCGCCGCCGTCGCCGCGACCCTGGCCCGAGGACGTACCACCTTCGACGAGCGCGGCGTTGTGGTCGGGATCGGTTGCGACGAGCTCGTGGCCGGGCTGCGGGCCCTCGCCGAGGGCTCTGCCGACCACTCCGGCACCTCCGGGCACGCCCGCCGCGGCCGCACGGCGGTCGTGTTCTCGGGCCAGGGTGGGCAGCGGCGCGGGGTGGGCGCGGAGCTGGCGGCGGCGGTACCCGGGTTCGCCGCCGACGTCGAGGAGGTCGCCGCCGCGCTGCGTGCGGCCGGCCGGGACGGGCTCGACCCCACCGGGACCGTGGCCGATGCGGTCCGGGCCGCGATCATGGAGCCTTGCGACGAGCGGGGCGGCCCGGACGACGGCATGGACCGCACCGAGCTCGCCCAGCCCGCGCTGTTCACCCTCCAGGTCGCGCTGTGGCGGTTGCTGCGGCGCTGGGGGGTCGGTGTCGACGCCGTCGCGGGGCACTCGGTCGGGGAGATCGCCGCCGCGCACGTCGCGGGCGCCATCGACCTCGAGGCCGCCGCCCGGTTCGTCCTCGCCAGAGGCGCCGCCATGGCCGCGCTGCCCGAGGCCGGCGGGATGCTCTCGCTGGCCGCGGGGGAGGACGCGGTCACCGCCCTGCTCGGCGAGCTCGCCCCCGAGCTGCGTGCCCGGGTCGACGTCGCCGCTGTCAACGGGCCCGCCTCGGTGGTCGTGGCCGGCGGGGACGACGCGCTGACCGCGGTGGCCGAGGCGGCCGCCGGGCGCGGCTGGCGCACCCGCCGGCTGCGGGTCAGCCACGCTTTCCACTCGCCGCTGGTGGAGCCCGCACTCGACGCCGTGCGCGCCGCGACCCCGGCCGCGGCCGGCACCCTGGCCCTGCCGGTGATCTCCACGCGCACCGGGGATGCCGTCGAGGCGGCGACCTTCGCCGACCCCGACTACTGGGCCGGGCACGCGCGCCACGCGGTCCGCTTCGCCGACGCCGTCACCGCGCTCGGGGACCGGGGCGTGACCCGGGTGCTCGAGGTCGGGCCTGACTCGGGGCTGTCCTCGGTGGTGGTCACCGTGCTCCCGACTGTCGGCGCCACGGCCGAGGCCGACGGAGAGCGGCCCGTCGCGGTACCGCTGCTGCGCCGCGCGACCGCCGAGCCGGTGGCCGCCCTGCAGGCCCTGGCCGAGCTGCACGTCGACGGTGGGGCGGTCGGCTGGCCGGCCGTCCTCGCCGACCTGCCCGGGGGGTCGGCCGTGCCCGGACCGGCCGAGGTGCTGCCGACCTACCCCTTCCAGCGCCGCCGCTACTGGCTGGGCACCCTCGAGGTGGGCGACCTGTCCGCCGGTGCCGGCCTCGCCCCGACCGGGCACCCGATGCTCAGCGGCGTCGTGACCCACCCGCACGACGGTGGGGTCACCCTCGTCGGGCGGCTGGGCTCCTCGGGGCGGCACTGGAGCACCGAGCACGTCATCGGCGGCACCCCGATCCTGCCCGGCACCGGGTTCGTGGAGATGGCGGTGCGCGCGGGCGACGCGGTCGACACCCCGGTCGTCGAGGAGCTGATCCTGGAGGCGCCGCTGCCGCTGACCGGCGTGGTCGACGTCCAGGTCCACGTCGGGCCCCCGGACGAGCAGGGCCGGCGCCCGGTGGAGATCCACGCCCGGGACGGCGCCGGCGGCGTGCTGACCCGGTACGCCCGGGGCCGCCTGATGCCCTCGCCCGAGGACGCGCCTCGGCCGGAGGGGCTCACCGATCCCTGGCCGCCGCCCGGTGCAACCGAGGTGCCCGGCACCCCCGAGGACTGGTACGCATCCGCCACCGCCGCCGGCTTCGCCTACGGGCCGTCCTTCCGAGGCCTGCGGCGGCTGTGGCGGGTGGACGAGGGGTCCGAAGGAGCGACGGTGCTCGCGGAGGTGTCGCTGCCGGCCGGCGGCGATGCCGACACCGACACCGCCGAGGGCGCGGTGGACTCGGAGGGCTTCGGCCTGCACCCGGCGCTGCTGGACGCGGCGATCCAGGCTCTGCTGGTCGCAGGCGGAGGGGAGCCGGGCGGGGACGCCGGGCTGCCCTTCGTGTGGGCCGGCGTGGAGCTGCATGCCGAGGGCGCCCGCGAGCTGCGGGTGCGGATCGAGCGGGGCCCGGGCGCGGGCGGCTACGCGGTCACTGTCGCCGACGCCGAGGGTGCCCCGGTGCTGACCGCGCGCTCGCTGCGGCTACGCGCCGTCGGCACCGGGGACAACGCCGCCGCCAACGGCACCGCCACCGCCGTCACCGCCGCCGGCGGTGGCAAGGCGGACACCTTGCTGCTCGCTGTCCCGACGCTGATGGTCGCCACTCCGGAGGCCGGCGACGAGGACGGCCTCACCGGCAACGGGGCACGCAGGCCGCGCCGCTGGGCCGTGATCGGCGAGGACCCGGGCGACCTCGCCGGGGCGCTGCACGCCGCCGGGGTGCACCTCGAGGTGTACGCCGACCCAGCCGCGCTGGCCGCCACCTGCGAGCACGGTACCGCCGCGCCGCCGGTCGTGATCGTCTCCGGTGCCTCGGACCCCGCCGCGCCTGACCTGGCGGCGGCCGTGCGCTCGAGCGTGACCAGGGTTCTGGAGACCGCCAGGGACCTGCTGGCCGAGCCGGCCGTGCGGGCCTCCCGCGTCGTCGTGGTGACCCGGGGGGCCACCGCCCCAGGGCCCGGGCAGGCCCCGGACCCGGCAGCGGCCGCGGTCGGTGGCCTGGTGCGCTCGCTCGCCCAGGAGTACCGGGAGCGGATCGGCCACCTCGACATCGGTGCGGGCGCCCAAGCCGCCCCCTCGGCCGAACCCGGGGACGCGCTGGTCCGGGGGATCGACGCCACCGCCCACGGATCGGTCGTGCTGCGCGGCGACCGGGTCCTGACGCACCGTTTCGACCGGCGTCCGGTCCCCGAAGGCCCCGCCGGCCCGCTGCTCACCGAGGACGGCACGGTGCTGGTCACCGGGGCCAGCGGTGGGCTGGGCCGGATCGTGGTGCGGCACCTGGTCGCCGAGCGCGGGGTGCGGCGTCTGGTGCTGGTGTCCCGCTCGGGCACCGCAGCCGCCGACGTCGACCTGGACGGCGTCGATCTGGACGGCGCCCCGCTGACGATGCGCGGGGTGGCCTGCGACGTGGGCGACGCCGAGGCACTGCGGGAGCTGGTGGACGGCATCGACGACCTGCGCGCGGTCGTACACGTGGCCGGTGTCGTCGACGACGGGACGGCGGCCACGCTGCGCCCGGAGCAGGTGGAGGCGGTGCTGCGCCCCAAGGCGGACGCGGCCTGGATGCTGCACCGGCTCACCGAGCACCGCCCGTTGGACGCGTTCGTGCTGTTCTCCTCGGTCGCGGGTGTGCTCGGCGCCGCCGGGCAGGCCAACTACGCGGCGGCGAACGCGTTCCTTGACGCGCTCGCCGAGCTGCGCCACGCCGAGGGCCTGCCCGCCACGTCGATCGCCTGGGGTGCCTGGGCCGCCGGTATGGCCGCCACCGCCAAGGGCACCGACTGGTCCCGCACCGGCATGCGGCCCCTGACCGCGGGCGAGGGGATGCGGCTGCTCGACGCGGCCATGGCCGGGACGGAACCGGTGCTGCTCGCGGCCGCCCGGGAGCCCGGTCCCGCCGACCTCGCCGTGACGCTCGGGCTCGCCACCGCGTCCCGCGCCGGCCGGCGCACCGCCGCGGGCTCGGGGCCGGCGACCAACGGCCACGGCCCGGCCAACGGCCGGGTGGCGCTGCCGAGCGACCCCGCTGAGCGGCGCCGCGCGCTGGTCGAGCTCGTCCGCACCCGGATCGCGGGGATCCTCGGCCACCACGACCCGGGCGAGGTGCCCGCCGACGCGACCTTCGTCGATCTCGGCGTCGACTCGCTGACCGCCGTCGAGCTGCGCAACCAGCTCGAGCGGGCCACCGGCCTCGTGCTCGCGCCCACGATCGTGTTCGACGTGAGCGGGCCGGAGGCCCTCGCCGAGCACCTCGACGGGCAGATCGCGCCGGCCTCGGGCGACCTGGGGGAGGCGGGCGCTGCCCAAGGCCCGTCGGCCCCGGTGGGCACGGTCGGGGTGCGGCCCGAGGAGACCGTGTACGGGCTGTTCCGTCACGCGTGCCTGAACGGTCGGGTGGACGACGGGTTCACGCTGCTGCAGGCGGCCGCGGAGCTGCGGCCCACCTTCGACCGGCCGGCCGAGGCCAAGGCGGCGGTGGCCGGCGCGGTCCGGCTGGTCTCCGGCGCCCGGGACGGCAGCGCGGCAGGACCGCTGATCTGCTTCAGCTCGTACGTCGCACTGGCCGGGGTGCACCAGTACGCGCGCTTCGCGGCGGGCTTCCGGGGTGAGCGCGACGTGTGGGCGCTGCCGACGCCGGGCTTCGGTCCCGGCGAGCCGCTGCCCGCGACGCTGGACGTGGTCGCCCGGTTCCAGGCCGACGAGATCGAGCGGATCATGGCGGAGACCGAAGGTGGGGCTCCGCCGGTGCTGCTCGGGTCGTCGTCGGGCGGCACCCTCGCGCTGGCGGCCGCGGCCGAGCTGCGCGACCGAGGCGCGGCGCCGGCCGCGGTGGCGCTGCTGGACACCTACCTGCCGAGGGCCGACTCGCCGTTCGCGCGCTTCTCCGGCGAGATGCTCGCGGGGATGTTCGAGCGCGAGGAGGCGTTCGCGCTCGCGGCGATGAGCGTCGGCCGGCTGGGCGCGATGAGCTGGTACGTCAAGATGATCGGCGAGTGGGAGCCGCCCCAGGAGGGCACCCCGGTGCTGTTGCTGCGCTCGTCGGAGCCGCCGGTCACGGCGCTCGAGGAGGACGGCGAGACGCCGCCGCCGAGCACCTGGCAGAGCGAGTGGGTCGGCGCGGACCGGGTGCGCGACGTCCCCGGGAACCACTTCACGATGATGGAGGACCACGCCGACACCACCGCTGCCGCGGTGCGTGAGTGGCTCGGCTTCCTCCTCGCGGGCGTCCGATGACCAGACGACGGAACCACTAGGAGCGATCGTGCGCGTGCTGTTCGTGAGCCTGCCCGAGAAGTCCCACCTGTACTGCATGGTGCCGCTCGCGTGGGCGATGACGGCGGCCGGGCACGAGGTTCGGGTCGCCGCTCCGCCCTCCTTCGTGCCCGCCGTGGTGGGCGCCGGTCTGACCGCCGTGCCGCTGGGCTCGGACGGGGTCATCCACGAGCTCGCGAAGCAGGCGCCGGACTCGCAGGACTACCCGACCTCGAACTGGAGTCGCTGCGAGCCGGGTGAGATCACCTGGGAGGAGGTCCACGAGCGGTACGCACTGAGCGTCCCGTACGGCTTCGCGCCCTACAACGACCACCTTCTCGACGACCTCGTTGCGCTGGCCCGCGAGTGGCGCCCTGACCTCGTCGTGCGCGACCCGCTCGCCTTCGCGGCGGGGGTGGCGGCGCACGTCGTCGGTGCCCGTCAGGTCCGGCTGCTGTGGTCGCTGGACGTGTGGGGCCGGACCCGCCACACGTTCCACCAGCTGCGCGCGGAGGACCCCGGGGCACGCACCGAGGACCCGCTCCGGGACTGGCTGGCGGCGAGCGTGGCCCGCTACGGCGCGGACTTCGACGAGGTGCTCGTGGACGGTCATGCCACGGTCGACACCATGCCCCCTTCGCTGCGCCTGCCGAGCGACGTGCCGACGATCCCGATGCGGTTCGTGGCCCACAACGGGCCGGCCCAGGTGCCCGAGTGGGTGCGCCGGGACCCCACGCGCCCCCGGATCTGCCTCACCCTCGGCACCTCCAACGTGGAGGGCTACGGGGTCGACTACGTCTCGGTGCCCTCCGTGCTGGCCGCGCTGGCCGACCTCGATGTCGAGGTGGTTGCCGCGCTCGTGCCCGCCCAGCAGGAGACCGTGCGCGCCGCCGGCCCGCTGCCCGGCAACGCGCGGCTGATCGACCCCATCGCACTGCACGTCCTGCTGCCCACGTGCGCGGCGATCGTGCACCACGGTGGCTACGGGTCGTTCGCGACCGCGCTCGCGGCCGGGGTCCCGCAGCTGGCGATCTCGACGTCCATCTCCGACCACGAGCGGCGCGGGCGAGCGCTGGAGCGTGCGGGAGCGGGGCGGTTCCTGCACCACCGTGCGGCGACCCCGGCCGACGTCCGGGCCGCGGTCGCGGAGCTGGTCACGCGGCCGGTCACCGAGGCGGCCTCGGGCCTGGCCGCCGACGTCGCCGCGATGGCGCCGCCCTCGGCGGTCGTCGCCCAGCTGGGTGATCATCGCCTGGCCGCTCTTGTATGACCGTGCAAATATCAGGTCGGTCGTGCTAATCTCAGCTTATTCGTACAGACAAGCACCCACCTAAACGCCCCGCCGTGGCTGAGCGCCGCACGTTCACCGAGACGGCGCGGCGCGACCAGATCGTGCGTGCCGCGATCGAGACGCTGGCCGAGCTCGGGTACGCCGGGACGTCCCTCGGCAAGATCGCGCGCACGGCCGGCCTCAGCAGCGTCGGGATGATCTCGTACTACTTCACCGACAAGGCCGAGCTGATGGCCGAGGTCGCTTCGTCCGTGCTGGCGCACGCCGAGGAGGTCGTCGGCCCGGAGATCGTCCGGGCGCCCGACCCGGTGGCCAAGCTGCGGGCCTACATCGAGGCGTCACTGGCGTACATCGGTGAGCACCGCGCCGAGGCGGTGGCGCTGATCGAGCTCACCCGAGGCCCCGGCGCGACGCCGCTGATGGCCCAGGTCGACGCCGCGAGCGCCGAGGTCATCACCAGGCTTGTCGTCGGCGCCCAGGCCGTGCTGGGCGGCACCGAGCCGCTCGAGCCCCGGATCGTCGCCATGACGGTGCGCGGCGCGATCAACAACGCCGTGTGGCAGTCGCTGCATCGCGGTCCCGACTCCGACTCGGCCGAGGACCTCGCCCGGGACGGCCGGCAGATCGCCGGCCTGATCGAGCGGTCGTTGCGGGCCGACCCACTTCCCGAAGGAGAACCCTGTGACCGCCCCTGACCCGGACCACACCACCGACCCCGCCCACCCCGGGTGGCACGACTGGTTCGTGCGGCTGCGCGCGTGCACGATCACCATCGCGGTGCTCTCGGCCATCCTGCTGGTGGGCGCCATCGCCACCGCCTCGACGCTGCCGGTGGCCGCGTGGAACCGGGTCGCCGCCGTCGTCCTGCTGTCGCTGTTCTACCTCTTCCTGGTCTTCCGGCTGGGGCGCGGCTCGTCGCGCGCGCTGCGGCGGCTGCACGTCACGGTGATCATCGGGATCGTCGGGGTGGCCCTGGTTGTCGTCCTACCCGGCCAGTACCCGTGGTGGATGCGCGCCGAGCAGGCCGTGCAGCTACTGCTCCTGCTGGCGATGGGGTACATCATCCGGCGCCCGGAGGTGCGGGCCGCGTTCCCGGGCTGGTCGGAGAGCGCAGTCGGGCGCCGTCGCCGCGCGCGCCGGTCCTCGCGGACCTGACCCGATGGCGCACGTACTGATGGTCGCGTACCCGGCCTCCGGACACATCAACCCCACCCTCCCGGTGATGTCCGAGCTCGTGCGGCGCGGCCACAGGCTGAGCGTCGTGCTCCCGGAGCAGTACCGCGACCAGGTCGAGGCGACCGGGGCCCGCGTGCTGCCCTACCCGTCCATGGTGCCGGCCGGCTGGGCCGGGGTGCGGATCCCGAGCCATCCCGACCCCGGCCAGTTGGCCCGCGCGCGGCTCTACACGATCCGCGAGACGCTGACCGCGCTGCCCTCGGTGGTGGTCGATCTGGGCTCGACGCGGCCCGACGTCGTCGTCTACGACGTGTTCGGCGGCGCCGCCGGGCGGATGCTGTCGCTGGCCTGGCACCTGCCCTCGGTGGTGACCTGTCCGACCTTCGTCGCCAACGAGACGTTCTCGCCGTACGCGGCCGCGGTCGCCGATGGCGAGATGGAAATGCCCGACCCGCACCACCCCGCGATGCTCGAGGCGGCCACGGTCGTCAGGAGCTCGCTCGACACCTGGGGTCTGACCGAGGTGAGCGCCGCGGACTTCGTCTCCGGCGCGCATGATCGGTGCCGCCTGGTGTTCCTGCCGAGGGCCTTCCAGCCCCGGGGGGAGAGCTTCGACGATCGGTTCCACTTCGTGGGGCCCTGCCTGCGGTCCGGTGCCGACGAGACCGGCTGGTCCCCGCCGAAGTCGGGTCGGCCGGTCATCCTGATCTCCCTCGGCACCCTCGGCTACGACGACTCCGCGGCCGTGCTGCGCCGCGCGGTGGCAGCGGTCCGCCGGATCGGTGCACACGCGGTCGTGTCGCTCGGTGACGTCGACCCCGCGCTCCTCGGAGAGGTCGACGAGCACGTCGAGCTGCACCGCAGGGTCCCCCAGCTGGCCGTGCTCCCGCACGCCTCGGCGTTCATCTCGCACGCCGGGATGAACTCGACGATGGAGGCACTCTCCTACGGCGTCCCGCTGGTCGACCTGCCCCAGACCGGCGAACAGCGGCTGGTCGCCGCGCGGGTCGCCGAGCTCGGCCTTGGTCGGACCCTGGACCCCGACGAGTTCGACGAGCACCAGCTCGCCGATGCCCTGCGGGAGGTGTGCTCCGCGCCGGAGGTCGCGCGTGCCGTGGCGCGAATGCGCGCGGTCATCGCGAGTAGCGGCGGGGCGGTGGCGGCGGCCGATGTGGTGGAAAGCCGGATGTCGCTCTCGGCGAATCCGGGGTTCCCCTAGGAAACGTCGCGCGCCCTTCTGGGCGGGGCACCACTCGTGGTGGCCTATGGGGGTCGCACCTCGGTCCTCACCCAGGGAGAGCACGATGACCTCGTCGACTCAGGCCAGCCCGCTCGGGGTGGGCGCGAAGTCCGGCGCCGACCCCGAGGCGTTGCTCGCGCTCGGTACGGCGCCCAAGGCAGAGGCCGACGGCGGCGCGCTCCTGCTGGAGTGGACCGAGGCCCGGCGCGCTGCCGGCCCGGTCTGGCGGGACGAGAAGGGCCACTACCACGTCTTCCGGCACGCCGATGTGACCCAGGTGGTCGCGGACCCGGTCACCTTCTCCTCGGACACCATCACCCGGCCCAGCGGCGGCCTCGCGTCCCCGCCCCCGGGCACGCTGCTCCTGATGGACCCGCCCCGCCACCGCCGGATGCGCCGCCTCGTCACCCAGGCGTTCAGCGCCCGCCGGGTGGACGCGCTCGGTACCCGGATCACCGAAATTGCCGAGCAGCTGCTCGACCGGCTCGCCGGGCCCACCCAGCAGCCGGGCGAGGTACACGAGTTCGACCTGGTCCACGCGTTCGCCGACCCGCTGCCGGTCACCGTGATCGCCGAGCTGCTGGGCGTCCCGCTGGCCGACCTGCCCCGGTTCCAGAACTGGGCGGACCGTTTCCTGGTCGCCCGGCCGGACGAGCCGGAGGGGGCTGCCGACCTGCGGGCCGGTGTCGTCGAGATGCAGGCGTACCTGCAGGGCCGGGTGACGCTCAGCCGCGCGGAGCCCGGCGCCGACCTGATCGGCAGCCTGGTCAAGGCCGAGGTCGACGACAAGTCGCTCGACGACATCGAGATCATCAGCTTCGCGGCGTTGCTGCTGCTGGCCGGCCACGTCACCACCGCGGTGCTGCTGGGCAACGTCCTGCTCTGCCTCGACGCCGCCCCCGAGGAGATGGCCGCCCTGCGCGCCGACCCGGCCCGCATCCCCCTGGTGATCGAGGAGACCCTGCGGTTGCGCCCGCCGTTCCTCGCCGTCGACCGGCTCACGACCCGCGACGTGGAGCTCGCCGGCACGCCGATCCCGGAGAACTCATTCGTCCACCTCTGGTTGCTCTCGGCGAACCGTGACGAACGGGTCTTCGAGGCGCCGCACGCGTTCCGGCCAGGGCGGCCGGAGTCGTCCCAGGTGGCCTTCGGGCACGGCATCCACTTCTGCCTCGGGGCCCCGCTGGCCCGGATGGAGGGCCGGATCGCCCTGAGGCTGCTGCTGGAGCGCTTCGCCGACATCCAGGTGCGCCACGACGTGGAGCTCTCCTGGCACATGAACAACGTCCTGGGTGCCCGCCACCTCCCGGTGCGGGTTGTCCCGAGAGGCCGCTGATGAACGCCGTACCGCCGAAGCCAGGCCCCGCCCAGCAACCCGACGCCGGGCAGGACGCCGAGGCCGCCCTGCGGTCCTACCTCAAGCGGGTCACCAACGAGCTGCGCCGCAACCGTGCACGCCTCGCCGAGCTCGAACAGCACGCGGCCGCCGACCAGGAACCGATCGCCGTGGTGGGCATGGCCTGCCGGTACCCGGGAGGAGTTCGGTCCCCGGAGGACCTGTGGGACCTCGTGGACGCCGGCCGGGACGCCGTGGCCGAGTTCCCGACCAACCGTGACTGGGACCTCGACACGCTCTACGACCCCGACCCGGACCACCCCGGCACCACCTACGCCAACGAAGGCGGCTTCCTGTACGACGCCGCGGACTTCGATGCGGAGTTCTTCGGGATGTCACCGCGTGAGGCGCTGGCGACCGACCCCCAGCAACGCCTGCTGCTCGAGGTCGCCTGGGAGGCCGCCGAGCGGGCCGGGATCGCTCCCCGGTCGCTGCGCGGCAGTGCCACCGGTGTGTTCACCGGGGTGATGTACAACGACTACGCCAACCGCCCGCTGGTGCACATCCCCGGGCTGGAGGGCCACCTCGGCAACGGCAGCGCCCCCAGCATCGCCTCCGGCCGGGTCGCCTACACCCTCGGCCTGGAGGGACCGGCCGTCTCGATCGACACCGCCTGCTCGTCGTCACTGGTCGCGCTGCACCTGGCGGCCCGTGCGCTGCGTGCCGGCGACTGCACCCTCGCCTTCGCGGGCGGGGTCACGGTGATGTCCACTCCGGTCACCTTCGTGCATTTCGCCCGCCACCGGGGTCTCTCGCCGGACGGGCGCTGCAAGGCCTTCTCGGACGCGGCCAACGGCACCGGCTGGGGCGAGGGCGTCGGCCTGCTGCTGCTGGAGAAACTCTCCGCTGCCCAGGCCGCCGGGCACCGGGTGCTCGGTCTGCTGCGCGGCTCGGCGATCAACTCCGACGGCGCCTCCAGCGGGCTGACCGCGCCGAACGGCCCCGCGCAGCAGCGGGTCATCCGGGACGCGCTGGCCGCGGCCGGACTGCGCGCCGAGGACGTGGACGCGGTGGAGGCGCACGGCACCGGCACCACACTGGGCGACCCCATCGAGGCGCAGGCGCTGCTGGCGACCTACGGCGCGGCGTCGCGCACATCGCCGCTGCGCCTGGGCTCGATCAAGTCCAACCTCGGCCACACCCAGGCCGCCGCCGGGGTGGCCGGCGTGATCAAGATGCTCAAGGCGATGGAGCACGGGCGGCTGCCGAGGACCCTGCACGTCACGTCGCCGTCGCGGCACGTCGACTGGACCGAGGGCGACGTTGCGCTGCTCACCGAGGCGGTCGAGTGGCCGCGCGGGGACACCCCGAGGCGGGCCGGGATCTCGGCGTTCGGGGTCAGCGGGACCAA
>DATAYB010000365.1:0-1995 GCA_036272795.1 Pseudonocardia sp.
TCGGCTCCAAGGGCAACGCGGTGTACGCGGCGACCAAGGCCGCCGCCGTCGGCTTCAGCAAGTCCATCGCGCGGGAGAACGCCCGGTTCGCGATCACGGCGAACACGCTGGTCCCCGGCCCGATCGAGACCCCGCTGCTGGACAAGGTGCGCGCCCAGGGCGAGATCGGCGACCGGCAGATCGCGGCGATGGTCGCCGGCACGCAGCTCGGGCGGCTCGGCACGCCTGAGGAGGTCGCCGCCGCCGCCGCGTTCCTCGCCTCTCCCGAGGCGGGCTTCGTCACCGGCGAAACGCTCGGCGTCTCCGGCGGCATGGGCCTGGGCGCCTGACTCGCCCCTTCCGCGCTGCCGGTTGTTACCGAGCTGCACGGGAGGCGGGTTTTCGGCGCCGAAAACCTGCCTGGTGTGGAGTTGGGTAACGGGCGGCGGCCAGCACGGGTGCGGGCTCGCGGCGCGGGCTGCCAGACGCGGCGGGCCGCGCGGGGTGAAGGCGCGGGGCCTGGCGCGCCTGCCCGGCCGGTTGTTACCGAGCTGCACGGGGGGCAGGTTTTCGGCGCTCAGAACCTGCCTGGTGTGCAGCTCGGTAACAGGCGGCCGGTCAGGCGGCTGGTTGGGCGGCCGGTCGGGCGGCCGGTCAGCGCGCGACGGCGGCCGCCGGGTGTGCTTGGCCTCCGCGCCGGTTCCGGCTAACATACTGTCCAGACACACTGTCCGATTCCATGTTACGAGGCCCTGGCCTGGGCGTGGACACCGGCGGAGGGAACGGCCATGACCGTCATCGACAGCCACTCCCGGTACGACGAGCTGATCCAGCCCGGCCGGGTGCACGGCTCGCTCTACACGGATCCGACGATCTTCGCCGAGGAGCTCGAGCGGATCTGGTACACCGGTTGGGTCTACGTCGGCCACGAGAGCGAGGTGCCGCAGCCCAACGACTACGTCGTCAAGAGCATCGGCCCGCAGTCGGTGATCATGACCAGAGACCGGTCCGGCGAGCTGCACCTGCTGCTGAACCGCTGCTCACACCGGGCGAACCTGGTGTGCGACGCCGAGCGCGGCAACTCCAGCGCGCTGCGCTGCCACTACCACGGCTGGACGTTCGCCAACGACGGTTCGCTGCTGGGCTACCCGTTCATGCAGGGCTACGGCGGCAAGGAGGCGAAGAAAGGTCTCGGGCTGGGCCGGGTGACGCGGATGGAGTCCTACCGGGGCTTCGTGTTCGGCAGCTTCGCCGCCGAGGGCCCCACCCTGCGCGAGCACCTCGGCTCGGCCACCGACGCGTTCGACCGGTTGGCCAGGCTCTCCCCGGAGGGCGAGGTGAAGATCACCGCCGGTTGGCTCAAGCACAAGGTCAAGGCCAACTGGAAGATGCTGCTGGAGAACGAGACCGACGGGTACCACCCGCAGTTCGTGCACTCGTCGATCTTCGAGGTGGCGAAGAGCGGGATCGGCGCGCTGTACAGCGACAAGTCGGCCGCCGTGAGCCGGGACATGGGCAACGGGCACACCGAGAACGACCTGCGGCCGGAGTTCCGCAGGCTCGACGTGCCGATGGGCTGGTTCGGCACCACCGCCGAGCGGATGCCGAGCTACGTGTCGGACATGGAGGCCAGCTACGGCGACGCCGCCCGGGAGATCCTGGTCGACGGCTCGCCGCACGTGATGATCTTCCCGAACCTGTTCATCGCCGAGATCCAGCTCTTCGTGCTGCAGCCGCTCGCGGTGGACGAGACGGTGCAGCACGTCACGGCGCTGCAGTTCGCCGGCGCGCCGCAGCTCAACGAGCGGATGCTGCGCCAGACCATCGGCTCCGTCGGCCCGGCCGGGTTCCTGCTGGCCGACGACTCGGAGATGTACGAGCGCAACCAGCGCGGCGTGCGGGCCCGGCAGCCCGAGTGGCTCACGATCAGCCGGGGCATGCACCGCGAGCGGGTCGACGACGACGGCCACACCATCGGCTACGCCACCGACGAGGTCCCGCTGCGCGCGATCTGGG
>DATAYB010000366.1:0-1944 GCA_036272795.1 Pseudonocardia sp.
CCCCAGCCGCAGATCACCTCGTCGGACACCAGCAGCACGTCGTGCTTGTCGCAGATCTCCCGGACCCGCTGGAAGTAGCCGGGCGGCGGCGGGAAGCAGCCGCCGGCGTTCTGCACGGGCTCCAGGAAGACCGCCGCGACCGAGTCCGCCCCCTCGGCCTCGATGGCGGCGTCGATCTGGTCGGCCGCCCAGCGGCCGAACGCCTCGAGGTCGTCACCGTGCTCCGGCGCGCGGTAGAAGTTGGTGTTGGGCACCTTGCGGGCGCCGGGTACCAGTGGCTCGAACGGGATGCGGTGCGTCGGGATGCTGTTGAGCGACAGGGCACCGTGCGTGGTGCCGTGGTAGGCGATGGCCCGGCTGATGACCTTGTACTTGCTGGGCTTGCCGGTGAGCTTGAAGTACTGCTTGGCCAGCTTCCATGCGGTCTCGACGGCTTCGGAGCCGCTGTTGCTGAAGAAGATCCGGTTCAGGTCACCGGGAGCGGAGGCGGCGATCCGCTCGGCCAGCTCCACCGCCTTGGGGTGCACGAACGACCAGAGCGGGAAGTAGCCCAGCTCGCCGGCCTGGCGGGCGGCGGCCTCGGCCAGCTCCTGGCGGCCGTGGCCGGCCTGCACCACGAACAGGCCGGAGAGGCCGTCGAGGTAGCGCCGGCCGGCGTCGTCGTAGATGTAGGCGCCCTCGCCCCGCGTGATCACCGGGACGGATTCGGTCTGGAACGCGGACAGGCGCGAGAAATGAGGCCACAGGTGCGCCTCGGCGCGCCGGGCAGTGTCGGTCTGGTGCGACGCGGAGCCGGTCATGGATCGTTCCCCAGGGGTCGTTGGGCCGAGTCAACAACATCATTTATCGCACATCAACGGTGTTGAAACAACTGATTACGCACTTTTTACAAGTTTTGGCTACGAAATTCTTGTCAACGATGGACTTCGGATGTCAACATCGACCCCGGGACATGACCCAGGTCACTGCCGTGGAGAGGGATCACAGACGATGCCGGAAGCCCCGGAAGCCATACCGATCGAGAACCCGGCCACCGGTGAGGTCATCGAGCGCCTCGAGCTCGCCGGCCCGGCCGCCGTGGACGCCGCGGTGCAGGCCGCGCGCAAGGCCCAGCCCGAGTGGGGCTCGGCGACGCCGGGCGAGCGGGCCGCCGTGCTCAGCCGGGTGGCCGTACTGCTCGAGGAGCGCGCCGAGGAGTTCGCCGCGACGGAGACCCGCCAGTGCGGTAAGCCGATCCGGCTCTCCCGCGAGTTCGACGTACCGGGTACCTCGGACAACGCCGCGTTCTTCGCCGCTGCCGCCCGCGTACTCGAGGGCAAGGCCAGCGGGGAGTACTCCGCCGACCACACCTCGAGCATCCGGCGCGAGCCGCTCGGAGTGGTCGGCTCGATCGCGCCGTGGAACTACCCGCTCAACATGGCCGGTTGGAAGATCTTCCCCGCACTGGCCGCCGGCAACGCGGTGGTGATCAAGCCCGCCGAGATCACCCCGCTGACGACGATCATGCTGGCCCGGCTGTTCGAGGAGGCCGGACTGCCAGAGGGGCTGCTCACCGTCCTGGTCGGCACCGGCCCCGTCGTCGGCGAGGCGCTGGTCAGCCACGAGGGAGTCGACATGGTCTCCTTCACCGGTTCCACCCCGGTCGGCAAGCGGGTCGCCGAGCTCGCCGCCCGGGGACCCCGCCGCGTCCACCTGGAGCTGGGTGGCAAGGCGCCGTTCGTGGTGTTCGACGACGCGGACCTGGAGGCGGCGGTGCACGGCGCGGTGGCCGGCGCCCTGATCAACGGCGGCCAGGACTGCACCGCGGCCACCAGGGCGTACGTGCAGCGCCCGCTCTACGACCGGTTCGTGGCCGGCGTCGCCGACGTGCTCGACACCGTCCGGATGGGCGACCCGGCCGACCCGGCAACCGACCTCGGCTCGCTGATCTCCGCCAGCCAGGCC
>DATAYB010000367.1:0-4012 GCA_036272795.1 Pseudonocardia sp.
GTTCCGGGGCATGTGGGAGGCGCACCGAATCGACGCCTACCGGCACGAGCCCAAGACGATCGCCCATCCCGAGGCGGGCACGCTGCACCTGGACTGCGATGTACTCCCCGCCGGCAGCGACGACCTGCGCCTGGTCGTCTACACGGCCCCTCGGCGCAGCGAGGCCGCCGACCGCCTCGACCAGCTGCGCGCGACCACTCTCGACGACCGGCCGAGGAGCGGACTGCCCGTCTGAGACGAGCCCGCCCGAGGTCGCGGCGGGCACGGTGTCCATGGCGGTTCCTTTGCCTCGCGCCGGTCTGGCCTTGCTGGTCGTCGGCCTCGCGCCGATCCGGCGTCGATCACCTGCCACCGAAACTAACGCGCACGAACCGCTCTGTCGGCCGTTCAGGGTGGGGCTGGGAGCACCACTCACGACGCCACCGTCCTGGCATTAATCCAACTAACGTTGCGTTAGTGCGAGAGCGGGCGGTGCTCACCCGAGCGGACCCATACCGGAGGGAACGATCCATGGACGTCGATCAGCCACTGCTGCAGCCCTACCGCATGGGCGACCTGGAGCTGGCCAACCGGATCGTGATGGCGCCGTTGACGCGTTCTCGCGCCACCGACCCCGATCTCGCCCCCACGGACCTGCACGTGCGCTACTACAGCCAGCGCGCCTCGGCGGGTCTGATCATCACCGAGGGCACCTGGGTCAGCCCTCAAGCCGTCGGGTGGCACGACGTACCCGGGCTGTTCACCGACACCCAGGCCCGCCGGTGGGCGGCCGTCACCGACGCCGTGCACCGCGAGGGCGGGGTGATCTTCGCCCAGCTGTGGCACACCGGCGCGCTCTCGCACCCCGACTTCTTCCAGGGCGTCGCACCGCTGGCGCCCTCGGCGGTCGACCCGGAACTGCGCTCACCGACCAGGGCCGGCAACAAGCCGACCGTTGTCCCCCGGGCCATGACCAGGGACGACATCCACGCCACCATCGCCGACTTCGCCACGGCGGCCGCCAACGCCAGGCGTGCCGGGTTCGACGGGGTGCAGCTGCAGGCGGGGTTCTCGTACCTGATCAGCCAGTTCCTCAACCCCGCCACCAACCTGCGTACCGACGAGTACGGCGGCTCCGTCGCCAACCGGGCGCGGCTGCTCTTCGACGTGCTCGACGCCGTCGCCGAGCGCATCGACATCGGCCGCGTCGGCGTGAAGGCGGGACCGGCGTGGGCCGAGCACGGGGCGTTCCGCTCCACCGAGGACACCCTGGCGACCAGCGAGTACGTGGCCGAACGCCTCAACACCTATCCCCTCGCGCACTGGCTGCTCATGGGCGCGATGGCCGACCTCGACGGCACACCCCTCGCCGGGCTGGGGCACGACGGCATGTTCGCCCACTTCCGCCCCCGGTACCGGGGCACCCTGGTCGCCAACGTGGGCATGACCAGCGAGCGCGGCAACCAGCTCATCGCCGACGGGCTCACCGACCTCGTCGCGTTCGGCGAGCCGTTCATCGCCAACCCCGACCTTCCGGCACGGTTCGCTGCCCGGGCGCCGATCGAACGGTCCGACCTCGCCTCGCACTACACACCCGGCGCCGAGGGCTACACCGACTACCCCGCTTACACGGCGACGGCCAGGTCCTCGCGCGGCGTATCCGGCTGACAGTCCCCCGACCCCGATCACCACACCACATCGGAGCGCGCCCGTGGACGAGTTCACCGGTGCCGAACGAGCATTGGCCGCGTTGCGGAACGTCGTCCAGGCCGTCGGCGACGACGACCTGCACCGACTCACCCCGTGCCCCGCCTACGACGTCGCGGCCCTCACCGACCACCTCATCGCCACCGTCGCCGGCCTCGGCGCCGCCGCCGGCATACCGTCGCCTGCGCCGCGCGGCGACGCGCTCGACCACCGCGCCCAGCACGCTGTCGGGCCCGTGCTCGCCGGGTGGCGCCGCCGCGGCCTCACCGGCGTGGTGTTCTTCAGCGGGCGGACCCTGCCCGACCGCCTCGCGCTCGGCATCTTGTCCCTCGAGCTCGTCGTGCACGGCTGGGATCTCGCCGTGGCGCTACACCGTCGCCTCGACATCTCCGACGCTCACGCCGAGCAGGTCCTCGGCCTCGCCCAGCAGACGCTCACCGAGGAAAGTCGCGCCGTCGCCGGGTTCGACCCGCCCGTGCCCGTACCCGACGGCGCCGGCGCACTGGACCGGCTCGTCGCCTTCACCGGCCGCGACCCGCACCTACGGCTCAGCTGGGGAAGCAGCGCCCGAACGCCGTGAGCAGCCGAGGTGGGCCGGCCAGCCGGATCCGACGCAACAGCAGCGCCGTGACCAGCGAGCGCTCACCGGCCAGGAAGCCGAACCAGGTCGCCGTGTCGGCACGGACCCGCAGGTCGGCGCGCCCGTGGTGCCCCTCGGAGATGGCCAGCTCGCCGTCGGCGATGACGATCGTGAGCTGCCGCCGCTCGGCCCCTGTGAAGCTGAAGTGGTAGGTGGCGGCCAGCCCCCGGGACGCCTCCCGTTGGAAGATCAGCGGCAGGCCGACCTGGAACGCACCCACCGTGCGTGCCCGCAGGCCGTTGCCGACGCGCTTGGTGCGTTTGTGCGGGAACCGGTGCGCGACGTGCGCCTCGGCGTCCGAGCCGGCCACCACGTAGATCGTCTCCGGCTTGTTCTGCAGCGGTTTGACGACCTCGGCCAGGTGGGTCTTGCGGCTGTCGAGGAAGGGCCCGAGGACGTCCTCGCCGGCCGGGCAGACGGACACGCAGTAGGCCGCCTTGTAGTTCGGCCCGAAGGACAGGCTCTGCCAGACCGACGCCGTCTCCGGCTCGGTCACCCTGGCGCGGTAGTCGCCGGCGTCCTTGGCCTCGACGACGTTCTCCACCCAGTCCCCGAAGCCGCCCAGGAACTCCCGGTAGTTGTGGGTGTAGCAGGCGGAGAAGTCGAACCGGCCGTCCGGGTTGATCGCCCCGGTCGGGCAGGCGGCCACGCAGAGCTTGCACTCCAGGCACGGGTTGTAGTCGAGCGGCCGGGAGTACTCGCTGACCGGCCTGTCCAGCACGACCGTGCCGAGCAGGATGAAGTTGCCGAACTTCGGATGGATCACGTTGCGGTGGATGCCGATCCGGCCCATCCCGGCCTCGACGGCGACCGGCTTGTGCGCGACCACCCAGATCCGGTCACTTGGGAACCGGTCCATCTCCATCGGGAAGCCGACCGCGGTGTTGAACGCGCGAACGCCCAGCGCCTCCAGCTCGCGGACGATCCGGCGCGCGACCTCGTTGGTGTCGTGGTTGGTGAGGTGGAACTCGAGGTTGCTCGCCGAGCGGGCCGGACTCCGCGCCGCCTCCCGGTTCATCGCGCAGACGAAGCTGACGAGCGCCCTCGGCCGGCGGAACGCGGCCTCCACGTGCGGCCGCTCGTCGGCCAGCTCGGGGCGCTCGACCTCCACGAACCCGACGTCGTCCGCCCCGGCACGCAGGCACAGCTCGCGCAGCCAGGCCGCGTCCAGCACGGCGGGCGCGGCGGAGATCTCACCGGCGGCCGCGCGCCGGCGGACCTCGACCACGTTCGGGTGACCGTCGAGCTTGGCCATGGCGCCGTCCTCCGATCAGCGGAGCGTGCGTTGCATCACGAGACTGAACCGTAGAGCAGATCAGTATTGTGAAGCAACTCACTCTGTTACCGTGCTGAGCAGGCTCGACGGGAGGGGCGGCGGTGCTCGGCCGAAGCTATGACGCGGAGGTCTGCTCACTCGCACGCGCACTGGAGGTGGTGGGTGAGCGCTGGACGCTGCTCATCGTGCGCGACGCATTGCTCGGGCTGAGCCGCTTCGAGGAGTTCTCCGACAGCCTCGGGTTGGCCCGCAACGTGCTCACCGACCGTCTGACCGGCCTCGTCCGCGCCGGCGTGCTGGAGCGGGTGCGTTACCAGCGGCGGCCGGACCGGTTCGAGTACCGGCTCACCGCCCCGGGCCGAGGGCTGGCGGTGCCGGTGCTGGCGCTGATGCAGTGGGGCGACGCGCAC
>DATAYB010000368.1:0-3504 GCA_036272795.1 Pseudonocardia sp.
GCCTTGGCGAAGGACAGGAAGCTGTTGAAGCCGTACCGCTTCTCGCTGAAGTCGGGGGTGTGCTTGCGCAGCTTGTTCTTCAACCCGCTCAGCTGTGGCGGGGTGCCGGCGCGCTGCAGCTCGCTGACCACCTCGACGAGCAGCCGGAACGCGTTGTCCTCGGCGGGCTCGTCGGCCGGGAACGTCACCTCGGGGTCGCCCTTCGCGGAGCCCTCGGTCAGCGCGACGACATGTTCGCCCGCGAGGTGGCGCAGCAGTTCGCCGAACCCCCGGAAACCGTGGTCGGCCTCGTCGAAGGTCGGGTCCTTGCGCAGGATCGCCCGCTTGAGCCGGGACGCGAGCACCGGCCCGTCCGCATGGCGTTGCAGGCCGACCAGGGTGCGGCCGATCAGCGCGCCGAGGTCACGGTCGTCGGTCGTCTGCACCGCCTCCTCCGCCGGCACGGTCGGTTCCGCGAATGCGGGTACGGTCGGGTCGGTGAATGCCGGCACGATCACGTCGGCCCGCACCGCCGGCGGTGCGACGGGGACGGCCGCTGCCGGGGCGGGAGCCTTGCCTCGGCCACGGGGCCGGCGCGCCGCCACGAACAGCGGCTCGACTCCCGGCAGCCGGTCGTAGAACAGGAACTCGTCGCAGGCCGGCGGCAGCAGCGCCGAGGTGGACGACTGCACGCCGATCCCGATCACCCGCTTGTCCAGCTCACGCAGCTTGTGCACGAGTGGCGTGAAGTCGGAGTCGCCGGTGCCGATCGCGTACGTGGTGATGAAGTTGCGCTCGAACGCCATCTCAACGGCGTCCACCGCCATCTTGATGTCCGCCGCGTTCTTGCGCGAGCCGCCCATCCGCTGCGGGATCTCGATCAGCTCGACCTGCGCTCTGGCCAGCAGTCTGCGGTCCTCGTCGAAGTTCGACCAGTCGGCGTACGCCCGGCGGGCCACCACCCGGCCGCGCTCGGCCAGTGCGTCGGCGATCGGCCCGAAGTCGAACGGCGTGACCCCCAGCCCGTCGCGCGCTCCGATGGCCAGGTTCTCGTAGTCCAGGAAAAGGGCGATGCGTTCATCGTCAGTGGCCACAGCACGCTCCAGGTGATCAGGCTGCTCGAAGCCTACGGCCGGGCCGGGCGGTGACCGTGCCCACGGTATGCGCCCACGAGCCGTTCGATCTTCGTACCATGTCCTGCTATGACCTCGGCCCCACCCTCCGACGTGCAGCACCGCCCTCTCGGCGGGCTGACCGACGACCCCAGGGTGCGGGAGTTGCTCGCCGGCGCGCCCGTGCTGCACAGCGCGGTGGACACCGGGCGCGGGCTGCACGTGACGCCGACCGCGTTCAGCTGGAGCGGCGGGGCGCTGTGGGTGGTCACGACGCGGCAGTCGCTGAAGGTACGGTCGCTGCGCAAGCGTCCCTCCGTGGGGCTGCTGCTGCGTACCCGACGCCACGACCTTGTGCTCGCCGGCGAGGCCGAGCTCGTCGACCCGCTGCGGCTGCACGGCGTCGCCCGCCCGGACAGGGTGCTCGGCATGCCGTTCGCGGCGCTGCACTACCTCGGCCGCAACTACCGCCACGTCGCCGGTGTGCTGCGCGACGCCACCCCGGGGCCGGCCCTGGTACTGGACCGGCTGGCCGTACGGATCCAGCCGAGCCGGGCCGTGCTGCTGCGCACGGGCGCCGGCGTGAGCGAGGTGCTGGCCACCTGGGGCGAGTGGGGCGAACCCGCTGGGCCGCCGCCGACGCCCGGCTCTGGGCCGACCTGCGTACCCCTGGACCTCGGGCTCCTGCCGCCCCAGCTGCGCCCGCTGCTGCGCCGGCCAGGGCCGGGTTGCCTGGCCTGGCCGTCCCTGCACGGTCCGCTGGCGCTGCCGGTGCACTGGCGCGGCAACGGCACACCCCCGGACACCGACGCCGAGCTGCTCTCGCTGGTCGGGGGTTGGGCGGGCGGCCCGGCGGGTCTGTCACTCGGCACCGGCGGGTACCGGTTGACCAGCAAGCGTGGCGTGCTGATCCGGGGTACCGGGCACGCACGACCGGCCCCCGGCCAGCGGGCGCGAATCGAGCTCGATGCCCAGCGGCTGACCTTCTGGGAGGGCGAGCAGGCCTCCACGGTGCCGGCACAGGGCTGACGCCTGCTCGGTCACGACTGGGGCGTCGCCACCGCCCGCAGCACCGCGGCGCCGAAGAGCCGTTCCAGCTGGCCGGGCGGGAACTCCGCCGGCTCGACGTAGCTCTGCGTCATCCCGCCCTCCCGCATGGCGATGAGCAGCCGGGCGACCAGGTCGAGCTCGACACTGGGGACCAGCCCGGCCCGGTCGTACATCTCGCGCAGGATCGGCAGCATGGCCGCCCGGAGCCTGGCGTCGTGCTCGGCCAGCACGCCGGCGGCGGCGGGGTTGCGGATGGCGTACAGCGTGAACTCGGTGCTGATCAGGAACCAGCGCCGTTCGTCCGGGCCGACCGACGAGGTCAGCTCTGCGATCTGGCCTGCCCAGGACAAGGTGGGGTCGACCTGCGCGGCCACCTCCTCCATCCGCTCCACGACCAGCGCCGCATTGCGCTCGAACAGCGCGTAGAACAGCTGCTCCTTGGTGGCGAAGTTCGAGTAGAAGGCGCCCCGGGTGAAGCCGGCGCGGTCACAGATCTGCTCGATAGTGGCGCCCTGGAAGCCGATCTCCGCGAAGGTGTCCAGCGCGGCGTCGAGCAGCCGGGCACGCGTCTGGGGGCGCCGCTTGGTGAGTCCTCTCGGCATGGCCGCTCCCTGAGTGAGCTCTTGACCGGCCCGAGCCGGCATCGCACGATACCTGTACGTATCGGATACGCCTATGTATCGAATATGCCTGTGTATCGAATATGCCGATGTATCGAACGCGCCCGGAGGCCACCGTGACCACCACCGTCCCGCCCACCACCGCCCGGCCCGGCCTGAAGTCGCAGGGCAGGGCTCTGCCGACGCCGCCGACCTTCGACTCGATCCCGGAGGAGCGCCAGTACCGCAAGGAGCAGCTCGCGGCGGGCTTCCGGCTGTTCGGCAGGTTCGGGTTCTCCGAGGGCGTGGCCGGGCACATCACGGTGCGCGACCCGGAGAACCCGGAGTGGTTCTGGGTGAACCCCTTCGGCATGAGCTTCAACCAGATCAAGGCCTCCGACCTGCTGCTGGTCGACCACAGCGGTGAGATCCTGCACGGCGACCGCCCGCTGAACCGCGCCGCCTTCTGCATCCACTCCCAGGTGCACAAGGCGCGACCGGACGCGCTGGCCGCCGCCCACTCGCACTCCCTGTACGGCAAGGCGTTCGCCAGCCTCGGCATCCCGCTGGACCCGATCACCCAGGACGCCTGTGCGTTCTTCGAGGACCACGGTCTCTACGCGGACTTCCGGGGCGTGGTCAACCAGCTCGACGAGGGGGAGCGGATCGGCAGGGCGCTGGGGCCGCACAAGGCGGTCATCCTGCGCAACCACGGGCTGCTCACCGTCGGGCGGAGCGTGGCGGAAGCGGTCTGGTGGTTCATC
>DATAYB010000369.1:0-2955 GCA_036272795.1 Pseudonocardia sp.
CCCTATGCGGAGATGCTCGACGCCTTCAACTCCGGCTGGATCGACTTCGGCGTCCCCGGTACGGAACCGGTCGCCGGCACCATGACCCCGGCCGAGGTCTTCGCGGCGGCCGTTAGCCGTTAGATCGGCTTGGACTCCACAACGCAGGCGATCGAGGCCGTCGGTACCACCCTGGCCAGCTCGAATCCCGCCGTGGCCAGCAGCTGCCGGAAGTCGCGTTCGGTTCGCTCGCGGCTGCCGAGGTCCAGCAGCATCTCGAGATCGAAGACGCTCCCGAGATGGCCGCTGTTGCCCTCCGGGAGCACCATCTCGATCAGGACCAGCCGCCCGCCCGGTCGGATCACTTTGCGGATGTTGCGCAGGATCGCCAGCGCGTCGGTGTCCGACCAGTCATGGATGATGTTCTTCATGATGTAGGCGTCACCGCCGGCCGGCACGCCGTCGAAGAACGACCCGCTCTCGACGGCGCACCGCGACTCCACGCCGTGCGCGCGCAGCAGGTCACCCGCTCCGGCGGTGACCGATGGCTGGTCGAACAGCACGCCGTGCGCGGCGGGAGTCCGCTGCAGGATCGCGGCGAGCATCGCGCCGTGCCCACCCGCGACGTCGACGATCGTGGCGAACGGCGAGAAGTCGTAGGCGGCCAGCACGGGTGCCTTGACCAGGTCGGAGAAGGTCGTCATCGCACTGTTGAACTCAGCCGCGAAGTCCGGCTTGCTCGCCAGGAACTCCCAGAAGTCCATGCCTCGGACCACCGGGATGGTGGGCTCTCCGGTCCGCACGGAGTCGAGCAGATGGCTCCAGTGCTCCCAGGCTTCGGGCGACCCCCACAGCAGCGCCACCGACCGCATCGACACCGGCGCGTCCGACCGCAGCGGCTCCGCCAGCGGCGTCAGCTCGAAGCGGCCATCAGGGCGGACGGCGAACACACCCCGACTGGCCAGGGCGCGCAACAGCCGAAACACGCCTTCCGGGCTGGCGTCGACCCGCCGCGCGATCTCCTCGGGGGTCATCGGACCGGCCGCGAGCAGGTCTGCGATGCCGAACTTCGCCGCGACGTAGAGCGCCTGGGTGATCATGCTGCCCCAGATCATCTCGAGCAGGGTCACCGGTGCGGGCGCCATCCGCCGGTGCAGCCGTTGCACCTGGTCCCGTGCCGCCATGCCGGCCTGCGCGATCCTGGCCGGCGGAACCCTGGGCGTAGCGGCCATCGTCGGAACCCCCTCGCCGTGCCTCAACGTGCATCACATCGAGCTCGGTGCCGCCGGACCGGCAGCCCCCGACCACCTGGGCCACGTCAGCCACCTGAGCCACGCCAGCCACGTCAGCGGGAGGTGTGCAGCGTAACGCGCAGGCCCGACTTGTCGTGGCCTTTTCCCGCGACAAGTGGCACTTGCCGTGCCTATTCCCCGCGACAAGTCGGACTGCGGTCAGACGCCGGTGGCGAACAGGGCGCCCCCGCGCTCGAAGTCGAGCAGGTGGCGCTTGCGGGCGAGGCCGCCGCCGTAGCCGGTGAGGTCGCCGCCGGAACCGATCACGCGGTGGCACGGCACGATGATGCTGATCGGGTTCTTGCCGTTGGCCAGGCCGACCGCGCGGGACGCCGTCGGCCGGCCGATCCGTTCGGCGAGCTCCGCGTACGTGATCGTCTCGCCGTAGGGGATCTCGCGCAGGGCGGCCCAGACGGTGCGCTGGAACGGGGTGCCGGCGGAGGCCAGCGGCAGGTCGAACTCCGTGCGCCGGCCGTCGAAGTACTCCTCCAGCTGGGCGGCGACGGCGGCGAACGGCTCGGGTTCCACGTCGCCGAAGGTCTCGATCGGTGGCCGGTGCCGGTGCTCGGTCATGTAGAGGCCGGCGAGCTCGCCGTCGGTCGCGACCAGCGTGAGTGGTCCGACCGGGCTGTCCACCACGGTGTGGGCGCGGTGCTGCATGGTTCCTCCTCGGTGCCGCGGCGGGCGCCGCCACGGGATGCGGCTACGGGGGTGTCGCTACGCGGTGTCGGTTCTCCGGCGACGGCGCGTGCGCGGCTCGGTCGGCGCGCCGTCGGTCGACTCGGGCAGCCGGTTGATGGCGTGGTCGCCGGTCGCCCAGAGGTACTGGACGGCGTAGGCCCGCCACGGCCGCCAGGCGCGGGCGTGCGCGGTCAGCCCGGCGGGCGTGGTGGGCAGGCCGAGCTCGGTGGCGGCCCGCCGGATGCCCAGGTCGGAAGCGACGAACGCGTCCGGGTCGCCGAGCGCGCGCATCGCGATCGTCTCGATCGTCCACGGGCCGAACCCGGGCAGCTCGGCGAGCTCGGTGCGGGCCCGCTCCCAGTCGCTGCCGAGGCTCAGGTCCAGCTCGCCGCCGGCCAGTGCGGAGATCAGCGCGAGCAGGCTGGCACGCCGGCTCTTCGGCATGGCGAGCTGGTCCGGGTCGAGCGAGGCCAGCGTGGAGACCTCGGGGAACAGGTGCGTCAGGCCGCCGTCCGGGTCGTCGATCGGCTCGCCGTGCGCGACGACCAGCCGGCCGGCCAAGGTCCGCGCCGCCGCCGTCGAGACCTGCTGGCCCAGCACCGCCCGCACCGCGAGCTCGGCGGCGTCCACCGTGCGCGGCACCCGCCGGCCGGGGTTCTTGTCGACCTCCGGTGCGAGCATCGGGTCGGCGCGCAGCTGCTCATCCACGGCGACGGGGTCGGCGTCCAGGTCCAGCAGCCAGCGGCACCGGTTGATCGCCGTGGCAAGGTCCCGCAGGTCGGTCAGGGTGAGGCGACAGTCGACGTGGTCCGGCAGCGCGCGCAGCGCAACGATGCCGTGCCCGTGCGGCAGCCGCAGCGTCCGGCGGTAGTCGCCGCCCCGCCACTCCTCCACACCCGGCACGGCGGTCGCCACCAGGTGCCCGAACAGGTTGTCCGGGCAGAGCGGCTGGCGGAACGGCAGTCGCAGCGCCAGCGTGCCGGGCGCGGCCGGCGGCAGGCCC
>DATAYB010000370.1:0-6722 GCA_036272795.1 Pseudonocardia sp.
GCGCTCGCGATCGGGCTGCTCGACCGGCTCGTCGAACCCGGTGCCTCGGCGACCGAGGCGGCCGCGCTGGCGAAGACACTGTGCAGCCGCTCCGGCGCCGCGCTGACCCAGATCATGCGGTGCGTGGACGACGCCGACGAGTTGCCCCTCGAGCAGGGCCTGGCCAGGGAGGCCGACCGGGTCAACACCCTGTTTCCCGGTGCCGAGGCCACCGAGGGCCTGCGCGCGTTCCTGGCGAAGCGGCGGCCGAACTATGTCTGACCTCGTGTGCCAGCGGCCGGCCACCCGGGGCATCACCGTGCTTCGGGGCGGCGTCGAACAGATCGCGGCCGCCGCGGGTGCCGCCGAACGACGCGGGTTCGACGCGGCCTGGTCGCCGGAGTTCTACACGCGCTCGGCGATCGTCACGCTCGCCCGGATGGCCGGCACCACCAGCCGCGCGCGGATCGGCAGCTCGATCGCCTACGCCGTCGGCCGCTCACCGCTGACCATCGCCACCGAGGCGCGCAGCCTGGACGAGGTCAGCGGCGGCCGGCTGGTGCTCGGGCTGGGCACCGGCACCCGGCGGATGATGCGCGACTGGCACGGCGTCGACCCCGAAGGCCCGGCCACGCGGGTGGAGGAGCTCGTGCCGCTGCTGCGCAGGCTGTGGCGGCTGCACGAGGGCCCGGTGCGCCACGACGGGCGGTTCTACCACGTGGACATCACCCCGACGGCCGAGGTGGACGCGCCGCCCCGCACGGACATCCCGGTCTACACCGCCGGCGTGAACGCGCGCATGGTCGAGGTCGCTGGCCGGGTGGCTGACGGCTTCCTGGGGCACCCGCTGTTCGCGCCGAGCTACGTGGACGAGGTGGTCCGGCCGGCGATCGCGCGCGGGGCGGCCCGGGGCGACCGGGACCCCGAGGCGGTGGCCGTGTGCGGCGTGGTGATCTGCGCGGTGGCCGACGACGAGGAGCAGGCACGCCGGGAGGTCGCCGGCCAGCTGGCCTTCTACGCCGCCCCGAAGGCGTACGCGCCGGTGCTCGCCCTCGCCGGTTTCGACGCCGCCGCCTCGGCCATCCGGACGGCGTTCGCGGCCGGCGACCACGACGCGATGGTGGCCGCCGTACCCGACGCCATGATCGACGCCCTCGCGGTGGCGGGCACGCCGGCGCAGGTCGCCGAGCAGCTGCGCCGCTACGACGGCGTGCTCGACCACGTGATCGTCTACCCGCCCAGCTTCCGGCTCACCGCCGCCCGCTGCGACGAGCTCGTCACCCAACTCCTCCACCACGCCGCCCCCACCCCCGCGCCCGCCCCGGCCTCGGAAGGAGCCCCCGCATGACCACACAAAACCCCAGCTCAGACCCCATGAGTGGTATTGGTCGCTATAACTCACGGGTCTTGAGCAGCGGAAACAACGGGGGCGGGCGTTGTGGATGAGTTGAGGACGGAGATCAAGGACGGCGTGTGCTGGCTGCGGCTGAACCGGCCGGAGCGGCGCAACGCCTGGTCGGCGGCTTGCGGCACGGCGATGACCGAGGCGCTGCTGCGCGCCGAGTCCGACCCGGCCGTCCGCTGCCTGGTGATCACCGGCGAGGGCCACGCGTTCTGCGCCGGGGTGGACCTGCGCGACGGGTTCGAGCGCACCCCGGCCGGCGGCCCGGACCTGCACGGCATGCACCGGCGCCACTTCGTCCCGACCATTCTCGGGCTGCGCACACTGTCCCTGCCCGTGGTCACGGCGGTGAACGGACCGGCCGTCGGTTTCGGCGCGAGCCTTGCCATGGCAGGCGACTTCCTGCTGATGGCGGAGTCGGCGTTCCTGCGGCTGGCCTTCGTCTCGCTCGGGCTGAACCCGGACAGCGGTGGCACCCACATGCTGCCGGGCCTGGTCGGGCGGCAGCGGGCGAACGAGATCGCCATGCTGGGTGAGTCGGTGACCTCGGCGAAGGCGGTCGAGTGGGGCATCGCGCACCGGGCCGTGCCGGACGACGAGCTGGAGGCGGCGGCCGGCGAGCTCGCCGCCAGGTTGGCCGCCGGGCCGAGCCGGGCGTACGCCGCGATCAAGCGCGCCTTCAACGCCGGCGAGCGGCCCGGGCTGGCCGAGCAGCTCGAGCTCGAGGGCGAGCTGGTGCACTCCCTGGCGCAGACCGAAGACTTCGCCGAAGGTGTCAACGCCTTCCTGGAACGCCGCCCAGCCCGGTTCGAAGGCCGCTGAGCGGCCGTTCGGCCGGCAGTGCTCCGCCTTCGATACCACGTATCCTCAACTGTCAGGCAGTAGACAATGCGCGGCCCGCCGCCGCGTGAGGGACCGATCCGGAACGAGGGGGCCATGACCGTGGAAGCCGATGCGGTGGAGTACACCCGCCAGCACTGGGCCGAAAGCGGCCAGCCGGCCGCCGAGCATTTCGCGGCGATGGGTGCCCTGATGCGCACCCACCAGCTGATGGTCAACGAGCTGGACCGGCTGCTCAAGCCGCACAACCTCAGCCGTACCGCGTTCCTGCTGATGGCCACGCTGCTGATGTCCCGCGAGCACACCCGCCCGCTCGGCCAGCTGAGCCGGCACCTGATGGTGCACCCGACCACGGTGACCCTGGTGATCGACCAGTTGGCCGGCCGGGATCTGGTGACCCGCCGTCCCCACCCCACCGACCGGCGCACCGTGCTGGCCACCCTGACCGACGAGGGCCGCCGCGTCGTCACCAAGGCGAGTGAGGACCTGGCCAGTTCCCAGTTCGGGCTGACCGCGGTAAGCGAGACCCTCGCGCAGCGGCTCACCGGCGTGCTCGGCCAGGTCCGGACCAAGATGGGCGACGTCGACTGACAGCCCGCCCGGCGGTTTCAGTCGCGCCGGGCAGGGCCTTCCAGTCGGGCCGGGCCTTGCAGTCGAGCAGTGTCTTTCAGCCGGACACCGGAGCTCAGCCTGACGTGAGCTTGTCCCTGAGCACGAACTTCTGCACCTTGCCGGTGGCGGTCATCGGCAGCTCGTCGATCAGCTCCAGCCGCTCCGGCAGCTTGACCACCGCGATCTTCCGTTCGACCTTCAGGTAGGTGGTCAGCTCCTCGAAGGTGGGCGGGTCGCCGGCCGGTACGACGAACGCGCAGGCGCGCTCACCGAGCACCCGGTCGGGCATGCCGACCACGGCCACGTTCGCCACCTTCGGGTGGGTGAGCAGATGGTCCTCGACCTCGCGGGCGGAGATGTTGGTGCCGCCCCGGATGATCAGGTCCTTGATCCGGCCGGTGACGCGCAGGTAGCCCTCGTCGTCCAGCCGGCCGAGGTCACCGCTGCGCGAGAGGCCGTTCGGCTCGACGGCCTCGGCGGTGCGCTCCGGGTCGCGCCAGTAGCCGAGCATGAGGCCGGGGCCGCCGTGGCAGATCTCGCCCTCCCCGCCGGTCGGTACGACCGTGCCGTCCTCCGCCTTGATTGCCAGGGACACCCCGGGCAGCGCCCGGCCGTCCGAGCTGAGCACCTTGACGGGGTCGTCGTCCTGCCGGCAGCTGGTGACCAGCAGGCCCTCGCTGCGCCCGTAGACCGGCAGCAGCGCACAGTCCGGGAACTTGGCGCGCCAGTCCGACAGCAGCGACTCCGGGATCGGCGCGCCCGCGCTGACCCAGACCCGCAGCTTCGACAGATCGTGGCGCTCGGGGTCGAACACGTCCAGTGCCATCCGGACGAAAGGCGTGGCGGCCATGCTGGCGGTGCAGCCGTGCTCGCGGATCCGGTCCAGGCCGGCCGATGGCTCCCAGGAGTCCATCAGGTGCATGCCGCAGCCGAGCACGATCGGTGTGGTCACGCCCATGGCAAGGCCCGTGGCGTGGGTGATCGGGGACGGCATGAACATCACGTCGCCGGGGCCGAGGCCCATCACGTCGGCGCCGAGCGAGTGCACCGTGAAGCCGAAGGTGTTGAACGTGTGGAAGCAGCCCTTGGGCCGTGACTCGGTGCCCGAGGTGTAGATGATGGCGTGCGCGTCGTCCGGCCCTGGCAGCGGACCGAGCTCGTCCTCGCTGGGCACCTCGGTGCCGGCGACCAGGTCCTCGAACCGGGACTCACCCTCGCCGGCCTCGGTCCGCACCGTGATCACGTGCCCGAGCGTGGGGCAGTCCGGCCGGACGTCACGCAGCATCTGGTGGTAGTCGAACCGGCGGTACTCCCCGCAGATCACCGAGATCTTTGCGCCAGCGTGGTTGATCGCGTACCGCACCTCGTCCCAGCGGTAGATCGGCATGGTGGGCACCAGCACCGCGCCGAGCCGGGTGAGCGCCGCGTACAGCACGACGAACTCGTTCCAGCTGGGCAGCTGCACCTGGACCCGGTCACCAGCCTCGATACCGAGGCCGCGCAGCCGGGCCGCCAGCCGGTAGGCCTGGTCGTGCAGCTCGCGCCAGGTCAGCGAGCCGTACCCGTCCGAGACCGCGACCTGGTCACCCTGGACCTCGGACCAGTGCACAAGATGCTCGGCCAGCGCACCGCCGCGCCAGTAGCCCGCCGCACGGAACTCGGAGATCGTCTCGGCCGAGTAGCGGTCTTCCGGCCGGATGAGGTCGGGATGGCTCACGGGCACCTCGCTGTACGCCGAAGAAGTCTAGCTGACGATAATCGCATACTAGACTAAATCGGACCGTGGCGGAACCGTCCGAAGCGCCCCCTTGGCTACTTACCCCTGGCCGGCCGTCCACGGCTCAGCGCGAACCCGCTGACCGCGCCGACGACCATCGCGACGGCGGCGAACGCCAGGATCACCCGGTAGTCCAGGCGGTGCTCGCTCAGGTAGATCAGCGGCACCACGAGCGTGTAGCTGATCAACGCCGCGACCGCGCCGCTGAGCACCGGGGAGTCCGCCGTGCGCGCCCGCCAGGCGGCCACCACCGAGGCCGCCAGCGCGCCGAGCACCAGCTCGATCAGCCCGGCCACCTGGTTCAGGTTGGAAATGATCGGGTTCACCAGACCGCCGATCACCAGCACCGTGAACCCGGTCGACGCGCCGCGCACCACGAGGACCCAGTCGATGCGGTCCATCCAGGCCCCCCAGTCACGGGGCTGGGCCGCGCGTGGGGTCATCGCGAGGGCTGCCCTGCGGGGGCCGGTACGGGTGCCTGGGCACCCGGCTGTCCTGCCGGGGCCGGCGCGGCGGGCGCCGGCTGGCCGGCAACGGGGGCCGGCTGACCCGCGGCCGGGGCGCCGGCCGGAGCCTGCGCGCCCGGTTCACCGGCCGGAGCCGGGGAGCCGGCCGGAGCCGCGCCCTGTCCCGAGCCGGGCGGAGCGGCCGGGGCGGGCAGCGCGTCCGGGTCGGCGGGCCGGTAGCCGTCGGAGTAGCGGACGTGGGCCTGCTTGATCAGGTCACCCAGGTACGAGGTCCAGACGGTGGTCGACTTCTCGCCGATCAGCGCCTGCCGCAGCTGGTCCTTGATCTTGTCGAACACGGCGGGGGCCGGCGGCTGCACCGTCACGACCTTGCCGACGTTGTAGCCGCCCTGCGTCTGCACCGGCCCGAACACGCCCGTGACCGGAGCGGAGAACGCGGCGTCCGCATACGGCTTGTCCAGCTGCGAGGCGGCCACCGCGCCGAGGTCTCCGCCGTTGTTCTTGGTGCTGTCGTCGAGGCTGAGCTGCTGGGCCAGCTGCTCGAAGTTACCGCCGGCCTTCAGCTGCGCGACGATCTGGTCCGCGTCGATCTGGGTCCGCACCACGATGTTGTGGATGTCGCGCAGCTCCGGCGTGGCCAGCTGGGCCTTGCGCTGGTCGAAGGCCTGCGAGACGTCCTGGTCAGTGACCGTGACGCCGGCGGTGACCTGGGTGATCAGCTGCTGCAGCACCATCTGGCGCTTCAGCTCCGCGAGCACCTTGGCCTCCGAGGTGCCCTGGTTGGCCAGCGCCTGCACGTAGCGGTCGTGGCCCTCGGGGCCCTCGCCGTAGTACTGCGTGATGTAGCGCGCGAGCACGTCGGAGACCTGGCGGTCGGCGATCGCGATGTGCTTGTCGGCCGCGGCCTTGTCGATCACCATGGAGACGGCGGTGGCCTTGGCGAAGTCCCGCCGGAAGGCATCCAGCTTCGGGCCCTCGGTGGGCGGCTGGACCCCGAACAGCGCCTTGTCGGTCTGCACGTCGTCATTGAGCTGCAGGACGGTGACATCCTGGCCGTAGACCCGGAACGCGACACCCTCGGGCAGGTGCGAGTTCTGGTACCAGAACACCCCGCCACCAGCCAGCGCGAGCACCACGACCAGCGCCGCCCCGGCCAGGATCCGGCCCTTGAGCGTGCTCGGCGGCCGGATCGCGCGCACCCGGTCGGCGAAACCGGCGGGCGCGGGCGCAGCAACCGGCGCGGCGGCTTCCGACTCTGTCTTGGCCGACTCGGTCTTCGCCGACTCGACCTCGGTCTCCGATTCGGACTCTGCCGGCTCGGGCTCGGCCTTGACATCCGACTTGGCCTCGGGCTCAGCCGGCACAGGCTCGTCGACCTTGGCCTCGTCGACCTTGGCCTCGGGCTCGACTGCTTCGGCCTCGACCTCGGGCTCGACCGCCTCAGGCTCCGCCTTGGCCTCCGGCTCCGCCTTCACGGCGGCCTCGGCCTTGGTGCCGTTGGCATCCGGCTTGGCGGCGTCGGCCTGGGGAGCGGCCTCGTCCTGTTCGGCGTCGTTCTGCTTGGCGTCCACGGGCACGGCTACGTCCACCTCATCGTGCATCGACTTCATCAATGTGCTCCCAGCAGGGAGTCCCGCCGAGGCTC
>DATAYB010000371.1:0-3157 GCA_036272795.1 Pseudonocardia sp.
GTCAGCGACCTGGAGACCCTCGAGGACGATGCGTACCTGGTCGCCGCCACCGCGATGCTGCGGCTGAGCCGGCTGTTGCTCGTCGAGCGGCACACCCTCGCCTTCGACAGCCTCGTGCGCACCTGCCTCAGCGTCTCCCGCTGCTAGCCCGGGTGCGCCCGTGCGGCTCGGTTGCCGCGGTTGTCCCGGCACCCGCGAATGTTCCCGTTGTCGTGGCGAAGGCGGGTTGCAGGGTGGCCGTGATGAGGTCCGCGACGCCGGCGGGGGGCAGGTCGCCGGAACGCACGGACTCCGCGGCGGCGTGCAGCAGTGCGTAGAACGTCGTCACCAGCCAGCTCGCCGGCAGGTCGCGGCGGAACTCCCCGTCGCGGCGGCCCCGCTCGATGACCTCGGTGATCGGGGCGAGAGTGGTGGCGTGCCGCTCCCAGCGCGCGCGGGTGTCCAGCTGGCGCTCGGCGAGCTCGAACACCCGGCGGTGCCGGTGCAGCGCGTCCCAGGCCACCGCGATCAGGCGGCCCAGCGCGGCGTCGGCCGTCCCCCGCTCGGGTTCGGCGCCCCGGATCGCCTCGCCGGCCTGCGACAGCGCCCGGTCCAGCGCGGCGGTCAGCAACAGCTCCCGCGAGGCGAAGTGGCTGTACAGGGTGACCCGGCCGACGCCGGCCGCCTTGGCGATCCGCTCCATGCTCGGGTGCGTCGACTCGGCGAACAGGGTCAGCGCGGCGTCCAGGATCGCCTCGACGTTGCGCGCCGCGTCCGCCCGGAGCCGGGGCGCGCCCCGCTGTGCTGTCACGGTTGCCGATGTTATCCGATAATCCGTACATCGCTGTTCGGGTTGCGCTAAGCTCCAGCTAATCCGTACAACGATGTTCGATTTGCGGAGGACAGATGAACGAGCCGGCAGCCGAGCGCCGGGTGCTTGTCCTGGGTGGTTCCGGGGCGGTGGGGCGCGAGGTCAGCGCGCGGCTCGCGGCCGGTTCGGTGCGGGTCACCGCTGCGGCGCGCCGGCCGCCGGGCGACCTGGCCGGGGTCACCCCACTGCCGCTGGACGTGCGGGACGCCGCCGCGCTGGCTGCCGCGCTGTCCGAGGCCGCCGTGGTGGTCGACGCCACCGGGTTGGACGATCCAGCGGTCGCCATGGCCGCTGCGCGCGCTCGCGTGGACCTCGTCGACATCAGCGCCGACCGCGCCCATCTGGAGTGGCTCGGCACGCTGGACGCCGACGCGCGCGGCAGCGGGTCACGGCTGGTCGGCTGGGTCGGGCTCGCGCCGGGGCTGACGACGCTGCTGGCCGAGGCGGTCGCGGCCGCGCTCCTGGAGGCGCAACCGGTGCCAGGTGGGGCTTCGGTGCAGGTCACGACGCTGTTCGGGCTGGGCGAGGCCCACGGGGTCAGCGCCACCAGATGGCTGCTGGACCAGCTCGCCTCGGCGCCGCCGGCGGGGGTGCCCAGGGCAGCGCGGGTCGGGGTGCCGGGCCGGCGCTCCCCGCTCGGGTACTCGGTAGACTTCGGGGAGCCTGCCACGGTGGGTGCCGGCGTGCCGGTGGCCTCGCGCTGCGTGCTCGACCCGCCGCTGCTCGGGAGCGCGCTGGCCACCCTGATGCGGGTGCCGGGTGCGCCGGCGCTGTTCAGTCGGTCGGCCGGGTTGGCCGGGGCGCTGCTGCCGCACGACCGCTGGACGCTGGTCGCGACCGCCTCGGGTGCGGGCCCGGCCGGCCAGGTCGTGGCGAGCGCGACCGGTCGGGGACAGAATGCCGGTACCGCGACGGTGACGGCCTGGGCGGTCGAGCTGCTGTTCGGGGCGGGGTTGGCCGCGGGTGCGCATCCCCTGGGTCGCATCACCGACCTGGCCGCCGCCCGGCCCGCGCTCGCCGCACACGACATCTCGATCACGCTGCCCGCCTGAGCGCCCCGCACCGGCGGCTGCGTCGCCGGTGCGGCCGGGCGGTTGCGGATCGTCTCCGCGCGCTGTGAGTGGCTGCCCCAGAGGGGACTGAACGCGCCGGATCGGTGTCGGCAGGGCACGATCGGGGCATGGGCGATCAGCTGGTGCGGACAGAGCGGCACGGGCACGTATTGGTGATCCAGATGTGCCGGGCGAACAAGCGCAACGCGGTCAACCGGGAGCTGGCCGACGAGCTGGATGTCGCGTTCAACCTGCTCGAGGACGACCCGGAGCTCTGGGCCGGCGTGCTCACCGGCTCCGGCGGGTTCTTCTCGGCCGGCAGCGACCTCACCGCGAACGGGGACTACGTCACCGAGCGCGGCGGCGAGTACGCGCTGATCCGGCGGCACCGGCGCAAACCGCTGGTCGCGGCCGTCGAGGGTCCGGCACTGGGTGGCGGGCTCGAGCTGGTGCTCGCGTGTGACCTGGTGGTGGCGTCGAGCACCGCCCGCTTCGGGCTGCCCGAGGTGAAGCGCGGCCTGGTGCCGGCGTGCGCGGGACTGTTCCGGGGACCCCGCGCGCTGCCGGTCAACCTGGCCCGCGAGCTGGCGCTGGTCGGCGACCCGATCGACGCCGCCCGCGGCTACGCGGCCGGCCTGGTCAACCAGGTGACCGAGCCGGGCGGCGCACTCGCGGGCGCCCTCGCCATGGCCCAGCGGATCAGCGCCAACGCGCCGGTCGCGGTACAGGCCAGCCTCGTCGCGATGGATCACTGGCTGGCCGCCGCGGATGAGCTGGGCTGGCGGGAGACCGACGTCGCCACCAGCGCGGTCCGCGCGTCGGATGACCATCGGGAGGGCATCGCCGCGTTCCTGGAGAAGCGTGAGCCGACGTGGTCCGGCCGGTAGGCTGACCGGGTGAGTGGGGAGCAGGTGCGGCCGGGCCTGCGGGAGCGCAAGAAGCAGATGACCCGGCAGGCGATCCTGGACACCGCGCAGGCGATGTTCGCCGAGCGCGGCTATGACGGTGTCACGGTCGCCGAGATCGCGGACGCGGTGAACATCGCCGCGAAGACCGTGTTCGTCTACTTCCCGTCCAAGGAGGACCTCGTCTTCGACGGCGAGGCCGAGATGCGCGAGCGGATCGTGGCCCGGATCCGGGACCGCGCGCCGGGGGAGACGCCGCTGCGTGCGATGAGTGGGCTGATGGCGGAGCTGATGGCGGAGTCCGGCGCCGAGGTCGTCACCGAGCTGGCCAGGTGGCGGCGGATGATGGG
>DATAYB010000372.1:0-8774 GCA_036272795.1 Pseudonocardia sp.
TCGGAGCTCTCGCGCGCATCGTGCTGCTCGGCTTCTTCTTCGTCTCCACGATCGTCTACGGCGTCGCGCGGGGTACCCAGGAGCTGCACTGGTCGGACTTCCGGCCCACCTATCTCGGCTTCATCGCGCTCGTGCCGGTGATCGTGTTCACCTTCGTCGGCTTCGAGGTGTCCAGCTCGGCGGCGGAGGAGATCGAGAACCCGCGGCGGGCCATCCCGCTCGGCGTACTGCGCTCGGGGCTGATGTCGTTCCTGATGGTCGCCGCCCCGATCGCCGGTGTGCTGCTCGTGCTGCCGGGCGCGCAGGTCAGCAATCTCGGCGGCTTCGTGGACGCCTGCAAGGCCGTGTTCACGGTGTACGGCGGGCAGGTCGATGCGGACGGCAGCGTGGTGCTCACCGGGTTCGGCGCGGTGGTCGGCTGGCTCGCGGCGGTCGGGCTGATCGTGGCGCTGTTCACCAGCGGGGTGTCGTGGGCGCTGGGGGAGAGCCGGGCGCAGGCGGTGGCGTGCGCGGACGGCGCCGGCCCCCAGTACTTCGGGGTGCTCTCGGCCAGCCGGGGTACGCCGGTGCGGATCAGCGTGCTGTCCGGCGTGCTGGCCACCGCCGTGATGGCCGCCGCCCTGAACTTCACCGGCGGCGACACCGGCCGCTACTTCAGCGCTGGGCTCAACCTGGCCATCTCGATGACCATGGTCGCCTACCTGACCGTGTTCCCCACGCTGCCGGTGCTGCGCCGCAGGTTCCCCGACCTGGCCAGGCCGTTCACGGTGCCCGGCGGCAAGCTCGGCGGGTACCTGGCCTCGGTGCTGTCCACCGCGATCGTGCTGTTCACGCTGTGCCAGCTGCTCTGGCCGGGGGTGGGCACCGGATGGTTCGGCACGAGCGGTTCGCCGGACGACGCGCTGCCCGCCGGCTTCAAGGGCGAGCGGTGGTCCTACGAGCTGACCCAGCTGGTGCCGCTGCTGCTGTTCCTCGGCATCGGTGTGGCGTTCGTGCTGGTCGGGCGGCGGGAGACCAGGGCCGCCGAGGCAGCCGATCTGCCGGCGCGGGTGGCGACTAGCGCGCGATGAGCTGGTCGATGAACGCCCGGCAGGTCTCGCGCATGGTGTCCAGCGACATGGCCTTGGCCTTCAACAGCACCTGCATCGCCAGCCCGTCCACCATGCCGATCAGCATGTTGGCCAGCAGCTCCGGGTCGCCCTCGCGCGCCGTGCCGGCCCGCTGCGCGGCGGCGATGGTGTTACGCAGCAGCTCGCGCCACTGGCCGTACAGCTCCTCGTTGATCTTCTGCAGTGCCGGGTCCCGCATTCCCTCGGCCCACAGGTCGGCCCAGACCCGCCAGGCCCGCAGCGAGGCGCCCCGGCTCGGCAGGTACGAGTCGACGATCTCGCCGAGCAGCTCCAGCGGCTCCCGCGACTCGTCCCGCATCCACTGCCGGCGCTCCAGTGAGTGCCGGAAGTTGTACTCGAACGCCGCGTTCACCAGCTCGCGCTTCGTGTCGAAGTAGTAGTGAATGGTGCCCGAGCTGACCCCCGCCACCGAGGCGACGTCCAGCAGCCGCAGCTCCTGGAGGCCGTGCTTGGCGATCACACTGCACGCCGCGTCGAGGATCTGCTTGCGGCGTTCTGCTTCCACACTCGGCCTTGGCACTGGCACTCCACATAACTGGTCGGCCGGTCAAGCGTAGCGGCGGGCCCCGGGTGGCGTGGTCCGGCCGACGCGGGTGCGGTGCTCAGCCCAGGTTGCGGGAGATCACCAGGCGCATGATGTCCGAGGTGCCCTCCTCGATCTCCTCGAGCTTGACGTCCCGCATCCACTGCTCGACGGGGTGCTCCCGCGAGTAGCCCCAGCCGCCGAGGGTCTGCACAGCCGCCCACGTGACGAACATGGCCGTCTCGGACGCGGTCAGCTTGGCCATCGCGGCAAGGCCGGTGGCGCGCTCGCCGGAGTCGATCACTCGGGCCGCGTGGTGCACCAGCAGCCGGGCCGACTCGATCCGGGTCGCCATGTCGGCCAGCCGGAACGCCACCGCCTGGTGCTGGATGATCGGCACGCCGAACTGGGTACGGGTGCGCGCGTAGTCCAGGGCGTACTCGTAGGCGGCCCGCGCGGCACCCAGCGCCGCCGCGCCCAGCACCACCCGGGAGATGTCGAAGGTGTTCATCAGGCCGTAGAAGCCCTGGCCCTCCTCGCCGAGGCGCTGCTCGTCCGGCACGAACACGTCGTCGAAGAACATCTCCCGGCAGACGATCGCGCGCTGGCCCATCTTGCGCATCGGGCTGCCGAAGCTGAGCCCCCCGGCGTCGCCGCGCAGCAGGAACGCGGTCACGCCGGCCGAGCGCTTGGTGCGGTCGGTCTTGGCGAACACGACGTAGAGCTCGGCGGCGCCCGCGTTGGAGATCCACACCTTCTGGCCGCTGATCCGGTAGCCGCCGTCCACCCGCCGCGCGGTGGTGACGATCGAGGCCGCGTCCGAACCGGACTCCGGCTCGGTGGTGGCCAGCGCGGTCATCGGGGGGTTCTTACCGGTCAGCGGGGACAGCCAGGCGCGCTTCTGCTCCTCGGTGCCCAGCGCCAGGATCGGGTCGGCGAAGAAGCCGTTCGAGCAGACCAGGTTCCCGATGCCCGGGTCGCCCCAGCACAGCTCCTCCTGCACGAGACATTGCGTGAAGACATCGGTGAACCCGCCGCCGCCGTACTCCTCGGGGATCATGAAGTCGGCGATGCCCACCTCGGCCGCCTTGGCGAACAGGTCCACCGGCGTTTCGATGTCGGCCTCGTCGACGGCGCGGCCGCGCGGCCGGATCTCCTTCGCGGCGAACTCCCGGCACAGCTCGACGATCTGCTGCTGCTCCTCGGTCAGTGGCCACGCCGGGCGGTGCGTCATCGCTGGTCTCCTCGGGTCTGGGTGGGGGCTTCTTCGGTGCTCTCGGGGACGGTGAGGATCAGGGCGTCGACGGCGAGTGCCCCGTCCGGGCCGACGCGGACCGGGTTCAGCTCCAGCTCGCTGACGTGCGGGTGCGCCGCCATGAACCGGGACACCGCCACGACGAGCTCGACGACCGCCGCCTCGGCCAGCGCGGGGCGCCCGCGCCAGGCGTCGAGCAGCGGCCGGCAGCGCAGCCGGCCCAGCATGGCGCGCGCGGTGTCGGCGTCGACCGGGGCGAGCTCGACGGCGACGTCGGCGAGCACCTCGGTCTCCGTGCCGCCGGCGCCGACCACCGCGACGGGCCCGAAGCCGGGGTCGCGGTGCGCGCCCACCAGCAGCTCCTGCACACCGGAGCGGGCGTCCTGCTCCTCGAGCACGTAGTCGCCGGCGCCCGCATCAGTACCGAGGTCGGCCTGCATCCGGTCGAACGCGGCGGCCGCCTGGGCCGGGTCGGCGAGCCCCACCGCGACACCGCCGAGCTCGCTCTTGTGGGTCAGCCAGCCGGCCTTGAGCACAAGCGGCACGCGCAGGGCAGCCGTGGCGGCGCGCAGCTCGATGCGGTCGCGGATCAGCCGTGCGGCGGGGAAGCGCACGCCGTGGGCCGACAGCGCGCGCCGGGCGGCCCAGTAGCCGCCGAACGAGGTCGTGAGCGGCGAGTGGTCCCCTGAGACCACTCGCCAATCACGACCACTCTGGGTGGTTTCGGGCTCCGCCGCGGGGTGAACCGGGTGGAGGGCGGCCAGGCCCACCAGCGCGCGCACGGCGGACCGGACGTCGTCGTACACCGGTACCCCGGCGCGCCACAGCTCGGCCGTGCTCGGGCCGGTGTCCGCCATGCTGTGCACGACGAGTGCCTTGCCGTGCTTGCGCGCGAGTTCCGCCAGCCGCCCTGCGACAGCCATCTCGCGCGCCGCCAGCGCCGGCACGTCCTGGGCGTAGCGACCGAAGTAGCCGGTGAGGAGCGCGGCGTCGACGTCGTCGGCGGCGAGCGCGGTATGCACGGTGTCGGCGTAGGTGCCGAGGTCCCGCTCGCCGGCGCCGGCAAGGTCGACGGGGTTCGTGGTGGCCGCGCCGGGGGGTAGGGCGGCGGCGAGCTCGCCGCGCACCTCGGCCGCGAACGCGGGCACGGTCAGCCCCGCCGCGCCGGCCTGGTCGGCGGCCACCCCGCACTGGCCGCCGCTGTCACCGACGACCGCGACGCGGTGCCCGGCCGGCGCGGGTACCGCGAGTACTGCCCGTGCCAGGTCGAGCAGTTCGGCGGGGGTGTCGACGCGCGGCATACCGGCGCGGCGGCAGGCGGCGTCCACGACATCGAGCCGTGAGGTGAGCGAACCCGTGTGCGAGCGGGCCAGCCGGCTGCTGGCCGCCCCGGCACCGATGGTGAGCAGCAGCGTGGGCTTGCCGGCCGCGCGCAGTGTCCCGACGGCGTCGAGCAGCGCCGCGCCGCCGGTGAAGCTCTCCAGGTAGAGGGCGACCACCCTGGTCGGGCCGTGGTCGGCGAGGTCGGCGAGCAGCTCGGCCGCGCGCACGTCCGACTGGTTGCCGATGGACACGAAGCGCGACACCCCGAGCCCGAGCCTGGCGCCTCGGATCGCCAGCTCCGAACCCAGCTGGCCGCTCTGCGAGACGATCGCCAGCGGCCCCGGCGTGAACCGCCCCCAGGCCAGCTCGAGCTCGGTGTCGGCGTCGTAGAGGCCGAGGCTGTTGGCGCCGAGCAGGCGCGCGCCGCCTGCCCTGATCCGTGCGGCGAGCTCGGCCTCCCTCGGCACGCCGGCGGTGATGCCGAGGAAACCGCGCACGCCGAGCGCGAGCCCCTCCTCCACGACCTCGGCGACCCGCGGCCCCGGCACGCACAGCGCCACGAGCTCCGGCGCCTCGGCCAGCTCCGTGAGGCTGGCGGCGGCCGGCCGGCCGAACAGGGTGCCGGCCCGCCGGTTGACGAGCTCCACCCGGCGCCGGTGGCCGCCCCGCAGCGCACCGGCGGCCAGCCAGTAGCCCCACTTGGACTCGTCGGCGGAGGCGCCGACCACGGCGACCGAGCGGGGTGCGCGGAACACCCGCAGCCTCCGGTCCAGCGGTGTCGCGGTCACAGGCCCTCACTCGCTTCGAACGTCATAACTGGTTGGTCAGTCAATTATTGGCGCCAGGCCGTGCATCTTGTCAACTGCGCAAAAGCACTGTTGACAGACCCTGTCGTGGTGTCGAACATAACTGAGCAGCCAGTCAGATATTGATGCCGGACACGCGGGAGGGCCTGTGGCGCAAGACGAACCGCTGACCGTGCGAGCGGCCGTGGTACCGCAGCCCACCGGTGAGCTGCGGCGCGGCGTGCTGCTCTCCTGGGCGGTGTTCGGGGTGGCGCTGGGTGTGCTCGCGCCGGCGTCCACGCGCGCGTCGCGCACCTGTGCTCCTCCCTGGTGTCCGGGCCGGCCTGCGTGCTCGGTACCGCGATCTACCTGGAGGCGTGGCTGCGCAAGTTCGGGTTGCCGGACATCGCGGTGACGCTGGGCGCGATGTTCTCCCTGGCCGGGTTCGACCACTCGGCGACCCTCGGGCGGGAGGCGGCGAACCCGCGCCGCGCGGTGAGCGTCGCGGTGCTGGGCTCGGTGCTGGGTTGCGGGGTGCTCTACATCCTCGCCACGTACGTGATCGTGCTGGTTTTCCGCGACCTGCTCTACTGCGTGCTGCGGCTGCGCCGGCCGGCCGTACTGGACCTGGTCGGCGCCGGTGACCGCGATGACGAGCCGGTGGGGGAGCGGGCGTGAGGGTGCAGCAGAACGGCGGGCAGGCACTGGTCGCGGCGCTCCAGGCACACGGGGTGGACACGGTCTTCGGTATCCCCGGCACGCACAACCTGGCCGCCTTCGCCGCGCTGCACGAGTACGGCATCCGCGCCGTGCTGACGCGGCACGAGCAGGGCGCCGGCTACGCGGCCGACGGGTACGCGCGGGTCAGCGGTCGCCCCGGCGTCTGCCTCACGACCAGTGGCCCGGCGATCCTGAACGCCGCGGCTGCCGCCGCGCAGGCCTGGTCGGACTCCGTACCGGTGCTCTTCGTGTCGCCAGGCCTGCCCACCGACCACCCCGGGCTCGGCAACGGCTACCTGCACGAGGTCCGTGACCAGCGTGCCGCGATGGGCTCGATCGTCGCGTACAGCCACCGGGTCGGCTCGGTCGCGGAGATCCCGCGCGCGGTGGCCGCCGCGTTCGCCGCGATGACCGGCGGCCGGCCCCGCCCGGTGCACCTGGAGATCCCGCTGGACCTGCTCGAGGCCACCGCACCCGTCGAGCCGCTCGCCCCGGTGCGGGTGTCCACGGTGGTCGCACCGGCCGTCGAGGTGGACGATGCCGCCCGGCTGCTGGCGGCCGCCGAGCGCCCTGTGGTGCTGGTCGGCGGGGGAGCGAAGGGCGCCGCCGAACCACTGCGCACCCTCGCCGAACGGCTCGGTGCACCCGTGCTGACCACGGCGAACGGCAAGGGCGTGCTGGACGAGGACCACCCGCTCTCCGTCGGCGCCGGCCTGCACCAGCCGAGCGCGCGCCGGCTCGCCGAGGACGCCGACGTGGTGCTCGCGGTCGGCACCGACCTGGCCCCCTCGGACCTGTGGACCGGCCCCTACGCGCTGACCGGGACCCTGCTGCGGATCGACATCGACGCCGCCGCGATCACCACCAATGCCGACCCCCACGTGCGCCTCGTCGGGGACGCCGCCGACACGCTCGCCGCGCTGGCAAGTCGCCTCGACCCTGTGAGTGGTATTGGTCGCTGGTAGCGACCAATACCACTCACAGGGTCGAGGGGCGGGGCGCGTCAATGAGGCGCGGGCCGCATTGCGCGCCGACGCGGCGACCGAGGGGGCCGCGTGGCGGGAGATCCTGGCCGCGTTGGCGCCGGTGGTGGATGCGTCCACGGTGATCGCCGGGGACAGCACCATGGTCTGCTACTACGGCGTACTGTCGGGGCTCGCGGTACACCGGCCGGCCGGTTTCCTGTACCCGACCGGCGGCGGCACGCTCGGCTACGGGTTGCCCGCCGCGATCGGTGCCAAGGTCGCCGAGCCTGCATCCCGGGTGCTCGCGATCCTCGGCGACGGCGGCATCATGTTCACGGTCGCGGAGCTGGCGGCGGCCGCCCAGCTCGGCCTGGCGCTGCCCGTGCTGGTGGTGGACAACGGCGGCTACGGCGAGATCCGCAACGAGATGGTCGACCGGGGTGACCCCGTCACGGCGGTCGACCTCGCCTCGCCGGAATTCGGCTCGGTGGACTTCGCGGCGCTGGGCCGCGCGATGGGGTGTCACGGCGTGCGGATCGACGATCCCGCGAAGTTGACCGCCGCCGTCATCGAGGCGTTCGAGGCCGACCGGCCGACCGTGCTCTGGCTGCCCGCCTCCGGTTGAGCCCCCGCGCCGCGCGGCGCCGTGTCCGGGGGCGGCGCGGTGCCGGGAGCAGCGCACTCGATCAGGGCAACGGGCCGGGTTACGGTCGGCGCGGTCAGTACGTTGATCGACGTGTCCGAGCCGACGACCAAACCGCGCTGGTGGCCGTACCTCGCGCTGGCGCTGGGGGTGGTGCTCGCGGTCGCGATCGGGGCGGCGGGGTTCTTCGCCGAGTTCGCGAGCCGCGACGTCCAGTACACGATCGCCGACGACAACGCGCGCGACGCCGTGGCCGTCCAGGTGACCGTGCAGCGGGTGGAGGCCGCCGCGCGGGAGCTGGTGCTGCAGGTGCTCGTCGTGCCGGAGGGGTCGTACGCCGACCCGGGCGCCGAACCGGCGACCCCGGCGAAGGACCTGGTGCTCGACACGTCCTCGCTGACCACCGCCCCGCTGACGTTCCCGGCGCACGACCGGATCACCGCGCGGGAGCTACGCATACCGATGGACGGGGCGGTGTCCTTCTTCCCCTTCGACCGCTACAACGTCGAGCTGTACGTCGGGGTGGACGCGGCCGGTGCCCCCGCCCCGGTGCAGCTGACCATGATCGACCACGAGCCGGGGTTCGTCACCCGGCCACTTGTCGAGGGCACCACCGCGCACGGCGGCGACGGTTACGTGGATGCCGCTCTGCAGGTCAAGCGGTCCCGCAGCACGCTCATCCTCGCGTGGTTCCAGGTGATCGTGATGTGGGCGCTGGGCCTGTGCGTGCTTGCCGGCGCGCTGCACATCGTCCGCGGGCGGCTGGGGCTCGTCTGGCCGGCACTGGGCTGGATGGCGGCGACCCTGTTCGCGCTCGTCGGCTTCCGCAACGCGGCACCGGGGTTGCCGCCGGTCGGATCCTTGATCGACTACTGCGCCTTCTTCTGGGCGGAGGCGCTCATCGCCCTGTCACTGGTGATGGCAACCGTGCACGGCGTCCGCGCCCGCACCTGACCGGGGCCGATCCGCCCCGCCGAACCGACCCGCCGATCCGCCCCGCGGGTCAGCGGGTCGGATCAGGTCGCTGGACCGGCACCCGAGGAACGCTCCACCCACGCAACTGGGCGGCGATCTTCTCCACATCCGCAATCTGGCCGGATGCGGTATCCGAGGTGATACCGCTCCGGTTGGAGTGGCGTAGCGCTGGCGGCCGGCGCCGGGCTCTCACCGGGCCGCGGGCTGTCCGCCCACGCACGGCTGACACCCGTGAGCAGACCGACCTTCTCCGGCATGCCGGGCAGGGTAGCTGGCACGGCATGCCGGAGAGGGCGTCTTGGCGCCGGAGGTCGGGCGCGCTGGTCAGCGAGGCGGGGTGGCTCGAACTCGCAGCTGGCGCAGCTCGGAGAGATTGTTCTGCAGCTCCGACAGCCTTGCGTCGCGGTGATCGCCTTCGGTTTGCGGGGCATCCATGGCGGCGCGGGCCGCGTCGG
>DATAYB010000373.1:0-16054 GCA_036272795.1 Pseudonocardia sp.
GCGGCCGCTGCGCGGGCGCGGCCGGCACGGGCCGCGCCTTGGTCTTGTCGGGTGTCACGCCTGTCACGCTCCTTGCGAACATTGTTCGCAGCAAGTTAGCGTGCCCTTGCTGCGTTGCGAACGTCGTTCGCAGTCTAGAGGAGAGTGCGCGGTGGGAGTCATGATCGACGAGGCGACGACATGGGCCGCCGGGCAGTTGGACGGTCCAGTCGAGCGGGCGGACGGGGTGGGCAGCCGATGACGGGGGTGCTCGCCGCCGGGTCCGCCGGATCGCCACCTCGGGCCGCCCGGCCTGCGCGCGTGCTGGGTGCGCTGGCCGCCGGAGGGGCTGCGCTGCTGGCGGGGTGGCACGGCTGCATCGCCGAGGTGGTGCTCTGTTACCTGGTCAGCAGCGCCGGCTACGGGTTCGCGATGGCTGCGCTGCCCAGGCTGGTCAACCAGGCCGGCCCGGTCGAGCGCAGTGGCAGCGCGAACAGCGTCAACACCGTGTCCCGGGTGCTCGGCGGGGCGCTGGGTAGCGCGGTCGTGGCTGGCGGCGGCGGGTTCGGTGCCGCGTTCTGGCTGGCCGCGGGCGTGGCGGCGGTCGGAGGTGGGCTCGCCGTGTTCGGTGGCCTTCGAGGTAACGCCGCCTCCGCCGTCCACCCATAGCGATGGACTGTTCTAGAACTGTTGAGTTCCGGTGTGGTACACCTGTATCCACAGTTCTAGAACAGTGAGGGTGGACATGGAGCAGCTGGGCAGTGTGGTCGAGGGAGCGGAGCTCGGGGATCCGGGGAGCTCGGGGCGGTTCGGCGAGTTCGGCGGGCGGTACGTGCCCGAGTCGCTGGTGCCGGCGTGCGAGGCGGTCGAGCGGGCGTTCCGGGCCGCCTGGGCCGAGCGAGCGTTCCACGCCGAGCTGGACCGGCTGCTCGCGGTCTACGCCGGCCGCCCGACCGCGCTGACCCCGGCGTCCCGGCTGTCCGCCGAGCTGGGCATCACGCTCCTGCTCAAGCGGGAGGATCTCATGCACACCGGCTCACACAAGATCAATAACGTGCTCGGCCAGGCGCTCCTGGCCAGGCGGATGGGCAAGCGGCGGCTGATCGCGGAGACGGGCGCCGGCCAGCACGGCGTCGCCGCCGCGACCGCGGCCGCGCTGCTGGGCATGGCGGCCACCGTCTACATGGGCGAGCGGGACATCGAGCGGCAGGAGCTCAACGTCTTCCGGATGCGGCTGCTCGGCGCCGAGGTGGTGCCGGTGAGGACGGGCAGCCGCACGCTGAAGGACGCCACCAGTGAGGCGCTGCGGCAGTGGGTCGCCTCGGTCGACGACACGTTCTACTGCCTCGGTTCCGTGCTCGGGCCGCACCCGTACCCGTGGCTGGTGCGTGAGCTGCAGCGGGTCATCGGCGACGAGGCCCGCGCGCAGTGCGCCGCCGAGCTGCCCGCCGGCGTGCCGGACTACGTCGTCGCCTGCGTGGGGGGCGGGTCCAACGCGGCGGGCACGTTCGCCGGCTTCGTCGGGACGCCGGCGCGGCTGGTCGGCGTCGAGGCGGAGGGTGGCGCGGCGCTGACGTTCGGCTCGGTCGGCGTGCTGCACGGGTTCCGGTCGATGGTGCTGCAGGACGAGCACGGCCAGATCACGGAGGCGCATTCGATCTCGGCCGGCCTTGACTACCCCGGGGTCGGGCCGGAGCACGCCCACCTCGCGGACCTCGGCCGTGCCCGATACGTGACGGTGAACGACGCCGAGGTGGTCGACGCGCTGCACCGGCTGGCCAGGGCCGAGGGGATCATCTGCGCGCTGGAGTCCGCGCACGCCGTCGCCTGGGTGCTGCGCGCGGCCGCGGACGGGGAGATCGCGGCCGGCTCGACGGTGCTGCTCACCTTGTCCGGCCGGGGCGACAAGGACATGTCGACCCTGATGGAGCTGTCATGACGACCACGCTGAACTCGCTCGAGGCCACCACCCGGGCGGCAAGGGACAGCGGGCGCAAGCTCCTCGCCGCCTACGTGACCGGCGGCATCACCCCGGACTGGACCGACCACCTGCGCGCCAGCCGGGACGCCGGCGCCGACCTGCTCGAGATCGGGCTGCCGTTCTCCGACCCGATGCTCGACGGGCCCACCATCCAGCGCGCTTCCGACCGGGCGCTGAGCCGGGGAGTCACTGTCGACGGCATCCTGGCCGACCTCGCGGTGCTCGAGCTGGGCGTGCCGCTGGCCGCGATGACCTACGCCAACCTGGTGCTGCACGACGGGCCGGACCGGTTCTGCGGCGCGCTGCGGGACGCCGGCGTGACCGGGCTGATCGTGCCGGACCTGCCGGTCGACGAGGTGGGTGAGGTGTCCCGGGCGGCACTGCGGCACGGCGTCGACCTGGTCCTGCTGGCCGCGCCGTCGACGGGGGCAGAGCGTCGGCGGGAGATCGCGCGGCGCAGCCGGGGCTTCGTGTACGCGGTGACCTTGATGGGCGTCACCGGGGAGCGGGCCGGGCTGGACCCGTCCGGGGCCGAGCTCGCCCGGTCGCTGCAGGGGCTCACGGACCTGCCGGTGCTGCTCGGCTTCGGGGTGTCCGGCCCTGAGCACGCGGCGGAGGCGGCGCGTTCGGCGGACGGTGTCGTCGTCGGGTCGGCGCTGATGCGTAGGGTGCTCGACGGCGAGGGGGCGGCGGAGATCGGCGCCCACGTGGCGCGGATCCGGGCGGCGCTGGACGCCGCCTGACCCGGGTGGCATCGGGGTCGGGCGGCTTCGGGGTGCTCCGACTCCGGCGGCGTGTGACGCCGTACGCGAGCGATGGGGTGCGGGTGAGCGGCAGCGAGCGACGACGGCCGAAGTACGCCGCCATCGCGGAGGACCTGGACGCCAAGATCAAGTCTGGTGTCTACGGGCCGGGCCGGCCGCTGCCTGCGCAACGCGAGCTGAGCGCCGCCTACGGTGTCACGCTGATGACCCTGCGGCAGGCGCTGCAGCTGCTGACCGACCGGGGGCTGGTCACCCAGCAGGCCGGCCGGGGCACGTTCGTCGCCGCGCCGAAGGCCAGCTACAGCCTCGGTTCGATGCAGAGCCTCGCCGACGACCTGCGCGGCCAGGGCCACACCGTGGCTACCGCGCTGCTGCACAGGGGTCGGCGGCGCCCGCCGCGCTGGGTGGCCGACCGGCTCGCGCTCGACACCGAGGTACCCGCCCTGCGCCTCGAGCGGCTGCGGCGGCTGGACGGTACGCCGGCGATCCACCAGGTGTCCTGGGTGCCGGCGACGCTGGCCGGCGCGCTGGCCGACGTCGACTTCGCCGCCACCCCGCTGTACAGCGCCCTCGCCGAGGCCGGGGTCGTGGTGCACAGCGCCCGCGAGCGTCTCAGCCCCGGCGTGCTCAGCCCGGTGCTGGCGAAGCACCTCGACCGGCCGGCGGGCACGCCGGTGTTCCTCAGTGACCGCGTCACCCACGGGCTCGACGACCGGCCGGTGGTGTTCGACCGCGCCACGATCCTCGGTGAGCTCGTCGAGATCCGGACCGAGCGCGCCGCGACCTCGCTGTCCATGCACTGGGCGAACACGGCGGGCTAGCTGCCGCGGCTGAGGCTGCCGGCCCCGGCCTGGCTCAGCCCCGGGTCATGGCCGCCGCGGTCGAGGCCGGCACCCCGCAGCCGCAACTGTGCCGGTGCTCCAGCGAGGCCGGCAGCCGGACGATCTCGCGGCTGGCCAGCGGGTCGTCCAGTCGGCGGGACAGCAGCTGCACCGCGCGGGCGCCGATCGCGTGGAACGGCTGGGCGGCGGCGGTCAGCGGCGGGGACAGCGCCTGCGCCCACTCCAGGTCGTCGAAGGCCACCAGCGCGATGTCGCGGCCGACCGCGAGGTTCTCCTCACGCACCGCGAGCAGCGCCCCGATGGTCATGGCGTTGTTCGCGGCGAACAGCGCGGTCGGCGGTGCCTCCTGGCGCAGCAGGTGCAGCGCGGCGCGCCGCCCGCCGGGCACCGACGACTCGCCGTCCACCATCAGCTCGGGGAACGTGGGCAGCCCGAGGGCCCGGTGCGCACGCTGGTAGCCCCGTACCCGCTCGTTGCTGGTGGAGAGCCCGGACAGGCCGACCAGCATGCCGATCCGGCGGTGCCCGAGCTTGAGCAGGTGCTCGACGAGCCGGCAGGCGGCCGCCTCGCTGTCGGTGCCGACCTGGTCGCACGGCACCTCGGCGAAGCGGTCGACCAGCACGAACGGCGTGTTGTGGCGGCGCAGCAGGGGCAGTGTGAGCCGTTCCCAGCCCTGGCTCGGGGCGAGCACGATGCCGTCCACCCGGCGGGACTGCAGCAGCGCGACGGCGTCCCGCTCGGTGCCGGCCTCGTCGTGCGTGTCGCAGAACAGCATCGCGTAGCCGGCCCGGCGCGCCTCCGACTCCACGCCCAGGATCAGCTCGGCAAGGTACGGGTTGGACGCGCCGGTGAGCGCCAGCCCGATCGTCGGCCCGGTCGGGGCGTCGCGGCGGGCCCGGATCGCGTAGCCGAGCGCGACGGCCGCCTGCTCGACCCGGCCGCGGGTCTCCTCGGCGACGAACCTGGTCGCGTTGAGCACGTGCGAGACGGTGCTGACCGAGACGCCGGCTCTCGCCGCCACGTCGGCCATCCGAACCCGCTTCGCCGCGTCCACGCTCACTTCTTCCAGCCGAATACCCGGGACAGCACCGTCCGGGTCGCCGCCGGGTCGATCACGTCGTCGATCTCGAACGCGGTGGCCACGCTCAACGCCTTGCCGTGCTGGTAGGCGCGCTCGACGAGCTCGGTGTACCGGGCACGCCGCGCCACCGGGTCGTCGATCGCGTTCAGCTCGGCACGGTAGCCCAGCTGGACCGAGCCCTCCAGACCCATGCCGCCGAACTCCCCGGTCGGCCACGCCGCGACCAGCAGCGGCGCGCGGAAACTCCCGCCGGCCATCGCCATCGCGCCCAGCCCGTAGCCCTTGCGCAGCACCACCGTGCACAGCGGCGAGCGCAGCTGCGCGCCGGCCACGAACATCGCGCCGAACCGGCGGACCGTCGCGGTGGCCTCGGCGTCCGGGCCGACCATGAACCCCGGGGTGTCACACAGCGAGACGACCGGCAGCCCGTAGGCGCCGCAGACGCCCAGGAACCGGGTGACCTTGTCGGCGGCCTCGGCGTCGATCGCGCCACCGAGGTGTGTCGGGTTGTTGGCGAGCACGGCGACCGGATGGCCCTCGATGCGGGCGAACGCGGTCAGGATGCCGACGCCGTAGTGGGCCCGCAGCTCGAGGACGCTGCCGGTGTCGAACAGGGTGTCCAGCACCGGCCGGACCGGGTAGCTGCGCACCCGGTTCTCCGGGATCAGGTGGCGCAGCAGCCGCTGGTCCGCGCACTCCCAGCCGGCGTGCGGCGCAGGGTCGCAGTAGGACAGGTACCGGCGCGTGGCGGCCACCGCGGCCTCGTCGTCGGCGACGAGCAGGTCCACCACACCGTTGGGCACCTGCATCGACATCGACCCGACCGCGCCGGGCGCCACGTCACCCAGCCCGCCGCCGGAGATCATCGCCGGGCCGCCCATGCCGAGGCTGGCCTCCTCGGTGGCGATGAGGACGTCGCACACGCCCGCCAGCGCCGCGTTGCCGGCGAAGCAGTAACCGCTGACCACCGCCACCGTCGGCACCTTGCCGGCCAGCTCGGCGGCCAGCCGGAAAGTCGTCACGTCCAGCCCGGTGAACCCCGCCTGGTCGGTGTCGCCCGGACGCCCGCCGCCGCCCTCGGCGAACATCACCACCGGCAGCCGCTCGCGGTGCGCCAGCTCGAACAGCCGGTCCGTCTTGCGGTGGTTCTGCACGCCCTGGGTGCCCGCGAGCACGGTGTAGTCGTAGGACATCACCGCGCAGCGCAGCCCGCTGACCCGGCCGGTGCCGGCCACCAGGCCGTCCGCCGGGGTGCGGGCGATCAGGTCGTCCATCGTGCGGCGGCGGCGTTGCGCGGCGATGGCCAGCGCGCCGTACTCGGTGAACGTGTCCGGGTCGCACAGCTCGGTGAGGTTCTCGCGCGCGGTGCGGCGGCCGCTGTCGTGTCGCCGTCGGGTGGCCTCCGGCCGGCCCTCGTCGAGCCCGATCCGGTGCCGCTCCAGCGACTCGGCGAGGTCGGGGCGGATCCGGTCCAGGTCGGCCTCGCCCGTGCCGGCCTCGTCCTCGGCGGTGTGCTCGGCCGGCTCTGTGACCAGCAGCGGCGTGCCCTCGGCCACCGCGTCGCCGATCGCCACGAGTACCCGTGTGACCGTGACGGAGCCCGGCGCGGCCACCACGTGCTCCATCTTCATCGCCTCGAGTACGGCGAGGGTGGCGCCGGCGGTCCGGTGCCCGCCGGTTGTCACCGGCAGCTCCACCACGACGCCGGCCAGTGGGGCGGTGACCGTGCCGGCGGGGTGTTCCTTCCGGTTGTCCGGCGCGGGGGTCGCCGGGCCGGTCGCGGCGCCGGCTGCCAGGTCGGCTGGTGGGCCGGCGTCGGCTTCGAGCTTGGCGGCGGTGTCCAGCAGCTCGGTCAGGTGCTCGTCCACAAAACCGGTGTGCAGGGCGCCGTTGCCCAGGCCCGGGTGCGCGAGCAGCGCGCGCAGCAGGCCGAGGTTGGTCGCCGTGCCAGCCACCTCGAATACCGCGAGCGCGTGCCCGGCCAGCGCGGTGACCCTGGCCAGGCCGGCGGCGTCGGCCCGGACCGCCCGGTCGGCGACGATCACCTTGGCCAGCAGCGAGTCGTAGCGGGGGCTGACCGTGTGCCCGGCCGAGGCGTGCGTGTCGACCCGCACCCCGCGCCCGGTGGGCGGCGCGAACCGGGTCAGCGTGCCGCCGGCCGGGCGCACCGAACCGTCCGCGTCGAGCGTCTCGGCGTTCACCCTGGCCTGCACCGCGATGCCCCGGGCGGCCGGCGGGTGCGCCGGGTCCAGCCCCAGCTCGGCCAGCCCCGTGCCGGCGGCCACCCGCAGCTGCAGCTCCACCAGGTCCAGCCCGGTGACCTCCTCGGTGACCGTGTGCTCCACCTGCAACCGGGCGTTGACCTCGAGGAACACCACCTCGTCTGCCTGCTCGCGCTCTGCCTGCTCGCGCTCTGCCTGCTCGGGCGTGGCCTGCTCGGCGCCGCCCGCGACCAGGAACTCAGCCGTCGCCAGGCCGAGCCGGTCGGCGGCCCGCCCGAGGCGCAGCGCGGCCGCCCTCAGCCGGTCCCGCGTCGCCGGGCTCAGCCCGGGCGCCGGCGCGATCTCCAGGAGCTTCTGCCGGCGCCGCTGCACGCTGCAGTCCCGTTCACCGAGCGCGATGACCTCGCCGGCGTTGTCCCCGAGCAGCTGCACCTCGACGTGCCGGGCGCCGGGCAGGAGCCGCTCCAGGTACAGCCCGCCGTCGCCGAAGCTGTGCAGCGCCTCCGAGCGGCACCGCTGCAGCATGTCGGCCAGCGCGCGCGTGTTCTGCTCGTCCGTCCGGTCGGCGGCCCAGCGCAGCGGGCGGATGCCCCGGCCACCCCCACCGGCCACCGCCTTCACCATGGCCGCGGCCGCCGCCCCCGCCCCGGCTGCCGCCGCCAGCTCGGTGAGGAACTCCCGTGCGGTGGCCAGCTCGGCATCCGGGTCCTCGCCGGTCAGCACCTCGGTACCGGCCAGCACGTCGACGCCGTGCTCGACGGCGAGCGTGCGCGCCCTGACCTTGTCGCCGAACAGCGCCAGCGTGTCAGGGGACGGCCCGACGAAGGTCAGCCTCGCCGCCGCGCAGGCCGCCGCGAAGTCGGCCCGCTCGGACAGGAAGCCGTAACCCGGGTGCACGGCGTCGCAGCCGGTGTCCCGGGCGGCGGCCACCAGCGCGGCGATGTCCAGGTAGGCGGCGGGTCCGGAGCCGGCCAGTGCCACCGCGCGGTCAGCTCTGGCGGGGTGTTCGGCGTCCGCCTCGTCGGTGGCGTACACCGCGACGGTCGGCAGCCCGAGTGCGGCGGCGGTGTGCAGGATCCGGACGGCGATCTCGCCCCGGTTGGCCACCAGGAGTCGGCTGACGGGCACAGGCGGGGTCCTCCTCCGACACCGGGGGCGTTGGGCGGACTTTACCTGTGGTCGTGCGGTCCGCCGGCTGATCACCTGGCGGCGGCCGATCACTTCACGCAGAGTGTGGGAGCGCGGACCTGACAGAATCCGCGACTCACCCTGACAAAATCCGCGACTCGCCGGTCAGGGGGTGGTGGGTTTGGCGCGGGCGGCGCGCCAGGGTGGGCTGACCAGGAACTGGGTGTCGTAGCGGTCCTGCAGGTCGAGCAGGCTCTCCGCGGTGGCCGCGCCGGTGGCGATCCGGCCGAGGTGGCGGAAGTACTCGAAGCGCTCCACGCCTGGCGTGAGCACGATGAGCAGGTCCGCCGGGTGGCCGGGGGTGGCCGCGAAGGCGTGCGGCATGCCGGGTGGGACGACAACGAGGTCGCCCTCGGTGCCGGTGATCACCCGGTCGCCGGTGAGCACGTCCACCGAGCCGTTCAGCACGTAGAACAGCTCGCTGGAGAGCCGGTGCAGGTGCGGTGTCGCACCGTCCGCACCCACCCCCATGGTGACCCGCTGGGTACTCAGGTCACCCCCGGTCGACGAGCTGTCGGCCAGCAGCCGGATCCGGATGGTCGGGCCGACCAGCTCCTCGGCCTGGTCGGCCCGGACCACCACCGCCTCGAGGGCGTCGTTGCCGACCCCCGACTCGCCCGATCGTGTCGACGCGCCGGACATGGTGTCCCCTCTCTCGATGTGGGTGGCGGTGTGCTCAGCTACCGATGCCGCTACGGGCGCCCGGCGGCCTGTTGCCCCGCCGTGCGCTGCTCGGTCGACCCGCCGACCCCAGGTGGTGCGGGAAAGCCCCCGACCGCCCGCTCGTAGGCGTGCGCCACCCGCAGGACGGTCTGGTCGTCGAAATGCTTCCCGACGATCATCATGCCAACCGGCCGGCCCTCGGTGAGCCCGGCGGGCACCGAACACGCCGGGTGCCCGGTCACATCCGTCGGGCAGGTGTTGCCGATCATCTCCAGGGCGCGCCCGAGCACCTCCTCGAGCGGAGCGTCCGGGCCGGGGATGACCGTCGCGCTGATGGGCAGCGTCGGCATCACGAGCACGTCGAACCGGTCCAGCGCCTCGTCGTAGGCCCTGCGCAGCTCGGTGGCCAGGTTGCGGGCCATCGCGTAGTGCTTGTTGCGGCCGACCTCGCTCGCGTAGCCGGCGGTGAGCAGCACGAGCTGCACGGTCAGGGAGAACTCGTCCGACCGGGCCCGCCACTGGTTGCCGTAGTGCTCGATGAGCTCCGGGTCGTAGAGCCCCTGCCAGTTCATCCCGTAGCCGTTGGCGTCGACCATCTGGGCGGCGGCGCCCTCGGTCGCGATGACGTCCCAGATCTTGGTGCCGTGCAGGTGCCAGGGGATCGACACCTCCTCGACGCTCAGCCCGGCACCGCGCAGGGTGTCGAGCGCGGCGCGGACCGTCGCGTCCACGCCCGGCTCGGAGTTCTCCCGGCCGAAGCCCTCGGTGACCACGCCGACCCGCAGCCCCTCGGCACCCTCGGCGAGCGCGGCGACGTAGTCCGGCACGGTCAGGTCGACCGGCTGGCGGGGGTCGTTGCCGTCGCGGCCGGCCAGCACGGACAGCAGCAGCGCGGTGTCGGCCACCGTGCGGGCCATCGGGCCGAGGTGGTCGATGGTCTGCTCGATCGGGAACGCCCCGGTGTAGGGCACCAGGCCGTGGGTGGGCTTGTGGCCGACGATGCCGCTGAAGGCCGCCGGCATGCGTACCGAGCCGCCCTGGTCACCGCCGATGGCCAGGTCGACGAGCCCGGCGGCCAGCAGCGCGCCGTTGCCGGTCGACGAGCCGCCGGTGGTGCGGGTCTCGTCCCACGGGTTGCGCACCGGGCCGGTCCGCGAGGTGTGCGAGCCGCCGGAGAAGCAGAGGTCCTCGCAGACGGCCTTGCCGGTGATCGTCGCACCGGCCGCGAGCACCCGGCTGACCACGGTTGCGTCCCGCGTCGGCACGAAGCCCTCGACGGTCTTCGAGCCGTTCATCATGGGCAGGCCGGCGACCGTGATGTTGTCCTTGATGGCGACCGTGCGGCCGGCGAGCGGACCCTCCGGAGCGCCGGCCAGCTCGGTGGTGACGTACCAGGCGTTGTACGGGTTGTCCGCGTCCGCGGGGCGCTGCCAGGCGCGCTCCGGAGCCTTCGGCGCCGTCTCGGCGTAGAGCTGCTCAACCACGTCCCACGACGCGAGCAGGCCGGCGACGAACGGCTGGTACGCCTCCACCTCCTCGCTGGACAGGCCGAGCTGGTAACCGTCGGCGACCTTCCGCAGCGCATCGAGATCGGGTGGGGGCACCGGCATGGTCGGCCTCCTGGGCGCGGTTCTTCAGTGGGTGGTCCAGACGCTAACCGCGCCCGAGCGCCCGCCGGTAGCCCAATGCGCAAACTGCGGCGGCGCCCGCTCAGGCGGTGAGGGCGGCGGTGAGCGTCGCCGCCATCTGCCGGCCGAGCTCGGTGGGGGTGTTCGCGCCGCCGGGGCGGTACCACTTGTAGCACCAGTTGACGGCGCCGAGGCACATGTTGACGTACACCTTCGGCGCCATCGGCAGGCGGACCTCCGGGTGCTCGGCGAGGTGGCGGCCCAGCGCGGCGACGAAGAACTGCTCGAACGCCCTGCGCCGGCGCAGCACCTGCTCGGCGAGCTCCGGCGGCAGCTCGTGCTCCTCCTCGAAGCACACCTTGAGCAGCGCCTGGTGCTCGCACGTGTAGACCACCCGCGAGGTGATCAGGTCGCGGACCGCGTCCAGCGGGGTGGGCGCGGCCGCGACCGTGCGCTGGCCCAGCGCAAGGCTCTCGTCCAGCACGTCGGAGTAGATCCGGACGAGGAGCTCCTCCTTGCTGCGGAAGTAGTGGTAGAGCGTCGGCTTGGACAGCCCGACGGCGGCCGCGATCTCGTTCATCGACGTGGCGCGGAAACCGCGCCTGCTGAAGATCTCCGCCGAGACCGAGGTGACCCGGGCGCGCTGCAGGTCCGCCCGGCTGAGTGCCGTCTCGGTCATGCGCACCTCCCCACCAGGACCGCACGGACGGTACTTGACACCGTCCGCGGGGTCCGACTGTACTGGTCCCGACCGTCCGGTCGGTCGGAAACTTTGCCGGCGAGCGAGGAGACTTGATGAGCTGGGAGCTCGACCAGGTGCACCGGGACTTCCAGACCAGCGCCCGCGCGTTCACCGACCGACAGGTCCGCCCGCTGGTGCCCGGTGCCGAGGCGGCCGGGGAGTTCCCCGCCGAGCTCTGGAAGCCGCTCGGGACGGCCGGGTTGCTCGGGCTGGTCACCCCGGAGGAGTCCGGCGGCGCCGACGCGGGGCCGCTCGCGGTCGCCCTGCTCGCCGAGGAGCTGGCCCGCGCCAGCGGCGGCATCGCCGTGACCGCGCTGGTCAGTGCCTACATGGCCGGCCCGCACCTGGTCCGGCACGGGTCGCCCGCGCAGCGCGAGCGGTGGTGCGCCGCGCTGGCGGCCGGCGAGGCGGTGGCCGCGATCGCGGTGACCGAACCGGGCACCGGCTCCGACGTCGCCCGGGTGACCACGTCCGCCCGCCGCACGGACGACGGCTGGCTGCTGAACGGGCGCAAGATGTTCATCACCAACGCGGGGCTGGCCGACGTGCTCGTGGTCGCCGCCCGCACCGGGGACGCCGGCAGGGGCGGGCTGAGCCTGTTCCTCGTCGAGCGGGGTACACCGGGGCTGAGCCTCGGCAACCCGCTGCCGAAGATGGGCTGGCACTCGTCGGACACCCGCGAGGTGCTGCTGGACGACGTGGCGCTGCCGGCCGACGCGCTGCTCGGCGCCGAGAACCGCGGCTTCTACCAGATCATGGACGGGTTCCAGCTGGAGCGCATCGCGTTGGCCGCCATGGGCATCGGGCACGCCGCCGAGTGCCTCGACCTGGCGCGTGAGTACGCCGGCCAGCGTGAGGCGTTCGGCGAGCCGCTGACGCACCTGCAGACGGTCCGGCACCGGCTCGCCGCCATGGAGGTGGACCTCGCGGCCGCCCGTCTGATCACCTACCAGGCGGCGGCCCGCCTCGGTGCCGGCCACCCGGACGCCGCCCGCTCGGTGGCGCGCGCCAAGTACTTCGCGGCCATCTCGGCGAACCGGATCGTGGACGACGCCGTGCAGCTGTTCGGCGGCGCGGGCTTCGTCGAGGAGTCGGCCGTCGCCCGCCACTACCGGGACGCCCGCATCCTGCGCATCGGCGGTGGCACCGACGAGATCCAGCTCGAGATACTGACTCGGAGCATGGCGTGACCTGCCGTTTACGCAGCTCAGACTCCGTGAGTGGTATTGGTCGCTACCAGCGACCAATACCACTCACGGGTCGTGACCAGGGGGAATGCGTGAGCACGGAGGCGATCAGTACGAACGGGGCGCCCGGCATCGAGGACGTCGAACGGGCGACCGAGCGGGCCCGCGCTGGCGGCGACCCCGCGCGCTGGCCGGACAAGCTGCCGGTGCGTGACCGGCTCGCGGTGCTGTTCGACCCCGGCACGTTCGTGGAGGACGGGCTGCTGGCCACCGCAGCCGAGGGCGCCGCGCTGCCGGCAGACGGGGTGATCACCGGAGTCGGGAGGGTGGAGGGGCGGCCGGTCGCGGTGATCGCGCACGACTTCACCGTGAAGGCCGGGTCGTGGGGCGAGCTGACGTGCGAGAAGCAGATCCGGATCCTGGAGCGCGCGGACCGTGACCTGCTGCCGGTGGTGTACCTCGTCGACTCCGCGGGCGGCCGGCTGACCGACCAGATGGGCTTCTTCCCCGGCCGCCGCGGCGCGTCGGCGATCTTCAACCTGCAGGTCAGGCTGTCAGGGCGGGTGCCGCAGCTGTGCTGCCTGCACGGTCCGAGCGCGGCAGGCGGGGCGTACATGCCGGCGTTCTGCGACTGGGTCGGCATGGTCAACGGCAACGCTTCGATGTACCTGGCGAGCCCCCGGGTGGCGGAGAAGGTGACCGGCGAGCGCACCACGCTGGAGGCGATGGGCGGCGCGATGATGCACGCCGAGGTGTCCGGCTGCGGGGACGAGGTGTTCGACGAGGACTGGGAGGCCGTCGCCGCCGCCCGCCTGCTGCTGTCCTACCTGCCGGACGACTTCCGCGCGCCGCCGGCCCGGGTCACGCCCGCACCGCCCGAGAGGCCGGAGTGGCCGGACGGCCTGGTGCCCACCGACCCCAACATCGGCTACGACGTGCGCGAGGTGGTGGACCGACTCGTCGACGGCGGCACGTTCTTCGAGATCAAAGCCCGGTGGGCGCAGGAGCTGGTCACCGGGCTGGCGCGGCTGGACGGGCGGGTCATCGGCATCGTGGCCAACCAGCCGAAGGTACGCAGCGGCGCGATCTTCGTGGACTCGGCGGACAAGGCGGCCCGGTTCATCTCACTCTGCGACGCGTTCAACATCCCGCTGGTCTTCCTGCAGGACGTCCCGGGCTTCATGGTCGGCGTCGAGGTGGAGCGCCACGGCATCATCCGCCACGGAGCCAAGATGATCGCCGCGATGGCCTCGGCGGAGGTGCCGAAGTACTCGGTGGTGCTGCGCAAGGCGTACGCGGCCGGGTTCTATGCGATGTGCGCGCCGGGGTTCGAGCCGCGCGCCACGCTGGCCCTGCCGACGGCGACGATCGGGCCGATGGCGGCGGAGGCCTCGGTCAACGCCGTGTACGCGAACAAGATCGCGGCCATCGAGGACGAGGCGGAGCGGGCCGCGTTCGTGGCGGCGCGCACCGTCGAGCAGCGCGCCGACATCAACCTGCTGCGGATGGCGAGTGACCTGGTCGTGGACGCGGTGGTCGAGCCCGACCGGCTGCGCGCCGAGCTGGCCGCCCGGTTGGTGGACGCCGACCGCTGGTCCCGCCAACCCGGCCGGCGCCATCACCTGATCAGCCCGGTCTGAACGGTCCTGTCCCGAGCGAGCCAGATGTCAGAGAAGAGAGCAGGGAGAGGACGACGATGTCCGACAGCCTGGCCCAGCTGATCGAGCCGCCGCCCACGCCGTTGCGGCCGGAGTGGCTGGTGCCCGAGCGGGTCGAGGCGCTGCGCGCGGCCCGCGAGCTGGCGCCCGACGACTACTGGACCTGGGTGGCCGGCCAGCAGCGCTGGTCCGCGCCGTGGCACACGGTCCGCACCGGCGGGCTGGCCGACATGCGCTGGTTCGAGGGCGGCCGGCTGAACGTGGCGGACAACTGCCTGGACCGGTGGGCGGAGGAACCGGCGACCGCGGACCGGGCCGCCGTGGTCTGGGAGGGCGAGCCCGGCGACACCCGGACCTGCAGCTACGCCGAGCTGGCCGCCGAGACCTCCGCACTGGCCGCCGGGCTGCTGTCGCTCGGCGTGCGCCGGGGTGACGTGGTGGCGATCTACCTGCCGAACCTCGTCGAGGCGTTCACCGCGATCCAAGCGTGCAACCGGATCGGCGCGATCTACACCGTGCTCTTCGCGGGGTTCGGGGCGGTGGCGGTGGCGGCGCGACTGACCGCGTCCCGCGCCTCGGTTGTTGTGGTCGCCGACGCGGTCTACCGGCGGGGCAAGCGCATCGAGCTGCTGGACACGCTGCGCACCGCGCGCGCCGGCACCCCGGACCTGCGCGCCACGGTCGTCGTGGACCGCACGGGCACCGGCACCGCGCTGCGCGACGGTGAGCACGCCTACCGGGACGTCCTCGCCGCCGGCCTCGGCGGTACCCCGTGCCTACCGCTGGACCCCAACGAGCCGTCGTTCCTGATCTTCACGAGCGGTACGGAGTCGCGTCCGAAGGGCGTAGTGCACAGCGTCGGTGGCTTCCTGCTCGGCGCGTGGGCGAACGCGCACTGGCAGGTCGGCCACGAGCCGGGCGACGTGTACTGGGTGGCCGCGGACGTGGGCTGGCTGACGTTCCCGATCCAGGCCGTGGTCGGCGGGCTGGCGTGCGGCATGACGATCGCCTGCTACGAGGGCGCGCTGGACACGCCGTCCACCGCCCGGTTCTACGAGATCTGCGAGCGGCACCGGGTGACGAAGGTGCTGGCCGCGCCGACGCTGCTGCGGATGCTGCGCAAGTTCGGCGACGGGCTGGCCGCCGCGCACCCGCTGCCGGCGTTGAAGATGGTCACCGCGCAGGGTGAGCCGTTCGACGTGGACACCTTCGGCTGGGCGAGCACGACGTTCGACGTACCGATCGTGAACGCCTACGGCCAGACCGAGACCGGCTCGACGTGGAGCTACCCGGTGTACGGGGTGGAGCCGATCAAGCCGGGCTCGGTCGGTACCACGGTGCCCGGCCACACCTACGAGATCGTGGACGAGGACGGGGTGCCCGTGCCGCCTGGGGTGACCGGAAACCTGGTGCTGACCAGCCCGTTTCCCACGCTGGCCCGCACGGTGTGGGACGACCACGAGCGGTACCTGGCGACGTACTTCGGCCGGTTCGCGGGGCGCTACGCCACGAACGACGAGGCCGTGCGCGACCACGACGGCCACCTGTGGGTGCTCGGCCGCGCCGACGACGTGATCAACGTGGCCGCGCACCGGATCTCGACGATGGAGATCGAGGCGGCGGTCACCGCGCACCCCGCTGTGGTCGAGGCGGCCGTGGTCGGCATCCCGGACGACACGAAGGGCACCGTGCCGGTCGCGTTCGTGACGCTGCTCGACGGCGCCGACCCCGAGACGGTGGGCGCGGAGCTGGCCGGACGTGTGGTAGCCGAGCTGGGTGGCTATGCGCGGCTCGCGGCGGTCTACCTGACGCCGGTGATGCCGAAGACCCGCACCGGCAAGCTGATGCGCCGGCTGCTGCGCGACGTCGTGGTGCACGGGCGCCCGACCGGTGACACCAGCGCGATGGAGGACCCGGCGGTGCTGGACACCGTGATCGGTGTGGTGATCGGCCCGGTGGCGGGGTGAGCGCGCGGGCCCACGAGGTGCACGACTACCCGTTGGCGGAGCGGACGATCGGGCACATCCTGGCCGACAAGGCCGCCCGGATCGGCGACCGCCCGTTCCTGCACTTCCTAGGCCACACGTTCAGCTACGCCGACGCGCACCGGCTGACCAAC
>DATAYB010000374.1:0-7529 GCA_036272795.1 Pseudonocardia sp.
CCATGGCGCGCGCCTCGCGTTCCAGGGTGCTCAGCGCGCCCAGCGCGGCGCCGCTGCGCTCGGCGAGCCGCTCGGCCACCGCGGTCGGCCGCACGCTGCGCGCGGACCGCTCGAACAGCGGCGCCCCGACCGACCGCTCCAACTGGAACATCTGCTGCGACACCGCCGACGACGTGTATCCGAGCTCCCTCGCCGCCTCCGCGAACGACCCCGTACGCACGCAGACCCGCAGCGTGTGCAGGTGGATCGGGTTCAACACGCGGCGATCGTATGACCCCGTGAGTGGCGAGTGGGGCTGTAGCCCCACACGCCACTCACGGTCGATCGGACCTCCGACGTAGTGGAACAGCGGCGGGAGGGCCAGCACCACGATCCAGGCCCACGCCGCGTACACGGGCAGGTAGCCGGTCTGCCAGCGCTCGAGTACCGCGAACGACCCTCGGCGGCGGAGGAACCGGAGCAGCAGCCACGCCGAGCAGGCGAGGTTGGCGAGCAGGATGACATTCTCGCCGAGCGCCGCGGTCCGGTTGGGTGTGCCGCCGAACTCGGTGATACGCCCGGTGATCTCCACCAGCACCAGCACGTCGATGGCCAACGCGCTGACCACGAGGGCGAGCTGCAGCTTGTCGAACAGGCCGGGCGGGTCCAGCGGATCGCGCGCCGAGATCGAGTAGAGCAGCAGCCCCAGCACCACGACCAGCAGGAGGTCGAACAGGATCAGTGCCTGGCGCTCGACGTCGATGCCGGCACTGGTCCAGCCGATGGCGACGAGGAACGCGACCAGGACCGCCGTGAACAGTGGCGTGAACAACCGCGTCAGCACCGGGGCGATGTTCTCGACGACGCCCTGCTTGGCCTCGACGAGCCACCCGGCCACGACGGTCGCGGCCACGGCACCGCAGGGCAGCAGCCAGAGCGTGATGAACTTCTCCGGGTCGATCCCGATGGCCTGGAAGGTGCCGAACACGAACCCGGTGAGCACCCCGCCACCGAGGGCGATGAGGACGAAGTAGATGAACCACTCGCCGGTGAAGCGGATGAAGTCCATCCGCCGACGCGACGAGCGCCAGTCGTCGGCCACGTAGGCAAGGCCCACCACGAGCCACAGTGCGATGGGCAGATGGATGCTCGTGATGACCAGCGACTGCGACGCGTCGGCGAGGCGGTAGGCGTTGGCCGCCACGGCGCCGAGCGCGAACAGCGCCGCCAGTACCCCGATCAGCACGGGTCGGGCCTGCCGGCGCCACGCGAGGAAGCCCGCCAGCCACGGCAGCGCCAGCACGCCGAGGTTCGGCCCGTAGAACGAGCCGTTCTCCGCCAGCCGAGCACCGAACAGCTCCGGCACCTTGATCGACACCGCCGCGCCGACCGCGCAGCCGACCATGACGAGCAGCACACGCCGCGACCGCGTCCGCGCCGCCGCGCTGTCGCTGTCCCCGGTCAGCACCAGCTGCTTCCACAGCCGTTCGGAGTGCTCGCGGGCGAACTCGCGGGACAGCTCGTCCAGGCTCCCCATCCGTTTCACCGCGACCAGGAACGCCTCGTCCGCGCGCAGGCCGGCCGCAACGAGCTCGTCGACGGAGCCACGGAGATGGTCCTCGAGCTCGTCGGCGTCGGCCTGCCGCAGCTCCCGGCGGCGCTGCAGGTAGTGCCGCCACTGCGCGAACTGCGCCTCCAGCTCCCCCGGCCCGCCCAGCGCCGTCATGCCTGTCCCTGCAGCGGAGTCATTCGCAACGACCTGATCTCGCCTGCGCCGTGCCAGATCTCCTTGAGCGCGCCGACGACCGTGTCCCACTGGCGGCGCTGCTCGGCGAGCTCGGCCAGGCCCTTGTCGGTGATGCGGTAGTACTTGCGCCGCCGCTCCCCCACGACCGCCTGCCAGCTCGACTCCACGTGGCCGAGGCGCTCGAGCCGGTGCAGCAGCGGGTAGAGCAGCCCCTCGGTCCAGTCCAGCTCGCCACCGGAGAGCTCGTTGATCCGCCGGAGGATGGCGTAGCCGTAGCTCGCCTCCTCGGCCAGGATGCCAAGCACCATCGGCGTAGCCGACGCGGCCACCAGGTCCTTGGTGACCTTCATGAGACTTCACCCCGTTCCACCCTAGAAGTACGATGCATAGTACTACTAGGTATCAGAACCGGTACCCGCGAGCAGGGAGATCAGCCGTGAGCCCGGCCCCCGAAGTCCGCACCACGCAAGGAACCGTCCGAGGCGGCACCGGGCCCGGCGGGGTCGCGGTGTTCCGAGGCATCCCGTTCGCCCAGCCACCCGTCGGCCGGCACCGCTTCGCCGCGCCCCAGCCGCCGGCGAGCTGGGCGGGCGTCCGGGAGGCCGTCGAGTTCGGCCCGCCACCCCCGCAGGCGGAGGCGCTGCTGTCTCCCGGCGAGCCCTCGCCCAACGTGCCCGGGACGTCCGAGGACTGGCTGACGGTCAACATCTGGACACCCGATCCGGGCGCGGGCGGGCTACCCGTGATGGTGTGGATCTACGGCGGCGCGTACCTGGTGGGGCGCTCCGCCGATCCCCGGTTCGACGGCACCACCCTCGCAGGCGAGGGCGTCGTGCTGGTCACCCTGAACTACCGCGTCGGCATGGAAGGCTTCGCCCACATCGAAAGGGCGCCCGACAACCGGGGACTGCTCGACCAGGTCGCCGCACTGCAGTGGGTGCACGACAACATCACCGGCTTCGGCGGCGACCCGGGCAACGTCACGGTCTTCGGCCAGTCAGCGGGTGCCGGGTCCGTCGCCGCGCTGCTGGCCATGCCGACCGCGAGTGGCCTGTTCCGGCGCGCCGTCGCGCAGAGCGTGCCCGGCACGTTCTTCTCCCCCGCGCTGGCCGCTGACATCTCCGCCAGCATGGCCGCCGAGCTCGGCCTGCGCGCCACCGTCGCCGACCTGGCCGCCGTCCCGCCCTTGGAGCTGCTCAAGGCCGGTGACTCGGTCGCACGCAAGCTCCCCCAGTTCCTCGACCGGTGGGGCCAGGTGGCACTCACCATCACGCCGTTCTCCCCGGTAGTGGACGGCGAGGTGCTGCCCCGTACCCCGTGGCGGGCACTGACCGAGGGCGTGGGCCGGCACGTCGACCTGATCGTCGGGCACACCCGTGACGAGTACCGGCTTTTCACCGGCGGACCGGCCGCCGTCATCACCGAGGAGCAGGCGGCCACGACGCTGCGGGCGTTCGCCCCCGGCGCCGACGGCGGGCACGCCTACCGGGCCGGCTACCCCGATGCCGGGCCGGGCCTGCTGCACGAGCTGATCCTGTCCGACGCGATGTTCCGGATGCCCAGCCTGAAGCTCGCCGAAGCGCACGCCGACGCGGGCGGGCCCACCCGGTTGTTCGAGCTCCGGTGGGGCCCCAGCCCGCTCGGCGCCGCCCACGGCCTCGACACCCTGCTCACGTTCGGCAACCTGCGCGGCGGCCCGCGCAGCGGCTTGCTCCTCGGTGCCGAACCCGGCGAGGAGGCGTGGGCGCTCTCGACCGAAATCCGCGCCGCGTGGCGCGCCTTCGCCGCCACGGGCGACCCCGGCTGGGCACGGTTCGACACCCGCGACCGGCTCACCCGGCTCTACGACACCACACCCGGCACCACCGCTGCCTACCCCGAGGAAACGTCACGCGAGATCTGGCGTGACCACACCTTCGACGAGCTGGACATCGTGCGCTGAGGGGTGCTCACTCCCGTTGCCAGACCACGATGAGCTCCTCGGCGTGGCAGCCGATGAGGCCGAACAGCAGGTCGGAGTCGAAGGTCGGCAGGGTGTGCAGCCGCCGGACCAGCTCGGTGGCGACCGGGTCCCCGAACCCCACTCGGTATGTGTGCCCGCCCTCGGTGGAGAGCAGGAAGTAGGCGTTCTCCTGCCATGCCCCGTGACAGCAGGTCCGAACCAGGACCCGGGTGAGCTCGGAGATGACGTGGTCCAGGTCAACTCCCGGTGGATCGCCTGGCTCCCCCGCCGAGGGCGGCCGCGAGTCCTCCGACGGGCCTCTGGGCCTCGGGATCAAGCCCGACAGATCACCGGGCGGAACCGGCTTTGCCGCGTCGCGGCGGGAACGAGCCATGGCGAGCCTCCTGAGCTCAGGCCGACCGCCTGCTGAGATCGTCGCTGCTGAGATCGTCGGTGCTGAGATCGGCGGTGCTGAGGTCGGCGGTGTTGCGGTCGGGGCCCAGCACGTCGTGGCCGTACACCCCGTAGAGCCAGTTCCTCTGGTAGACGGTGTCGAGGTAGCGCTCGCCGAGGTCGGGGGCGATGACGACCGCGGTGAGCCCGCCCGCGTCGTGCTCGGCCAGCCAGCTCGCCGCGCCGCTGACCGCCGTGCCGGTCGAGCCGCCGAAGAGGAACCCGCGCCGGGCGAGGTCGTGGCAGGCCCGCACCGTGTCGGTCTCCTCGACGCACACCACGTCGTCGACGTAGGCCTCGTCCAGCAACGGCGGTCGCACGCTGGTGCCGAGGCCGGGGATCATCCTCGGGCCGGGCCGGCCACCGAAGGTCACCGACCCGACGCTGTCCACCGCCACGATCCGCACCGACGGGTGGTGCGCCCGGAAGTACCGTGCGCAGCCCATCAGCGTCCCGGTGGTGCCGGCGCCGACGAACAGCACGTCCAGCATGGGGAACTGCCGGGCGATGGCCGGCGCGGTGGTGAGGTAGTGCGCCTCCCAGTTGGCCGCGTTCTCGTACTGGTTGAGCCACACGTAGCGCTCGTCCTCGGCGCACAGTTCGCGCACGTACTCGATCCGTGCCGCCAGGTATCCGCCTGTCGCGTCGGGCTCCGCGATGACGTGGACCGAGCTGCCCAGCGCCTCCATCAGCTGCCGGCTGGAGAGGTTGCAGCGGGAGTCGGTCACGCACAGGAAGCGGTAACCCCGGCTCGCCGCGATCACGCTCAGCGCCACGCCGAGGTTCCCGGAGGAGGACTCGATCAGGATCGACCCGGGCCGCAGCCGCCCCTCACGCTCGGCGGCGGCCACCATCGCGGCGGCTGCCTTGAGCTTGATCGAGCCGGCGAAGTTGAAGCCCTCGCACTTCAGGAACAGTGCACGTCCGACGACGGACCGCAGGTCGACGAACAGATCCTCCTGGTTGAAGGCATCCGGAGTGGCTATGACTGGCACTGTCGCTCCCTCGTCTTCCCTGCGTTGCCCCTGCGCACGCGCACCGCGTCGCACCTCACCGCGTCGCGCCGCTCATCCGTACCGGCTCAGCTCGTGGAAGAAGCCGTCGACCACGTGCAGCTCGCCGGAGCGGAGCACCTGGTCGTAGACGTACTTGCCCACCGCGAGATCGAGCACGCCGAGCCCGAACGGCGAGAAGACAACGGGCCGGTCGGACGGCACAGCCACGCGCCCGGCGATCACGTCGGCCAGCGTGCCTGCCACGAAGTCCCGGTTGCCGGTGCGCTGCTCGGCCAGGTGCGGGGAGGTGTCGGCCTTGAGGCAGTGCTCGACGTCGTCGACGATGTTGCAGCTGGCCAGCACGATCTCCGGCGCTAGGTCGCGCAGGGACACGTGCAGCACCAGGGGGTTGTGCCCGAACCAGCCCACGTCGTGCACGTGCGGCCGCCCGGCCACGGTGGCGAAGACGACCAGGTCGCTCCCCCGGATCAGCCGCTGCGCGTCGTCGTGCACGGTGATGCGTCCGGTCGTGCCGGAGCGCCGCAGGTAGTCGGCGAAGCCGGTCGCGCTGTCGGTGGCCAGGTCGTGCACGCCGATCTCGTCGAACGACCAGCCGGTGCCGGCCAGGAACGTGTGGAGGTAGCGGGCGATCAGTCCGGTCCCGACGAACCCGACCCTGGTCGGCCTCGGCCGACCCTGGCTGAGCCGGTCGGCGGCCAGCGCGGCCGACGCGGCCGTCCGGGTGGCGGAGATGATGGAGCTCTCCAGGCAGGCGAACGGGTAGCCGGTGTCGTGGTCGTTGAGGATCAGCACCGCGGACGCCCGTGGGAAGCCCGCCGCCACGTTGCCGGGGAAGCTGGAGATCCACTTGAGGCCGTCCACCCGGGTCCGGCCGCCGATCGAGGCGGGCAGCGCGATGATCCGCGAGGTCGGGCGGTCCGGGAAGCGCAGGAAGTAGGACGGCGGGTTCACCGAGTCGCCTTCGCCGTGCACGAGGTAGGTCTGCTCGACCAGCTCCACCAGCTGCTTCTCGTTCCCGGCCAGCGCCCGCTGCACCTGTGCACCGGAGATCACCGCGAACGGCGGCACCGCCACCGCGCGCTGTTCCGGCGGGCTGTTCATCGGCCGTCCAGCCGGACCGGGTCGATCATGCCGACCAGCACCTCGCGCGGGCCGGTGAACGCCTCGCGGCTGTGCGCGGTGCCGATGTTGTCGACGAGCAGCAGGTCACCGGCCTGCCACGGCTCACGCAGAGTGTGGGCCTGATAGACCTCGTCGATCAGCGCCACGGTCCGCGCGTCGATCGGGTCGCCGTTGCCGAAGCGGGTGTTGAACGGCAGCCCGTCCGGGCCGTAGTCATCGATGAGGTACTCGCGCACGTCGGCGTCGAGGGTCCACTCGTTGAGGAAGGCGACCTGGTTGAACCAGCACCGCCGACCGGTGACCGGGTGGCGCACGACGGCGCGGCGGCGCTGCCGGGTGCGCAGGCCACCGTCGGGCTGCCACTCGAACACGATGCCGTTGGCGTGGCAGTAGCGTTCCACGGCCGCCCTGCCGGTGGCACCTTCGTCGGTGCCGAAGCTGTCCGCCCAGGATGCGCCGACCTCCTCGTTGTAGCCGCGGGTGAGCACCCAGCCCTCCCGCTCGAACCGCTCGACCAGCGCGGGAGGCAGCGCCTCGAGCACGGCCGACGCATCGGCCACCCCGGTCGCCCCGCCCTCGGTGGGAGCGGTCAGGCAGGCGAACAGCATCAGGGCCGGGAACTCGTGGGCGTAGCTCAGCTCGTGGTGCATGCACATCGGCTGGTTCGCCGGCCATGTCGTGGACGAGTACACCCCGCCCGGGTACGGGGTGCGCGGCGCGAAGGCCTCGTGCTCGGCCATCAGGCCGCCGAGCCGCGCGGCCACCGAGGCCACCCCGGCCACGTCCGCCAGCGCGAGGCCTCGGACCAGCACAGACCCGTACCGGGTGACCGCGCCGCGCAGCGCATCCCGGTGCCCGGCCAGCCAGCCGCTCGCGTCACCGGCGGGCTCGGCGGAGACGATCGGCGGCGTGCCGGGCCGCGGCCGAGGGTCGAGCAGTGCGTCCAGGGATGGGGACATCACACCGTTCCCTTCGATCGGTCGGACGCCACGCCGCCGTCCACCAGGCCCGCCAGCTCGGCCAGCACCGGGTGCCGGGTGATCTCCTTCGGCGTGACCGCGCGGTTCAGCGCGATCGCCAGTTTCACGGCCGACAGGGACGAGCCACCTCGGTCGAAGAAGTGGTCGCGCCGGCCGATCTCCTGCGCCGGCACGCCGAGCACCGTCGCCCAGGCGCGCGCCAGCCGCCGCTCGGTCGGCGTCGTCGGTGCGTCGCGCGCCCGGTCCACGTCCCCGGAGCCGCCGGTCGCGTCCAGCTCCCCCGCCAGTCC
>DATAYB010000375.1:0-2406 GCA_036272795.1 Pseudonocardia sp.
ACGACGTGCGACCGTCGCCGGCCTGCTCTTCGCCGGCTTCCCGCTCGGTGGGGTGCTCGCCGGCCTGCTGGGCAGCCGGCTGATCCCGACCACCGGCTGGCAGGCGCTTTTTGTGGTCGGCGGGGTGGCGCCCCTGGTCACTGCCGTGCTGATCGCCGCGGTGCTGCCCGAGTCGCCGATCTTCCTGGTGGCCCGCCGCGTGCCGGTCGAGCGGATCGCGCGCGCGCTCGCCCGGGTCGCGCCGGAGCTGACCGTCGGCCCCGCCACCCAGTTCACCGGCGTGGCCGAACGTGCCGATCGCGCGCCGGTGCGGCACCTGTTCGCCCCGGGACGTCGGGCCGGGACCGCGGCGCTGTGGGTGGCGTCATTCGTCGCGTTCGGCGTGCTCGTGGTCAACTCGTCGTGGACGCCCAGCTTGCTCGCCCCGGTCGGCGTGCCGGTCGCGCGCACGGCGGTGGCGCTCGCGATGTTCAACGGCGGCAGCGTGCTCGCCACGGCCGCCGGTGGCTGGCTGATCACCCGCTTGGGTGCGCGCCGCGTGCTGCCGGTGGCGTTCGCGCTGGCCGCGGCCGGGGTGGCGGGCATCGGGCTGGCCGCGCCGTCGCTCACGGCGGTGGCCGGCCTGCAGGTGCTGATCGGGCTGGGCCTCGGCTGCGCCAGCTCCGGCGTGATCGGGCTCGCCGCGGTGGCCTACCCGGCGGCGATCCGGTCCACCGGCGTCGGCTGGGCCCTCGGCATCGGCCGCGTCGGCTCGTTCGTCGGCCCGCTGGTCGTAGCCACCCTGGTCGCGGCCGCCTGGGGTGTCGTCGGCGTGTTCGGGCTGCTCGGCGCGGTCTGCCTGGTCGGCGGGGTCGCGGCGGTCACCCTCCGGCCCACCCGCGACGAGCCGAGTTCCACGCCGCTCACCGAAGGAGTTGCATGAGCCGGGTACCCCTGACCCTCGCCTGCTGGGACTACGACCGCACCCAGGCGCTCGCCGACGGGTCGGTCCGGCCCGAGGGCGTGGACCTGACCTACCTCTGCCTGCCGGTGGAGGAGACGTTCTTCCGGATGCTGCGGCACCGGGAGTTCGAGGCGGCGGAGATGTCGCTGTCGTCGTACGTCACGGCCCTCGCCGGCGCGGACGGCGGGCCGTTCGTGGCGATCCCGGTGTTCCCGTCGCGGGCGTTCCGGCACAACGGCATCTACATCCACACCGGCAGCGGCATCGAGAAGCCGGCCGACCTGGTCGGACGGGTCGTCGGCGTGCCGGAGTACCAGCTCACCGCCGTGGTCTGGATCCGCGGCATCCTGGCCGACCACTACGAGGTGCCGGTGGCCTCGGTGCGCTACCGGACCGGCGGCCTGCACCAGCCCGGCCGCGTCGAGAAGCAGGTCCTGCAGCTGCCCCCGGAGATCGACATCGCGCCGATCGGCCCCGACCGCACGCTGGCCCAGATGCTCGTGACCGGGGAGATCGACGCACTCTACGCACCACGCACGCCGCGCCCGATGATCGACGGCCGGCCCGAGGTGCGCCGGCTGTTCGCCGACCCGAGGGCCGCCGAGGAGCAGTACGCCGCCGAGACCGGCATCTTCCCGATCATGCATGTGGTGGTGCTCCGCCGGGAGGTCTACGAGCGGCGGCCGTGGCTCGCGCGCTCGCTGTATACCGCCTTCGAGCAGGCCAAACGTGTCACCGAAGATCGAATGGGGGAGACGGCGGCGAACCGGTACATGCTGCCGTGGCTCTACGACGAGGTGGAACGCACCCGCCGGCTGCTCGGCAACGACTACTGGCCATACGGTCTGCCGCACAACCGGACGACACTGGAGGTCTTCCTCCGCTACGCCCACGAGCAGGGACTGACGCGGCGCAGGCTGCGCCCGGAGGAGCTGTTCGTGCCGGAGACGCTGGAGACGTACCTGATCTGACGGCCGGCTCCTGCGACGCTTCGGTGTATCGTTTTACCGGTGGTGGTGACGATCCAAGAGGTCGCTAGGGCCGCCCAGGTCTCGCCGAGCACCGTGTCCAACGTGCTGAACGGCCGGGACAGTCGGATGCTGCCGGCCACCAAGCTGCGGGTCGAGCAGGCCATCGAGCGCCTCGGCTACCGGCCCAACCGGGCGGCCCGGCAGTTGCGCACCGGGCGGATCCAGCTCATCGGGCTGGTCGTGCCGTCGGTGGCCAACCCGTTCTGGGGCAGGTTCACGCACCTCGTCGAGTCGGTCGCGATGCAGTCCGGCTTCCGGGTGCTGCTGTGCAACAGCGACCGTGACCCGGCCCGCGAGACGGAGTACCTGGAGGAGCTCTGGGCGGACGGCATCACCAGCGTGCTGCTCTGCTCGTCGCTGCCCTCGATCGCCCACGTGCAGCCCTACCTGCGGCGGGGCATGACGGTCGTGGCGTTCGACCGGACGAGCCAG
>DATAYB010000376.1:0-12356 GCA_036272795.1 Pseudonocardia sp.
AGGAGCGCGAGCCGCGATCGACTCCGCGCTGTGCGGAGGGCCGGGAACGGCCATGGTGACGATCTCGGCGTGCGGCGGACGCGATCGCGACGGCTGATATCCGCCAGATCCAGCCGCGGGCGCTCGGCACGATCGGTGTCCTGCTCGGGCGAGAGGGCGACCAGGGGTCGCGGCGGTGGTGGATGCTGGCGGTGTTGCTGGCCGGACAGTTCATGGCGGGCGTCGACAACGCGATCGTGAACATCGCGGTGCCGTCGGTCGCGGCTGGCTTCGCCGCTCCGCCCGGGCAGGTGGCCCTCATCGCCGCCGGCTACCTGGTGGCGTTCGCCGTGCTGCTGGTCACCGGGGCCAGGCTGGGCTCGATCCACGGTCAACGGCGGATGTTCCTGGTCGGGGTGCTCGGGTTCACGGTGGCCTCGCTGGCGGCCGGCCTTGCACCGGGGTTGGGCTGGTTGGTGCTGGCCAGGGTGGTGCAGGGGGGGTCGGCGGCGGTGCTCGTACCCCAGGTGCTCAGCGGCATCCAGCGTTCGGCGTGGTACTGATGGGGTTCATGGTGCTGGTGGTGCTGGCGTCAACAGCGGCGGCCGGCACCGGCACACCCCGCCCCGCGCCGGAACCAGCGCCGTCGACCGTGCGTTGACACGGCAGACCTAGACAGGACACGCCATGACACGACACGACACGCCACGCCATGACACGACTGAAGGTGCGATGACGCGGGGAGCGGCGGCGGCGCGGCCGAACGGCGGCGGGGTGTTCCGGGCGGCGCTGTTCGACCTGGACGGCACGCTGGTGGACTCCGAGCGGCGCAGCCAGGCGGCCTGGACCAGGCTGTTCGAGGCACACGGGGTGCGGCCGGACCGCGAGCTGGTGGCCTCGTTCGCCGGGCGGCCGGGGCGGGTGGTGCTCGCGGAGAACCGCGCGCTGTTCGACGCGCGCCACTCGGTGGACGCCCTGCTCGCGGAGGCGATGTCCTATGCCACCGATCCCGCCGCGCCGGTGCCCGGGGCCGTCGAGCTGCTGCGCGCGGTGCACGGTAGCGGGGTGCCGGTCGGTGTGGTCACCTCGGCCACCCGGGAGTACGCGCATGCCGAGCTGACCGCGCTGGGGGTACGCCCGCTGGTAGCTCCCGTGATCACCGCGGAGGACGTGCGCGCCGGCAAGCCCGAGCCGGAGGGCTACCTGGCCGGCTGCCGGGCGCTGGACGTCGAACCCGGGCGCACCGTGGTGTTCGAGGACTCGCCGGCGGGGGTCACCTCGGCCAAGCGGGCCGGGGCGTTCTGCGTCGCGGTCAGCACGACAACGCCGGCGGCCGCACTGTCCGGCGCCGACCTCGTCGTCGCCGACCTGACCCGGGTGCGCTGGGCCGACGGCTCGGTCCAGGTCGTTTGATCGCCACCCACGGGCCCGCCGGAGTGGCCTCGCTCGCTGGTCAGGGGCGTTTGCTGAGCGGGCAGAGCCGCAGGCGGCGGATTCGGTTGCGCCGAATGGCCCAAGCACCTGGCAACTCGACGTCCCGGATGCGCCGACCGGCGTCTCACGGTTCGGAGGCCTCTCAGAAACCGGTCCCCCCGGCGGGCGGCTGTCTAATCTGTGGCCGCCGGCGTGAGCTCCCCATTGCGCCGGCGACCGGCCGCCGTTCGGTGCTCCCCTGCTCGATCCGCCGAATGGTCCGGCCGGCGTCGTTCCCCGCTCCGCCCAGAAGGGACCACGCTGGTGTCTCCCCGCACCCCGGGACCGGCCAGGCACGCCAACCGGCTGGCCGCCGAGCGCGCCCGGACCCGGTCGCGGCGCCTGATCCTCGCGCTCGTCGCCGTGCTCGCGGTCGGCGGGGCGTCGGTGGCCGTGGCGGTACTGACCGGTCGGGGGCCGTCCGTGGACCCCACCTCGGCCCAGGGCGCCGACCATGCCGCCTCGACCCAGGGCGACCAGAACGCGCCGGGCGCAGTGCCACCGGCCGATCCGAACGCACCAGGCGCGCCGCCACCAGTGGGAACGGGTCCGGCCGGCGCCACCCCGCCACCGGCCGGCGCCACCCCGCCCGACGGTGTGACGGTGCCGGGGGAGTCCGCTCCGCCGAAGGATGCGCCGGCCGCGGCCAAGGGCCCGAATCCGGCCGCGAAACAGGGCGAGGGCGGCAAGGCCGCGGCGGGCGAGGGCACCGAGGCGAAACCGGGGTCGGGCGCCGCGAAGGCGACACCGAGCAGGTCGGCGAAGTCCGGGGAGCCGTCGACCAAGGCCGGGGAGTCGTCCGCGAAGTCCGAGGGGTCGTCGGGACGGGACGAGGCGGCGCCGGTCAAATCCGCCGGCCGGCAGGTTCGGGTCGAGCTGACCGGCTATTCGTTCCACGACAACACGCCGGCCGGTTCGGCCGAGGTGAGCAACCCGATCCTGCACAAGACGGCGGGCGGCCGAGGCAGCTATGCCGACCCGATCACGGTGGCCGTGCCGAGCGATTCGAACTTCGACCCCGGCACCCGGTTCTATCTGTCCTCGGTGCGGCGCTACGCCATTGTCGAGGACTCCGGGGCGAGCTCCTCGAGTGGTAACCATCTGGACCTCTGGGTGGATGGCGAGGGCGGCTCGGAGAGTGCGGTCGAGGCCTGTATGGACCAGCTCACCGGCGAGACGACCGCGGAGGTCAACCCCCCGCCCGGGCGGCCCGTGATCCTCGGTCCGATCTTCGAAGGGTCCTGCCACCTGCCCAAGGGCTGACCAGCGCGTCCATGGATGTCGACGGCGAGGTGCAGATACTGCGCGGAGCCGGCTATCGAACGTTGACGCGCTGTCTGCACGACCTGGTCACCCTATCCTCGTGGAAACAGGAACCGACCCGACGCAGCAGCTCGAAAGCGCTGTCTCGGATGCCGCCGCCGAGGGGAGTGTCACTCCGAGCCGGCACATTCTGCAGCAACTCTTCGCATGGTGGGCGACCGAGGAGTGTGCACACCTCTACCCCCATTACTGACCCTCTGGAAAAGTGACGGCCGCACTGGTCGTGGCTTGGCATACTGGTGCTATGAATGACCGCTTGTCACGCTTCGAGTCGGTGGTCGACGAGCAGATCCGCAAGGCCCAGGAACGCGGGGACTTCGACAACCTGCCCGGCAAGGGCAAGCCACTCGCCGGGTTGGACGAGCCGGACGACGAGCTCTGGTGGGTGCGGCGCTACATCAGCCGGGAGGGGCTGTCCTCGGACGCCCTGCTGCCGCCGTCCCTGCAGCTGCGCAAGGAGATCGCGCGGCTCGACGAGACCGTCCGTGACCTGGCCTCGGAGCGGGATGTCCACGACGCGGTGGTCGAGCTGAACCGCCGGGTCGCGGAGTGCATGCGGGTGCCGGTGGGCCCTTCGGTGCCGCTCACGCTCGTGAATGCCGACGACACGGTGACCCGGTGGCGTGCCGCCCGCGCTGCACCGGCCACGCCTGAGTCCTCGGCCGTGGAGCCGCCCGACGGCCCGGCGGATGACGTGTCGACGCCACCCCGCCCGAAGCCGTGGTGGCGCCGCCTCGGCCACCGCACGGCTCGCTGACCCGGCGCGGACAGTACCGGGCACTCGCGGCGAAAGCCCAGGTCAGTGACTCACGGTAGTCGGGCCGTTACCTGATTGCGATGCTGATAAGCCGGAAGTTTCTCAGGCGCAAGTTCGCCCGTTCAGGGTATCGCCGAATGAGTCGGTTACAGCCAGATTAAATGTAAAGTCCGAAATGACACTCGAACGGGTTACGTAACTCTGGTGTTGTACCTGTTCCCCTGTCACGCTTACGAACCCTCTCTCAGGCCACGCTCAGTTCTGTGCTCTTGGTCATCACTGAGAACCTCAGTGATCTTCCTAAGCGTGCACGGGGCAATTTGGGCGTGCGGTAGGTTCTCGGTGGTTGGCGCAGCGTGAGATTACGTCTGTGGCTGAGAAAGAGGGGAAGAGATAAGGTGTCTGGCACCGAGATCTTCGAACGTCGAGAGTCGGTCGTACGCAGTTACTGCCGAAACTTGGACGCGGTGCTGGGCGGTGGCCGTGGCAGCGTGGTGTGGGATACCGAGGGCAACGAGTACCTCGACTTCCTGGCCGGCGCCGGTGCGCTCAACTACGGGCACAACGACCCGGACATGAAGCGCGCGCTTCTCGACTACATCAGCGGCGATGGCATCGCGCACGGCCTTGACCTGCACACCGTTGCCAAACGTAGCTTCCTCGAGCGCTTCGAACAGCTCATCCTCGAGCCGCGCGGGATGGACCACCGGGTGCAGTTCACCGGGCCGACCGGCGCCAATGCCGTCGAGGCCGCGATGAAGCTGGCGCGGAAGGCCACCGGGCGTGCGAATATCGTTTCCTTCACCCGGGGATTTCACGGACTTTCGCACGGCGCATTGGCGGCGACCGCGAATTCGACAATGCGTGGTGGTCCGGTGAATGCGCTCTCCGGGGTCTTCCGGCTGCCTTATGACGGTTATCTCGGTCCGGAGGTCGACACGGCGGACCAGCTGGCGTTGATGCTGGCCGACCCGTCGAGTGGCCTGGATGCCCCGGCCGCAATTCTGCTGGAGACGGTGCAGGGTGAGGGCGGTCTCAATGTCGCCTCCCCGGAGTGGCTGCGCCGCGTCGCGGCGCTGGCCTCGGCACACGGGGCTCTGTTGATCGTCGACGATATCCAGGCCGGCTGTGGCCGCACCGGGACTTTCTTCAGTTTCGAGCCCGCCGGAATCACGCCGGACATCGTGGTGCTGTCGAAGTCGCTGTCCGGATTCGGGCTGCCGATGTCCGTGTTGTTGTTGCGGCCCGAGATCGATGTCTGGGAGCCGGGCGAGCACACCGGAACTTTCCGAGGTAACGGGCACGCATTTGTCACCGGCACCGTGGCACTCGAGAAGTTCTGGTCGGACGGTGCGCTGGCGGCCGACGTGATACGCCGTGCCGAAACGCTCACGAACCGGCTGGCCGAGATCGCCACGGGCATCCCGGGGGCGACGCTCAAGGGACGCGGCCTGATGCAGGGCGTCGAGGTCGACCCGGCGCTCGCCGCCCTGATCGCCCGGACGTGCATCCACAACCGGCTGATCATCGAACGCGCCGGGCCGCACGACGAGGTGGTCAAGGTGCTGGCCCCGCTCACCACTCCCGACCAGGAGCTGGACCGGGGGTTGGACATCCTGGCCGCCGCCGCTGGTGAGGCGGTCCACGCGACCGTCCCCGTCTCGGCCTGAGCGGGCCGGAGCCGGAGGGGGATTCCACACAGTGCTGGGCAAGATGGATGCCCGGGTGCCGGAACTGGCACTTCGGGACGAGGCTCTGCTGCCGGTCAACGCGCTGCCGGTCAACGCGCTGCCCGCCAAGGCCCTGTTCGACGGGGTGCTGCTGGCGCACGGCAGTGAGCGCTACCCGAGGACGAGCGCGGGCGAGCGGCTGAACCACCTGTTCGAGCAGCGGTGTGACTGGCTGCGCGAGCGCGGCGACGGCGACCGGCTGGCGGTGGACACCGGCGGCCTCACGCTGACCTACGACGAGCTGGATCGGCGGGCGAACCAGCTGGCCCGCCACCTGCTCGCCTCGGGGACCCGGGCGGGCGACCGGGTCGCGCTGCTGTTCGACCGGCCGGTGTACTCCTACCTCGGCATGCTGGCCGTGCTGAAGATCAACGCTGCGTACGTGCCGCTCGACGTCGGCTTCCCGACCGACCGCATCGCGTACATCGTCGAGGACGCCGGCGTGCGCACCGTGCTGACCTCGGCGGCGGCCGGCGCGCACCTCGACGGGCTGGCCGAGGCCGGGGTGGGGCTGGTCCTCGTCGACGAGGACGCCTGGCTGATCGAGGCACATGACTCGGCCCGGCTGGCCGAGGCCGAGCGCGGGGACCCCTTCGACGAGCTGGCGTACATCATCTACACGTCGGGGTCGACGGGCCGGCCCAAGGGCGTCGCGGTCGACCACCCCAGCATCTGCAACTTCGTCCGGGTGGCCGCCGAGGTCTACGGCATCCAGCCGGACGACCGGATCTACCAGGGCCTGACCATCGCATTCGACTTCTCCTTCGAGGAGATCTGGGTGCCGTGGGCGGTCGGCGCCACGCTGGTGCCCAAGCCGCCGGGCGGCAGCCTGCTCGGGCTCGACCTGCACGAGTTCCTGACCAGCCGCCGCGTCACCGCGATGTGCTGCGTGCCGACGCTGCTGGCCACCGTCGAGGACGACCTGCCCGACCTGCGCTTTCTACTGGTCTCCGGCGAGGCCTGCCCGCAGGACCTGATCACCCGGTGGCACCGGCGGGACCGCCGGTTCCTGAACGTCTACGGCCCGACCGAGGCCACCGTGACCGCGACCTGGACGGAGCTGCACCCGGACAAGCCGGTGACCATCGGCGTGCCGCTGCCCAGCTACGCGATCGTGGTCCTCGATGTCGACGACCCGTACCGGGCACTGCCGCGAGGTGAGGTCGGTGAGATCGGTATCGCCGGCATCGGTCTGGCCAGGGGCTACCTCAACCGGGACGACCTGACCGAGAAGGCGTTCATCCCCGACTTCCTCGGCATTCCCGACAACCCGTCGGGCCGGATCTACCGCACGGGCGACCTCGGCAGGGTCAACGTCGAGGGTGAGATCGAGTACCAGGGCCGGATCGACCTGCAGGTCAAGATCCGCGGCTACCGGATCGAGCTGACCGAGATCGAGTCGGTGCTGCTGCAGGTACCGGGCATCGCGGCTGCCGTGGTGGACACGTTCAGCCCGAACCCGGAGACCACCGAGCTGGTCGGCTACTACAGCCTGCGGACCGACACCGCCGATGTCGATCAGGACGTGATCTACGCGCTGCTGCGCGAGCGGTTGCCGTCCTACATGGTGCCCGCGTACCTGGAGCACCTCGACGCCATCCCGATGACCACCTCGGACAAGGCCGACCGGAAGAACCTGCCTGCCCCGACCAGCCGGCGGGCTGCCGCCGGCGAGCACGTCGAGGGCGCCACCGAGCTGGAGCGACGGCTGGCCGACGCGCTGTGCGAGACCCTGCGCGTCGACCAGGTCTCGGTGACCAGCCACTTCTTCGCCGAGCTCGGGGCCAGCTCGCTGGTGCTGGCGCAGTTCGCCTCGCGGATCCGCAAGCAGGCCGACCTGCCGCCGATCTCGATGAAGGAGATCTACCAGAACCCGACGCTCCGGGAGCTGGCCTCGGCGGTGGGTGGCGAGGCGCCGGCCGACGAGTCGGCACGGGCGAGCCTGCCGGACCGGGAGCCCGGCCCGGTGCCGAGGGTCAGCGGTCTCAGCTACGTACTGTGCGGGGCGGCGCAGGGGCTGTTCCTGGTGGCGTTCCTGGTGCTGGCCTCGTTCGCGGCGGACGTCGGGTTCCAGTGGCTCTCCGACGTGCCCGACTTCGGCTCGATCTACCTGCGCTCGGTGGTCTACGAGGTACTGGCGTTCGGGGGTTTCAGCCTGCTGCCGGTCGTGGCCAAGTGGCTGCTGGTCGGGCGCTGGAAGGCGGCCGAGTTCCCGCTGTGGGGCTGGCGGTACCTGCGGTTCTGGCTGGTGGCCTGGCTCGTCCGCACGAGCCCGATGGTGCTGTTCGCCGCCTCACCGCTGTACCTGTGGTACCTGCGCGCGCTCGGCGCGAAGGTCGGCCGGGAGGTGGCGATCTTCTCCCGCATCGTGCCGGTGGTCACCGACCTGCTGCGGATCGGCGACGGCACGGTCATCCGGCGCGACTGCTCGTTCACCGGCTACCGGGTGATCCGCGGGGTCGTGCAGGTCGGCCCGGTCGACCTCGGCCACGACGTCGTGGTCGGCGAGAAGACCGTGCTCGACGTCGACACGGCGATGGAGCACGGCGCCCAGCTCGGCCACAGCTCCTCGCTGAGTGCCGGGCAGCGCGTGCCGGCCGGCCAGAGCTGGCACGGCACGCCGGCGCAGCCGGCCAACGTGGACTACCGGGGCATCGGGCCGGACCGGTCCAGCGAACTGCGGCGGCTCGCGTTCAGCCTGATGCAGCTGGTCGGGCTGTTCGGGTTCGGGCCGCTCGCAGTCACCGCTGGCGTCCTCGTGTTCACCAAGGTCCCCGCAGTCACCGACGTGATCGCGGACGGTGAGTGGACCCTCGGCGGCAACGCCTTCTACCTGGCCGTGCTCGGCATCGCGTGCGCGCTGTTCTTCGGCGTGCTGGTGCTCGGGGTCATGGTCATGGTGACCGTGCCACGGCTGCTCAGCCGCGTCGTGCAGCCCGGCAAGGTGTACCGGCTGTACGGGCTGCGCTACCTGGCCCAGCTGCTGATCGCCACGTTGACGAACTCCCAGCTGCTCGTGCTGCTGCTCGGGGACAGCTCGTTCATCGTCGGCTTCATGCGCGCGCTGGGCTACCGGATGACGAACGTCGTGCAGACCGGGTCCAACCTGGGCACCCAGCACACCCACGACTCGCCCTACCTGACGACCGTCGGCACCGGGACGATGATCTCGGACGGTCTGAAGATCATCAACATGGCCACCACGAGCACCTCGTTCCGGGTCGACCCGGTTGTGGTCGGCCCGCACAACTTCCTCGGCAACGACATCGCCTTCCCCGCCTCGGCGAAGGTCGGCACGAACGTGCTGCTGGCCACCAAGGTCATGGTGCCCATCGACGGGCCGGTCCGGGAGAACATCGGCCTGCTCGGCTCGCCTCCCTTCGAGATCCCGAGGAGCACGCCGTCCAGGGCCCAGCACCCTGAGCTGGACGACCCGGAGACGGTCCGGCGGAGGCTGATCAGGAAGAACTGGTTCAACGCCGGCACCGTGCTCACGGTCTTGCTGGCGCGGGGCGTGCAGTTCTTCATCACGCTGCAGCTCAGCGCGGTCGCTCTGGCCCTCTACCAGCCGTACCGGGTGGCCACCGTGGCCCTCGGCGGGCTGGCCATCCTGGCCTTCAACACCTGCTATGGGCTGCTGCTCGAGCGCGCCGCGCTCGGTGAGCACCTGCGCCCCCGGTCCTGCTCGATCTACCACCGCTACTTCTGGCGCCACGAGCGGCTCTGGAAGTTCTACACGACGCCCCGCCTGGTCGGTACGCCGTTCCAGACGCTGCTGTGGCGGATGGCCGGCGTTCGCATCGGCAAGCGGGTGTTCGACGACGGCTGCGCGATTCCGGAGAAGGGCCTGGTCACCATCGGTGACAACGCCGTGCTCAACGCGGGCACGGTGATCCAGGGACACTCGCTGGAGGACGGCGCGTTCGCCTCGGACTACATCGTTCTCGGGGCCGGTGCCACGCTCGGCATCGGCGCCTTCGTGCACTACGGCGTCACGATGGGCGAGGACAGCGTGCTGGACACCAACGCCTTCCTGATGAAGGGTGAGGACGTGTCCCCGCACACGACCTGGGTAGGCAACCCGGCCGCGCCGAGCCGCCGGAGCAGCGCGCCCGGTACCGGTGAGGCGGTGGCGTGACCGCGCGGCCGGTCGCCGTCGTGTACAGCGACGACTCGACCGGCCCCGCCGACGGCGACGACACCGGCGCGATGGCCGCCCTGCTCGAGGCGTCCCGGTGGAACTTCGAGGTCGTCACCGCCGGGCCTCGGGGGTCGGTGTCGGTGATCGAGGCGCTGTCCCGCCCGGACGTCCGGCTCTACGGGCAACCCGGTGGCAGTGGCGACGACAGCGCGGCGTTCAAGCGGCAGCGCCGTGACAAGTCCGCGATCCGGGACTTCGTCGCGCAGGGCGGCCGCTACCTCGGCATCTGCATGGGGGGTTTCCTGGCCGAGCCCGGGTTCTACAACATCTTCCGAGGCCGGGTGGACGAGTACTACTCGTCGAAGGGCGCCTCGGTGCAGACCGACGACCCGGCCGTGATCCCGGTGCTCTGGCGGGGCAAGCGCCGCAAGATGTACTTCCAGGACGGCGGTTACATGGTGCCCAAGCGCAAGGCCACCGGGGTCACCGTGCTGGCCAGGTACACCAACGAGTCGATCGCCGCGCTGGTCGCCCCGTTCGGCCATGGCAAGGTCGGCCTGTGCGGCCCGCACCCCGAGGCGCCCCCGGCGTGGTACCGCGACGCCGGCTTCGACTACGCAGGGCCGCACCAGGACCTCGGCGACGACCTGATCGACACTCTGATGGCCCCGTAGCTGCGTCGGAACCGGCCGGTGTTGGTTATCGTGTCCGACACGGTCGGGCCAGAGGTGTCGGCTGCTCGGTGACCCGGCCGGAGCCGGTCGGGGTGTGAGGGGCTGATGATCCACGGGGCTGAGCCGGACGGCGACCCGGCGACCAGCGGATACTCCGCGACCGAGGCCGCGGAGCCGCCGATCGAGGGTGCGGCACGGCCGACCGAGGCCGTGGGCGCGCCGGAACGGACGGCCGCGGTGGGGCCGCCGACCGCCGCCGTGAGCGGGGCTGACGCGACCGCGGTGGCCGGGCCGCCCATGTCCGGGGCGGGTCCGCCCACCTCGGCCCTGGGGGCTCCTACGGCGACCGTGGCCGGGTCCGACGGCGCCGCCGGGCGGGCCAGCCGGCCGTCCCGGCGCGGCAGCCGCTCCGCCACGACCGGACCGACCCGTGGCCAGCTCGGCGCCGGACTGGTCGACGTCCCACCGGTGCCGGTGGTGGACCCGGTCAGCGAGCTGATGACCGACCCGAAGGTGCCCGAGGACCGCCGGTTCTGCAGCAGGTGCGGGCAGCCGGTCGGCCGGGGCGTCGACGGGCGGCCCGGGGACGTCGAGGGCCACTGCCCGCTGGACGGCACGCCGTTCTCGTTCGCGCCCAAGCTGCATCCGGGCGACCTGGTGGCCGGGCAGTACGAGGTGCGCGGCTGCCTGGCGCACGGGGGCCTCGGCTGGATCTACCTGGCGGTGGACCACAATGTGAGCGATCGCTGGGTCGTGCTCAAGGGGTTGCTCGACGCCGGTGACGCCGAGGCCATGGCCGCCGCGCTCGCCGAACGCCGCTTCCTGGCCGAGGTGGACCACCCCAACATCGTGAAGATCCACAATTTTGTGCAACACCCGGGCTCGGACGGCGTGCCTGTCGGCTACATCGTGATGGAGTACGTCGGTGGGTCCTCACTCAAGCAGCTGCTGCGGCAACGCCGCCGGACGGACGGCTCCGCCGAGCCGCTGCCGGTGGCCCAGGCGATCGCGTACGCGCTGGAGGGACTCACCGCACTCGGCCACCTGCACGCGCGCGGCCTCGCCTACTGCGACTTCAAGCCGGACAACGCCATCCAGTACGACCGCCAGCTCAAGCTCATCGACATGGGGGCCGTGATCCGGATGGACGACGAGCGCAGCGCGGTGTTCGGCACCGTGGGCTACCAGGCACCGGAGATCGGCAGGCACGGCCCGTCGCCGGCCTCCGACGTGTACACCGTCGGCCGCTCGCTGGCCGTACTCGCCCTCGGGATGTCGCCCACCCTGAACGGCGTGGCGAATCCACTCCCGGCCGAGCATCCTGTGTTCGACGCGCACGAGTCGTTCCACCGCGTACTGCTGCGGGCCACCGACCCGGACCCGCTGCGCCGCTTCGAGTCCGCCGAGGAGATGGCCGAGCAGCTGGACGGCGTGCTGCGCGAGGTCCTCGCCGCCGAGGACGGCAGGCCGCGACCGGGCACGTCCGCCAGGTTCGGGCCGCCGAGGGCCACCTTCGCCGCCGGGCTGCTCGTCGAGGACGGCATCCTCGGTGCCGCCCCCAGCGGTGTCGGCTTCACCGGCGGCGCGGTGGGCCGGCCGGACCCGGCGCGGGTGGCGCGTGCGCTGCCGGTGCCGCTGGTGGATCCCGCCGACCCCGCGGCCGGCCTGCTCGCCACCCTGGCCACCGTCGACCGGCGCGCGGTGACCAGGGCCGTCGCGTCCGCCACCGAGCTCACCCCGGAGCTGCGGCTGCGGCTGGTCCGCGCCCACCTGGACGCCGACGACCCCGTCGCGGCGACCGAGGTGCTGGACGAGCTCGCCACCGGCCACGCCGGGGACTGGCGGCTGGACTGGTTCCGGGGCCTCGCCGCGCTCGTCGGTGCCGCCGGTACCGAGGACTCCGGCCATACCGAGTTACTGGATCGGGCCGCGGCCGCGTTCGAGATGGTCTACGCGACGCTGCCCGGTGAGGCGGCACCCAAGCTGGCGCTCGCCGCCACCTCCGAGTGTGCGGGGCGGGACGCCGACGCCGGCCGGCACTACGCGCTGGTCGCGCGGCCGGACCCGGGACTGGCCGACGCCGCCTTCGGCCGGGCCAGGGTGGCACTGCGGGCCGGTGACCGGGACGGCGCCGTCGCCGCGCTGGACGCCGTGCCCGGTACGTCGAGCAAGCACGTCACGGCGCAGCTGGCGTCGGTCACGGCGGTGCTGCTGGGCCGCTCCGGCGCCGAGGTGGGCCGGCCGGCGTTACTCGACGCGGCCGACCGGCTGCACCGGCT
>DATAYB010000377.1:0-4253 GCA_036272795.1 Pseudonocardia sp.
AACGGCTCGCAGACCACCGGCCAGCGGTCGGAGATGTCGAAGCGCTCGGCCAGCGTGGCGCGGTCCGAGTCGGCGGTGACCGGGGTGATCCGGTCGACCATGGAGTTCGGGAAGGCCACGCTCGCCGCCATCCAGGCGCCGAGCTCCGGGTCGCGGCGGGTGGCGAACGCGGTCAGCATGCGCTGCGCCACGTGCCCGTTGCCCTGGATGTTGTCGCAGCTCATCACCGTGAACGGGGCGAGCCCTCTGGCGCGGCGGCGGACCAGCGACTCGGTGATCAGCCCGAATGTCGTGGTCGGCACCGCGCCGGGCGCCAGGTCGGCCTGGATCCTCGGGTCGCGGTCGTCGAACTCCCCGGTCACCGGGTGCACGCTGTAGCCGCCCTCGGTGACGGTCAGCGAGACGATCCGGGTGCGCTCGCCGGCCATCCGCTCGACGACCGCCTCCGGGTCGTCCGGGGCGAACAGGTAGTCCATGATCGAGCCGATCACCCTCGGCTCCAGCCGGCCGTCCGGGTACTTGAGGACCAGCGTGTACAGGTAGTCCTGGGCGCGCAGGGCATCGCGCATGCCGGCGTCGGAGGGCAGCACGCCGACCCCGCAGATCCCCCAGTCCAGCGCCTCGCCCTCGGCCATCAGCCGGTCCAGGTACATCGCCTGGTGCGCCCGGTGGAAACCGCCGACACCGAAGTGCACGATGGCCGTCTGCTCCGGCGAGCGGGCGTAGCCCGGCACGACAACGGTCTTGCTGATCGAGGCAAGCGTCTCGGCGGTGAGCGCGCTCATGGCCATCCTCTCGGTCGAACCGGCAGCGGCGGCCCACTCCCGCGGGCGCCCCGGACAGTCTGCTACCCGAGGGGCCGCCGCGTCGGCCATGTGCGCAAAGCGATCCTCGCCCGGCGCGTCTCAGGTGGGCCGGGGAGCGCCGTCGACCGGCGGGATGCCCCGGCGGGCCTCCGCCTCGGCCTCGGCGACCGCCCTGGCGATCTCCGGGTCACGCACCGTCTCCAGCCAGGTGGACACGTCCTCGGCTTCGTCGGCGGTGTCGCGCGCCCGGGCCGGTGGGTCGTCAGGGCTGGGCTGGTACCGGAACACGCCGTCCTCGCCCGGCGCCCCGAGCATCCGCGTGAAGCCCTCCAGCGCCTTGCCGAAGTCGCTGGGCACCAACCAGACCTTGTTCGCCTCGCCCTGTGCCATCTGCGGCAGCGTCTGCAGGTACTGGTAGGCCAGCAGCTCCGGCGTCGGCTTGCCGGCCTTGATCGCCGCGAACACCTTCTCGATCGCCTTGGCCTGGCCCTGGGCCTGCAGGTACTGGGCGGCCCGGTCGCCCTGGGCGCGCAGGATCTGCGACTGCCGCTCCGCCTCGGCGCCCAGGATGGCGGCCTGCTTGGCGCCCTCGGCGTAGAGGATCTGCGCCTGCTTCTGGCCCTCCGCCGCCTTGATCGCCGCCTCCCGCTGGCCCTCGGCGGTGAGGATCATCGCGCGCTTCTCCCGGTCGGCCTTCATCTGCCGCTCCATCGAGTCCTGGATGGACAGCGGCGGGTCGATCGACTTGATCTCGACGCGGTTGATCCGGATGCCCCAGCGGCCGGTGGCCTCGTCGAGCTCGCCGCGCAGCACGCTGTTGATCTGGCCCCGGGAGGTCAGCGTGCCCTCCAGGCTCATGCCGCCGACCACGTTGCGCAGCGTGGTGGTGGTGACGTTCTGCACGCCGAGGATGTAGCTCTCCACCCCGTACAGCGCGGACTTCGGGTCGATCACCTTGTAGTAGACGACGGTGTCGACGTGCACGGTCAGGTTGTCCTGGGTGATCACCGACTGCGGAGGGAACGTGACCACCTGTTCGCGCAGGTCGACGCGCTGGCGGACCTTGTCCACGAAGGGCACCAGGAAGGCCAGCCCGGCCTCCTTGGTGCTCTTGTACCGGCCGAGCCGCTCCACGATCGCCACCGAGGCCTGCGGGATGATCTGCACCGACTTGATGATCGTGATGATCACCAGCAGCGCGATCAGGCCGGCCACCAGCAACGCGATCGAATTCAGCTCGAGCATCGTCTCTCCCCAAGCGCTCTCATGTGTCCGTCACAGCTCGGAGGACACCACGGCGGTGACCCCGGACAGCTGCATGACCGTGACTCGCTCGCCCGGCTCGAAGACCCGCCCGTGCTCCAGCGACCGCGCCGACCAGAGCTCGCCGTCGATCTTGATCTGACCGCCGTCCCGGTGCACCCGCTCGATCACCAGCCCGGTCACCCCGACGGGGCTGTGACCGCCCGAGTCGAGCTCCACGTGCAGCCGGCGCCGCAGCATCGGCCGGACCCCGACCAGCAGCGCGACCGAGACGACCGCGAAGATCACCACGTTGACCGTGACCGGGGTGTCCAACAGGCCAGCGGCCGCAGCCGCCGCCAGCGCCCCGCCACCGAGCATGACCAGCACAAAAGTGCCGGTGAGCACCTCGACGCCGAGCAGCACAAGACCCGCGATCAGCCAGACGACCGCCTCGGTCATAGCTCGATACTGCCAGAGCTCAGGGCGCCCCGGTGACGAAATCGATGAGCTGCTCCACGGCCGTTATCAGAGGGGTTTCGAGGTCGCGGAAATCGCGCACCGCGCCCAGTACCCGGCGCGCTCCGTCGGCCGGCTCGCCCCACCGCAGCGCGGCGCACACGCCGGTCTTCCAGTCGGTGCCGCGCGGGATCTCCGGCCACTGCCGGATGCGCACCACGGAGGGTTTGACGGCCTGCCAGACATCCACGTAGGGGTGGCCGGTGACGAGCACATGCGGGCCGGCGACGGCGGCCGCGGTGCGGGTCTCCTTGCTGCCGGCGACGAGGTGGTCGACGAGCACGCCGAGCCGGCGCTCCGCCGTGGGACCGAACTCGGCCACCGCCCCGGTCAGGTCGTCGATGCCGTGCAACGGCTCCACCACGACACCCTCGACGCGCAGGTCGTGCCCCCACACCTGCTCGACCAGCGCGGCGTCGTGGATGCCCTCGACCCAGATCCGGCCACCCCGCGCGGTGCGCGCCTTCAGGCCGGCCACGCGCACCGAGCCGGACGTCGACCGGGCCGGCGCCGCCGGTGCGACCGGAGGACGCACCACGGTCACCGGCTGACCGTCTATCAGGAAGGCGGCCGGCCGCAGCGGGAACACCCGGCGCCGACCCTTGGCGTCCTCCAGCACGGCGCCGTCCTTGCCGATGCCGACGAGCGCGCCGCAGAACCCGCTGGCAGGGTCCTCGACGACCAGGCCGGGTTCGCCCACGACGGTGGGGATCTCCTTGCGGCGGCGCGCCCCTGGTGCCAATGGATCACGGTAGTGCTGGGCGCTCGGCCGACCGGTTCTGGCAGTTCCGTCCATGGTCTCGGAACGTATCCGCGTGTCACCCGCACGGCGGGAGTGCCACGCCGAGCGTTCCCCTCTAGCCTGGTTCGGGTGTCCTGCGTTTCCGCGACGATGACCGTGTGGGTGTCCGCCTGGTTGGTGGGTGCCGCCGCGCCCGATGACGTGCTCGACGCACTCGAGCCATGGGGCGAGGCGCACGACGTGCTGGCCGCCGACGACGCCACGGCGCGCGGCATCGGCCTGCCCGGTCCGACCGACCGGCCGACCTCGGTGACGTTCCTGCTCGCGGCGCTGCGCAAGGTCCGTGGCGCGACCGCGCAGGGGCCGGCACGGCTGGTCCTCACCGCCCCCGGCGACGTGCGCGGGCTGCCAGGGCCCGGCGAGTTCGCGCGGGCGGTCATCGAGGCCGACGAGGGGCTGCTCTTCTCCGACATCGGGTACGGGCTGGTGCCGACGCCGATGGGTGGCGGGCTGCTGCGCTGGACCGTGCACTCGGTGCTCGAGGCGGTGCCGCCGGAGGAGCACGTGCCGCTCGGCGAGGCGGAGTTCGCGCTGCGCGACCAGGTGCGCCAGTCGACGTCCACGCTGACCGCGCTCGGCGTGGCCCGGCACCGCCCCGGGGTCCGGCAGGAGATCGAGGCCACGCTGCGCTCGCGGCCCCGGCGGCTCTGGCCCGACGGCATGCCGGGGCACAGCCTGCGGGTGCTGCAGCACGCCGACGAGGTGGAGGCGATCCTCGCCGCCGCCTCGGTGGACGACCCCGGCGCCGCGCTCACCGCCACCGCCGCCCAGGCCCGCACCGACGCACTCCGCCCGCTGGCCACCGCGATCCGCGTCGCGCGCCGCGCCGCCGTCGCCGAAGCGGTCCACGTCCTCGCCGGCAGCGCCGACCGCACCTGACGCCG
>DATAYB010000378.1:0-1895 GCA_036272795.1 Pseudonocardia sp.
AACAGCCAGCGTGGTCCCCCCTGGGTCGCCGCCGGCGCTGCCGCCGCCGGCGCTGCCGCCGCCGGCGCTGCCGCCGCCGGCGCTGCCGCCGCCGGCGCCGGCGCTGCCGCTGCCGCTGCCGGCGCTGCCCTGACGGGCGGGCGGCGGCCCGCGCTGGCAGTGCCGGCCGCGTGTTACCGAACTGCACGGGGGGCAGGTTTTTTCATGATCGAACCTGCCTGGTGTGCAGCTCGGTAACCCCGGGCAGGACGGGCGGCAGAGCCGGCGCCGCCCTGCGCCGCCGCTGACCTGCCCGCGCGACCTCAGCGGGTGCCCTCGGCAGGGGCTAGGCGTTCACCTTGCCGATGATCTTCTCGGCGTACCGTTCCAGGTGGGCGACCTTGTCGGGCAGCGGTTCGGTGTCCGGGCCGAGGATGTAGGGCAGCCGGAAGCCGACGATCACGTCCGTGACGCCCCGGTCCTCCAGCCGCTTGATGCCGTCCACCGTGTACGCGTCGAGGGAGATCACGTGGATCTCCATCGGCCGGTCGGCGCAGCCCTCGGCGAGGCGGATCGCGTTCAGCCTGTCCAGCAGAGTGTCGAGCTCGGGGCCGGCGCCGCCGGCGTGCATCCAGCCGTCGCCGCGCTGCACCGCGCGCCGCAGCGCCGCGTCGGAGTGCCCACCGACCAGCAACGGGATCGGCTCGCTCGGCGTCGGCGTGATCTTGATGGCGGGGATGTCGTAGAACTCGCCCCGGAACTCGAAGTACCCGCCCCTGGTCAGCCCGCGCACCACATCCAGGCACTCGTCCATCCGCCTGCCGCGCCGCTCGAACGGCACGCCCATGATCTGGAAGTCCTCCGGCCAGGGGCTGATCCCGACGCCGAGGGTGAGCCGGTTGCCGGTCAGCGCGGCGATCGAGGCGGCCTGCTTGGCCACCAGCACCGGCGGCCGCACCGCCAGCTTGAGCACGAACGGCGTGAACCGCAGCGTCGTGGTCACCGCGCCCATCGCGGCGATCAGGATGAACGTCTCGATGAACTCCTTGTCCTCCAGGAACTCCCGGCTGCCGTCCGCGGTGTACGGATAGGTGCTCTCGGAGTCCTTCGGGTAGGCGATGCTGTCGGCGACGGTGACGCTGGTGTAGCCGGCGGCCTCGGCGGCCCGCGCGAGCGGCAGGTAGTAGCTCGCGTCGGTCATCGCCTCGGCGTAGGTGAATCGCATGGTGCACTCCCTGGGTCCGGCCTCGGTTCGGCCTGGGTCCGGCTCCCCAGAGAATAGAACGTGTTCTTGTTTTGTGGCCAGTGGTTCGGCGATCGTTTCGCGCGCCGCCCCGGTCTTGCGGCTACGAAGCGCCCAGTGTGCGGGTCGTGATGTCGGCGTCCGGGCTGGTGGCGCGCAGCACGTCGACCATGGCGGCCGTCGCGGCCTCGAGGTCGGCCTCCGGCATCGCACCGAGGGCGTCCAGGATGAACACGCCGTGGGTGGTCTCCGTGGTCAGCCGGGTGCGCACGCACTGCCGCCAGTTCCACCGCCGGCAGGTGATGCCCAGGTCGTCGCGCCATACGACCTCGCCCGGTTCCGGGTGCTCGGTGGCCGGCTCACCACCGGCCACCGTGTCGAACGACTCGTCGCCGGTGGCCCTGACCAGGCGCAGTGGGCCTTGGTACGCCGCCACGTCCTCGCCGCCGATCGGCAGCACATGGGCGATGGACACGGCGTTGTAGACGTCGGTCAGCCGGTTGATCCGGGGCAGCCCGGCGGGCACCCGGCGCAGCAGCGCGTCGACGCTGGGCCGGAAGCGCTGCGGCTTCGCCCCGAACGACCGGAACGCCGCCCGCCACGCCAGCAGGTGCGGGTGCCCGTCCCACTCGGCGGCGTCCGCGCCCTGGTAGCGGGCCTCGGCGTCGGCCAG
>DATAYB010000379.1:0-5708 GCA_036272795.1 Pseudonocardia sp.
GAAAAGGCCCGCCGACCTGGTATGACACCAAGTCGGCGGGCCTTTGGTCAGGCGACCGAGCGGTCGGCCCGGTGGAGCAGCAAGCCCCGTCAGGACGCCAGCGTCGCGTCCAGCGTGATCTCCGGCACCGAGGCCAGCGCCTTGCTCACCGGGCAGCCCGCCTTGGCGGCCAGTGCGTGCTCGGTGAAGGCGGCCTGGTCGATTCCCGGCACGTGGCCGACAGTCACCAGGGCGATCTTTGTGATCGTCGGGGCGCCGTCCACGAGCCGCAGCGTCACTGCGGCGTCGGTCTGCACCGAGTCGGCCGGGTTGCCCGCCTGGGCCAGGATGTTGGACAGGGCCATCGAGAAGCAGGAGGCGTGCGCCGCCGCGATCAGCTGCTCCGGGTTGGACCCCGGTCCGTCCTCGAACCGGGACTTGAAGGTGTAGCCACCGCTGATCGAGTCACCAGCGGTAAAGGTGCCCGACCCGGTCGGGACGTCACCCTTCCATTCCGCGCTTCCCCGTGCCGGCATGTCTGTCTCCTCGCTAAGTTTCGGAAACCCCTTGCGCCAAGATCCTGCCAGCCCGTGCCCGCGCCCGCCCGGGGCGCCCGGGGGTCAGACCGAGCGCAGCGCCGGGGTGATCTCGTCGCCGAGTGGGCTGTCGCTCGACGGGTGCTCGACCAGTGCGAGGACCCGGTTGGCCAAGAACCGCGCGGTGCGCACGGTGCTTCCTCCCCGGGTGGTCTCGGCCACCTCGATCACGCCCCGCGAGTGGGTGATGCCCACCTTGCGACCGGCCCGGGTCGCGACGATTTCATAAGTCCGGGTAGTGCCGCTCCCGGCGTCGATGACGATCTCTACGCGATCACCCTTCATGGCTGTCGCCCGCCTTTTCCGCATGCTAGATGTACTAGTTATAACCCCTCCCACCTGCGGATTGTTCCCCCAACGGGGTCTGGGCGGCAGCATTCGAGGCACCGACCCGCCGGCGGTCGGGGACGTGTGAGGAGAACGACCTGTCCCGCCGCGTGTACATCGCCGCCGTCCGGGTACCCCGTAGTCATGCAGGCAACCCGGACCCTCCCGAGCGATACGTGCGCCTCCCCGCGGCCGGCCGCCGACGAGCCGGCCCGCAACGCCGAGTACGCCCACCTCGAACCGCTGCTCGCCGAGTACGCCGGCCTCGAGCCGGAACACCCCCGGCGCCACGAGCTGCGCGACCAACTCGTCCAGGGCTACCTGCCGGTGGCCGAACACATCGCGCTGCGGTTCGCCCACCGGGGCGAGCCACTCGACGACCTCACGCAGGTCGCCAGCCTCGGCCTGCTCTTCGCCGTCGACCGGTTCCGCCCGGAGTTCGGCCGGGACTTCCTGGCGTTCGCCATCCCCACGATCCAGGGTGAGGTGCGCCGCCACTTCCGCGACCGCAGCTGGTCCATGCGCGTCCCGCGCCGGCTCAAGGACCTCCACGTGTCGATCAACGCGGCCGTCTCCGAACTCTCCCAGCGCCTCAACCACGCGCCTCGGCCGAGCGAGATCGCGTCATTGCTCGGCATCTCCGTCGAAGAGGTGCTCGAGGGCCTGGAAGCCTCCTACGCCTACCGGGCGACCTCGCTGGACAAGGAGCTCTCGCCGCGGTCCGACGGCGGCACCAACCTGGGTGAGCAGCTCGGCGCGCTCGACCCCGGCCTTGAGTTCGTCGAGGACCAGCACACCCTGCAACCGCTGCTCAACGACCTGCCCGAACGCGAGCGCACCATCCTCATGCTGCGGTTCTACGGAAGCATGAGCCAGACGCAGATCGCCGAGCGGATGAACATCTCGCAGATGCACGTGTCCCGGCTACTGGCCAAGACGTTGGTCCGGCTGCGCGAGCAGATGCGCGAGCAGCCCTGACGGCCGGGCGGCGCCGGCCAGCGGTGGCGCAGCGGCGCCGATCGTCACCGGTTCGAGGCCGAGCGTTACGGTTCGGGCGTGCACAAGCATTCCTCGCGGGGCGCCGGGAGCGGTCGTGCCTAGGCCCCGCTACCTGATCATCGGGATCGTCGTGCTGCTCGTGGTCGGCGGCGGCATCTGGTGGACCGTCGCCAGGCCCTTCGGGGGGTGCGGGTCCTCGGACGGCCCGAACAGGGCCGTGCCGAACCTGTCTCTGCCGGCCCCACCGGACGGCGCTTCGGTCGACCTCAGCGGCTGGAAGCTGACGCTGCCACTGGCCAGCAAGAAGGGCTCAGCGGCCAGCGTCGACCCGGCGGCGAGCTCGCCCCCGTGGCTGACCCAGCAGGACAACGGCGTGCTCGCCTTCTGGGCACCGACCGTCGGCGCACGGACCCCGAACTCCCAGCACCCGCGCACCGAGCTCGACAGCCTCACCAACTTCACGGCCGGCAGCGGCCAGCACGCGCTGACCGCATCGGCGGCGGTCGCCCAGGCGCCCGCTGACACGCACGACATCATCCTCGGCCAGATCCACGGCGCCGAGGACATCAGCTCGGTGCCGTTCGTGATGCTGCACTACTCGGCCGGCACGATCCGGGTGGTCGTCAAGCATGCCCAGAGCGGGTCGGCGTCGGACAAGTACCCGCTGGTCACAGGGGTGCCACTGGGTGCGTGGTTCGACTTCTCGATCACCGACAACGGCGACGGCAACATGACCTTCGCCTCGACCTACGGCTCGAACGTGCGCTCCGTGACGGTGCCGATCCCAACGCCGTTCCGAGGCGCCACGGTTCGCTTCCAGGCCGGCAACTACCAGCAGAGCGAGGCGTGCAACAGCGAGGACGGCGCGCTGGTCGCGTTCCACACACTGCAGGAGAACAACAGCTCCAGCAGCTGAACCTCAGTCAGCGCGGGTCAGACCTTCCCGGGCCGGTTCGGCGGTCCAGCTGGGCAGCAGCCGCAGGGCCTGCTCCGACGCCGAACCCTGCTCGGCCGTGTGCAGGCCCAGGGTCTGGTCGGGGTCGTCGGTCGGCGTCAGCGCCTCGTAGGCCAGAGTGAGCTCGCCGACCACGGGGTGGTGGTAGCGCTTGGTGCCGTGCTCGCGGCGGAACACGTCGTGGTCGGCCCACCAGCGGCGGAAGTCCCGGTCGTGCAGCGACAGGTCACCGATCAGCTCGGCCAGCTCGGGGTCGTGCGGGTGGCTGCCGGCGTACAGGTGCAGGGTGGCGACGATGCCGCGCGCCGCGTCCGCCCAGTCCACGTAGAGCTCGCGCGCCACCTCGTCCAGGAACACGAACCGCGCCATGTTGCGCTCGCGCCTCGGCAGCGCCTCGAAGTCGGTGTAGAGCGCCCTGGCCAGGTGGTTGCTGTCCGGCACGTCCAGCCGTCGGCCCAGTACGAGCGCCGGCACGCCGGTCAGGGCCGACAGCACCTGGCGCATGCCGGTCCGGACCCGCTGCGGCGCCAGCGGGCGGGGCTGTCCCCGGCGGGGCCTGGCCAGCGTGAACAGGTGGCTGCGCTCGACATCGTTGAGCTGCAGCGCACGGGCCAGCGCGTCGAGCACGGACTCCGAGACGTTCAGGCCGCGGCCACGCTCCAGGCGCACGTAGTAGTCCACGCTCAGGCCGGCGAGCTGCGCGACCTCCTCCCGCCGCAGGCCCGGGACCCGGCGGGCACCCGGCTGCCGAGGGAGGCCGGCCTGCTCGGGCGTGATCCGGGCGCGCCGCGTGCGCAGGAACTCCCGCAGCTCCGTGTGGCCCCCGGCGGCGGAGGCGGGCTCGCTCATGGGGATCAGGGTAAGCGCGCGCTGCCCCCACCGCGCCTGCTCTGAGGGGGTCTGCTGGACCCCAGGCCCGGTGGACCCCGGGCCGAAGCAGTCCTGGTTGCGCACCTCGGGCCGGTGCTTTGCTGGGTCCGTGGCCGCCGGCGGAGGAGCCGGGTGGCACGGGTACCGAGGCGATGTGGGCCGCACGGATGAGGCGCAGGACGCTGGGTGCGACGGGCATGTCGGTCAGCGAGTTCGCACTGGGCGCGATGATGTTCGGGGCGATGGGCAACACCGACCACGACGAGTCGGTACGGATGATCCACACCGCGCTGGACGCCGGCCTCAACTTCGTCGACACCGCGGACGTGTACTCCCACGGCGAGTCGGAGGTGATCGTCGGCAAGGCGCTCAAGGGCCGCCGGGACGACGTCGTGCTCGCCACCAAGTTCGGGCTGCCGATGGGCCCGCCCGTGAGCACCGACCCCAACCGGCGCGGGGGCTCCCCGAGGTGGGTCAAGCAGGCGGTGGAAGACAGCCTGCGGAGGCTGGACACCGATCACATCGACCTCTACCAGATGCACCGGCCCGACCCGGACACCGAGCTGGACGAGACCCTCGCGGCGCTGTCGGACCTGGTCCGCGAGGGCAAGGTCCGGGCCATCGGCTCCTCGACGTTCCCGGCCGAGCTGATCGTCGAGGCGCGCTGGGTCGCCGAACGGCACGGGCACCGGCCCTTCCGCACCGAGCAGCCGAGGTATTCCATCCTGACCAGGACCATCGAGGCCGCGGTGCTTCCGGCAGCCCAACGCCTGGCCATGGGCGTGCCGACCTACGGACCGCTGAGCAGCGGCTGGCTGTCCGGCCGCGCGGACCCGACCGCCGGCCACCGCGTGGCGACCGCGCCGAGGGCGTTCGACATGACCATGCCGGCCAACCGGGCCCGGATGGACGCCGTCCGCGACCTGACCAAGCTCGCCGACGAGGCCGGCCTGCCGCTGACGCACCTGGCCCTCGGTTTCGTGCTGACGCACCCCGGGGTGACCTCCGTGTTGATCGGGCCACGTACGCCCGAGCAGCTCCAGGGCGTGCTGGCCGCCGCCGACGTGGCACTCGGTGAGGGCCTGCTCGACCGGATCGACGAGATCGTGCCGCCAGGCACCGAGATCAACCCGGCCGACAACTACATCGCCCCGCCCCGCGCGCTCGTCGACAAGACGCTGCGCCGCCGCTGAGCGAGGCCGGACGCCGGCAGTGCTCGTGCGACGTGCCAGCCCCACGTACCAGCGCGCCCTCCGCCGACCAGCGCGACGGCGGCGCGGCAACGGCGCGACGGCGCGGTCCGGCGGGCCGGCTGCGCGGTCGCCGTCCGACGGCGCGTGGTTACCGAACTCCACAGGAAGCAGGTTCTGAGCGCAAAAAACCTGCCTCCTGTGGAGCTCGGTAACAACAGGCCGGCGGGCGGGCTGCGCCGTCCGACGGGCAGGCGCGCGGTCGCCGTCCTATCCCGGCTTCCGTGATCATCAGGACGTGAAGGCTGCTCGCGGCGTGATCAAACAGCCCTGGCGCCCTGATGATCACGGAATGCGAGCGGCGACGGGGAGTGAGGTCGGACAGCCAGGCAGGCGGAGCGGTCAGGCAGGCGGAGCGGGCAGGCAGGCAGGCAGGCAGGCGGAGCAGTCAGGCAGAGGAGGCAGCCAGGCAGAGCGGTCGACAGGCTGACGATGCACATCCAGGCGGCGAGCAGCACCCAGGCGGCCGCGACCAGCACCACAGCGCCACTTTGGCGGCCAACAGCCAGAGCGTGCGGCAAGCCCGCCGACCGCCCCGGAGGGCCGGCCGACCGCCCCGGCCGACCACCCCCACCGACCCGACCGCCCCTACCGCCTACCTCGGCGGTTCGATCAGGCCTTGGCCTCGGACCACTGCCGGATCACGCTGACGTCGGCGACGAACCGCACCGAGGCGGCCGGGAACCAGCGGCGGGCCGTCTCGGCGAGGCACGCGTGCAGCAGGTCGGCGGC
>DATAYB010000380.1:0-28035 GCA_036272795.1 Pseudonocardia sp.
GTGTCTCCTTGATGGCGGCCGACTCACGGAATGGCCCTGGAATGCCTAAGCCGCCCGCCAACGACCTTGGTGCTGACGGGCATGTTCCGAGAGGAGGGGTTGGCCTTGGAGATTAGTCGCGCAAAGCTCCGCGCACACCCGCTGGACACTGTCGCATCACTCACAGGAGCGATCAAGGGAAACGATTCAGAAGACTTGAAGCGGCGAATCTCACGCCGTAAGCGCTTACGTTTTACGCAGTCGTAACGGGCGAAATCAGGGTCCGGATTTGCTACTTAAGAGGCCTGGCTCACAGAGGACATGTTGAAGTCCGGCACGATGATCGCCGGCATCACCGTGCGGGTGAACCAGTCCTTGAACTCACGGGGCAGCGTGCGCTCCGCCGCGCCGACCGAGCTGGCCCGGCGCAGCAGGTCCATGGGTGACTCGTTGAACCGGAAGTTGTTGACCTCGCCGACGACCTCGCCGCCCTCGACGAGGTAGACGCCGTCCCTGGTCAGGCCCGTGAGCAGCAGGGTGGCCGGATCGACGACCCTGATGTACCACAGGCAGGTCAGCAGCAGGCCGCGCTCGGTGTGGCCGACCAGGTCGGTGAGCGAGCCGTCGGTGCCCCCGGTCAGCGCGAGGTTGTCGCCGGGCGCGGCGAACTCGGTGCCGAACTCGGCGGCCGCCGCCCTCGGGTACGCCAGCCGCTCGATCACTCCGTCGGCGATCCAGTCCACCCGGCCCAGCGGCAGGCCGTTGTCGAACACGCTCACCGAGTCGCTGGAGTGCGCGGTGGCCAGGAACGGCGTCGTGCCCAGCCCCGCGCCCATCGCCGGGTCACTGGACAGGGTCAGCGGGAGCCCGGTCAGCCGCTCGCCGACCCGGGTCGCTGAGCCGGCGCCGGCCGGTGCGGAGAACGGGCTGCGGCCCTCCTGCGCGGTCCGCCCCGACATGCCCCAGGACAGGTACGTGAACAGGTCGGCCACCGAGGACGGCGGCAGGATCGTCGGGTAGCGGCCCGCCGGCAGGTCGATCCGGCGGTCGCCCCAGGACAGCCGGGTCGCGAGCTCGGCGTCCAGCTCGAGCAGGTCGATGTCGGTGAAGTCGGCCGTCGAACGACCACCCCATGCGGACCGGCTCAGGTCGGCGGTGACTTTCGCGTTCAGCTCCACCGACCCCGTCGGCTGCGTCCACCGCCTGCGCACCCCGGTGGAGGTACCCAGCCAGGTGGTCGCGACCTCGTGGCTGGCGAACCCGTACAGCGTGCGCCGGTGCGCCCTGGCCCGGTCGAACGCCTCGGCGAGCTGCTTGGCGAACGCCTCGTAGACCGCGATCGAGGTCTCGCCGGCCGGGTCGGCCCAGTCCTGCGCGCCGCCCGCCTCCGGGGCCGGCAGCTCGACCACGTCGCGCGCCGGGCCGGACTGGCGGGCCGCCAGCTCACTGGCCCGCACCATGGCCTCGATCTCGCTCGGGTCGCCGACCGGCGCGGACGAGGCCACCACCCCGGCGGCCACGCCTCCGTCGGGCCCGGGCAGCTTGATCAGTGAGATCACCGACCAGCTCAGCGCTGTGCTGTGCCCGTTCGTCGTCATCGTGTTGTTCGCCCAGCGCAGCACGGCCTCGCTGGACTCGGTGACCAGTACGACGCGGCCGAACAGGTCCGTGCCGGGTACCGCGAGCGCCCGCTCGACCAACTCCTGAGCGCGCATCTAACGCCCCGCCTCTCGCGCCGCGTTGAGTACGTTGACCTGCTCGAACAGCCCCGGCGGGCACCCGTGGCTCACCGCCGCGATCTGCCCCGGCTGGGCCTTGCCGCAGTTCAGCGCGCCGGAGAGCAGCCAGCTGGACGGGCCACCCACGGCGCGCAGCGAGCCCCAGAAGTCGGTGGTGGTCGCCTGGTAGGCCACGTCGCGCAGCTGGCCGGCGAGGCGCCCGTGCTCGATCCGGTAGAAGCGCTGCCCGGTGAACTGGAAGTTGTACCGCTGCATGTCGATCGACCAGGACTTGTCGCCCACGACGTAGATGCCCCGGTCGACGCCCGCGATCAGCTCCTCCGTGGTGGTGTCGCGCTTCGGGTCCGGCTGGAGCGACACGTTGGCCATCCGCTGGATCGGCACGTGGTGTGGCGAGTCGGCGAACGCGCAGCCGTTCGACCTGGCCAGCCCGAGGCGGGGGGCGAACGTGCGGTCCAGCTGGTAGCCGACCAGCACGCCGTCGCGCACCAGGTCCCACTCGGTGGTGGCCACCCCGTCGTCGTCGTAGCCTGTGGTTGCCAGCCCGTGCGGCACCGTGCGGTCGCCGGTGATGTGCATGTGCTCCGAGCCGTATCGCAGCGCGCCGAGCTGGTCCGGGGTGGCGAAGCTGGTACCCGCGTACGCCGCCTCGTACCCGATCGCCCGGTCGTACTCGGTGGCGTGCCCGACCGACTCGTGAATGGTCAGCCACAGGTTCGTCGGGTCGATGACCAGGTCGTAGCGGCCGGGGTCGACGGACGGCGCCTTCATCTTCTCGGCGAGCAGCTCGGGCACCTGGGCCAGCTCGGCGTCGAAGTCCCAGCCGCCGGCCGAGCCGAGCGCGAACTCCCAACCCCGCCCGACCGGCGGCGCCAGCGTGCGCATGGTCTCGAACGCGCCGGCGGCCCGGTCCACGGCGGTCGCGGTGAACCGGGGCTCGATCCTGACGCGCTGTTGCAGGGTGCTCGTGCCGGCAAGGTCGGCGTAGAACTTGATCTCCTTGACCTGGGCGCAGTCGGCGTCCGCGTGGTCGACGCCGTCCGCCGCGAGCAGCCGCTCGGACCAGTCCGCAAGCAGCGCGATCTTGTCCTGGGTGGGCACGGTGAACGGGTCGATCTCGTACCCCGACACCCAGCTGACCCCGGTGTACACCGGCTCGTCCGCGCGCACGACCGGCTCGCTGTTCACGGCCCGCAGGGTGCGCGCCACCTCGACGGCCCTGGTGGCGGTCGCGGCCGCCGCGGTCGGGCTGAGCAGGTGGGTCGAGGCAAAGCCCCAGGTGCCGTCGACGATCACCCGGACGGCCAGCCCGACCGTGATCGAGTCGGCGGCCGAGGAGACCGAGCCATCGCGCAGCGCCAGGTCCTGGCTCAGGATGCGCTCCACGCGCAGGTCCGCGTGGCTGGCGCCGAGCTGGCGCGCCCTGCTCAGCGCGGCGTCGGCCAGCGCGCCCAACGGCAGCGCGCGAAACTCAGGATCTATCCGCTCGTCACTCGGCATGCCCTCCACAAGCGGTGAACCTACCGGTCAGCTCCCTGACCACCGGCCCGAGACGGGCCTCACCGTTGGAATCAGGTAGGCAGCGCCCACAACCCGCACGTACAGCCGCCGAGCTGAACCTCAGTGGCGTTCGATCACGGTTGGGACGCCGGTGAGGTTGAGCCCGGCGAACGAACCGACCGGTCGCGTCAGAGGCGGTCCGACCAGAACGGGTCGGAGCACACGTCGGCGGTCGGGTCGGTCGGCCACCACGGCACCGGGTCGACGGTCAGGTCGGTGGTGCTCGCCGCACCGTCCGGGCCGATCCGGATGAACAGGTCCGCGAGACCGTCCTCGTCGGTGTCCGCGAGGTGCGCCAGCTCCACCGGGTCGGGCAGTAGGACGGTGTCGGGCCGGCCGTCCAGGTCGGTGTCCACGCCGTTGTGGATCGGAATGCGGTCGCGGTCGTCAGGGCGGATCATCCGGCCAGCTCCGATCAGGCGGTTCGATGGGTGGGCACAGTTCGGTCAGTGGACGCGGCTGCCACGGCACGGTCGATGAGGGCGGACAGGGTGGCGCGGGCGGCGGTCAGCTCCGTATGGCACTGGCCGTCCGCGCTGCTCAGCTCGGCGCTCCGGGCGGCCACCCGCCTGGTCAGCCGGGCGTGCTCCTCATGCCTGGCGGTCAGCGTGGCCCGGTGGCCCTCGGCCTGCCGGGTCAGCAGCGGGACCAGCTGCCGCTCGGCGACCAGCGCACGTTCGGTGAGCATCGCCTCCAGCCCGGTACGCAGGTCGGCGAGCACCTCGGCCACCCACCGCTCGAGCAGGGCCCGGTCGGCCACCGCGCGCCGCACCCTGGCCAGCCACCAGGCCGCGCCGACCCCCAGCCCGACGGCCGCCGGCATCGCCACACCGTCCAGCGCCGACGCGCCGCCCGCCATCGAGGACAGCGCCAGCCGGCCCAGCCCGAGGCCACCGGACGCACCGACCAGCACCATGATCCGGTCCTCCACCGCCGACCTGTTCGACCGGCCGGGCAGCGCGATCACAGGTAGATCAGGCCGCGGCCAGCCCGCGCAGCCGATCGACCGCGTGGCTGCCGTCCAGCCGCTCTCCATCCGGTCGACCACCCGACTGGCCAGCTCCGTCGCCGCGGCTCGGAACTGCTCAGGGAAGCTCGCCCTGCCGGCGCGGTCGGCCCGCCCGAGCCGCTGCCTGGCGTCGTCGCGCAGGGTACGCAGCGCGCCGGCCAGCTCGACCGACGTGGACCGCCGTACCTCGGCCAGGTCGGTGCGCAGCCGCCTCGGGCCCTCGACGCACAGCTCTCGGATGCCGTCGGCCAGGTCAGCCCCCTCCCGCTCCAGCGCCTGCCCGGTGACCAGCTCGCGCCGGGTGGCGCGGCGCTGCCGGAGGGCCCGCCTGTGCTGCGCCCGTGCCAACCCGGTCTCCAGGATGCGCAGTGCGTTGCGGTAACCCGGCTGGTCAGGCGGGCTGCACAGCGCGGCCACCAGCTGGTCCGGCCCGTCCGCGAGCAGGTGCACCGGCGCGTCGGCGAGCCTGGGCACCACCTCGGCGAGCCGGTCCCGCAGCGCGGCGACCACGGCGGCCCGCCCAGGCCCGGTGCCGGCGACGGCCAGGTGCACCTCCTGCACCTGGCCGGCCAGCGCGGCCAGCCGCACCCAGTGCGCAGGCGGGGGCAACACCTCGCCGTCGAACACCCACACCGCCGCCCGCGTCTCGGCGAGCCTGGCGTGCCGCGCCGACACCTCAGCCGGTGCACAGCGCAGGCGGGCGGGCACCCGGGCGGCCAGCGTGGCGGTCAGCCGGCCCACCGCCCGCTCCGCGCCGCCGAGCACCAGCACCGCATCCGGTGGCGGGGCATCCCGCAGCCGGCGGACCTGCTCGGCCAGCGCCGGCTCGTGGCGCGCCAGCAGCTCGAGCAGCGGCTCCGGGACGGCGTAGGGGGCCGGGGCGCCGGCTGCCACAGTGACGTGATCCACGGCACCGATGGTCGACGACGGCCCGGCCCTCGCGGGGCGGTTCGGGGCAAACCGTTCACTCTTGCGAACGCGCCACCAGCCGGGCGTACCGCACGCCGGCAGCCAGCATGATCAGCCCGGCGCCCAGGAACGCGGCCACCCTGGCCAGCCCGTCCAGCGTGACCAGGTCGAACAGCACGAGCTTGGCCACCGCCGCCGCGATCAGCACCAGGCCGGTCACCCGCAGCGCCGGGCGCTCGATGCCCCTGGCCAGCAGGACGAGCGCGGCCAGCGTCCAGGAGATGGTGACCACCGCGTGGCCGCCGAGGAACCCGGGCTGCGCGGGCACCAGCAGCAGCGCCGCGGTGATCACCGTGCCGGCCGCGCCGTAGAGGCCCGCCGCGCCGGCAGGCAACCATAGCCACGCCGAGTCCGCGTCCGCCCTGGCCAGGTCCAGCCGCACCAAGGCGACCAGCACAGCGGCGGCCAGCGCGAGCACCAGCACGGACAGCGCGAGGCCGGCGAGCAGCGCGGCGTGGTCCACCTGGTCTCCTGCCAGGTACGGGGTGGCCGGGAACTCGACCAGGGCACGCACCGGCGCGTCGCGGAACACGGCCAGCAGCACGCCGACCAGCCCGTAGGCCACCGCACCGACCAGCGGGCCACGCCGGCGTGCCACCGAGGCCAGCACGGCGAGGGCGACCGCCTGGCCCAGCAGTACGCCGGTCAGCGTGGCGCCGCCGAACAGGAGCAGCGTGGCCTCGAGGAGGGCGACCGCGCCGACGGTGACCGCGGTCGCCATGGCCGGCGGGTGCGGCCGGGGCAGCGGGCCGAGCGGCGTGGCCACGGCCAGCGCGGCCAGCGCGGCGAGGCCGGCCAGCAGGGCGCCCCGCCAGTCGGGGTACACCGTGGCCATGGCCAGCAGCGGGACCGGGGCGGCGGCCAGCCGGGCGGCGGCGGCCACGGGGTTGAGCCGGTTCGACCCGAGCACCGCGAGCACCAGCCCGACGACGAACACGGCCACCACCGCGAGGACCGTCGGCCCGAGCTCCGGCGAGCCCGACAGCGACCTGCGCAGGATCGCGTCGAGCGCAGCGATCGAGCCGTACAGCACGGGGAAGAACGCGGCCACCATCGCCAGCCCCGTCCAGCCCCTGCGCAGGGTCACCGGCGCGGCGGCCAGCTGCGGCACCAGCGCGAGCGCCACCAGCAGCGGCAGCGAACCCCCGTACAGGGCCGGCAGGAGTGCCCCGACGCCGACCAGCGTGCCGCTGGCCAGCAGCTCCGCGCGCCACCGGTCGGCCATCGCGAGCCCGGCCCCGGCCACCACGAGCCCCAGCAGCAGGCCCACGGCGTCCGGCACGTAGTGGTAGTGCGCGGTGGCGGTGGCCACGTCGAGATAGAGCGCGGCGATGCCGGTGCCGGCGAGTGCGAGAGCTCCGGTCCGCGAGTCGGCCCTGCGGTGCGCCCGGTGCGCGAGGCCGACCAGCGCGAGCCCGAGCACCGCGCCGGCCACCAACCGCGCCGGTACCCCGAACCAGCCCCGGCTCGCCGCCAGCACCAGGAACATCACGACGCCGACCAGCGTGATCGCACCGCCGGCCCAGGGCAGCAGCTGGCCACCCCGGGGGCCTCCGGTGGGGTTCGACGCCGGTGCGGGCAGCCGGTCGGGTTCGTGTCCCTCGGTGGTCGAGGGTGGGGGCTGTTGCGGCGAGGGGTACGGCGGCAGGGAGGCCGGCGCGGGCACCGCCTGCGGCGAGGGCGCGCCTCGCGGGGTGGCTATCGAGAGGGTGAGCAGCTCGTAGCGCGCCCACGCCATCCGGCGGCCGAGCTCGGCCAGTTCGTCGGCGAGGCGAGCGACGCGGTCGGCGTCGGACAGTGTCGTGGACATAGCACTCAGGATCGGCCGGCGCGGCGCGCCGCGAATCCGTAGAAGTACTCGGATCCCGGCCCCGGGACGGTCTCGCACGGTCCCACCGCCGCTCGACGTATCGTTTCCGGCGTGTCAGAAGCTCCGCCGCGCGCCGCACCCGAGAGTGTCCCGCCCCAGGCTGTCGGATCCCACGCTGTCGGATCCCACGACGACACGGAGCAGGTGCCAGACGGTGGGCGGCGCGTCGTCAGCTTCGTGCACCGGGGCGGCCGGATGACCGACGGCCAGGAGCACGCCTGGCGAATGAGCTGGTCGGAGTACGGGCGCGAGCTGCCGCTCGGGGGAACGCCGACGCCGGCGGCCACGCTGGATCTCGCGGGCTGGTTCGGCCGTTCCGCGCCGGTGATCATGGAGATCGGCTCCGGGATGGGCGAGTCCACCGCCGCGCTGGCGGCCGCCGCCCCGGAGCGCGACCACCTCGCCGTCGAGGTCTACCAGCCGGGCCTCGGCCAGCTGCTGATGCGGATCCGCGAGCAGGGGCTGACCAACCTGCGGCTGCTGCGCGGCGACGCGGTGCATGTGCTTCGCGACTACCTCGAACCCGACACCCTGGCCGGCATCCGCGTCTACTTCCCGGACCCGTGGCCCAAGCGCAAGCACCACAAGCGGCGGCTGATCCAGCCCGAGCTAGTCGCACTGGCCGCCTCCCGGCTGCAGCCCGGCGGCACGCTCCACCTGGCCACCGACTGGGCGCACTACGCGGCGCAGATGCTCGAGGTCTGCCGGGCCGAGCCGCTGCTGCGCAACACCTCAGAGGACGGCGGCTGGACGCCTCGGCCGGACTGGCGGCCGCTGACCAAGTTCGAGCAGCGCGCCCGCGAGGAGGGCCGGGACGTCCGCGACCTCATCTATCGGCGGGTGGATCCGGCGTGAACCCCGGCGGGTGCGGCAGCGTCGGCACTTCCCGGCTGCGGCCCCGGAACTCGGCGACCACGGCGTCCCCATCGCGGACCGTCACGTCGTAGATCCCGGACCGGCCCACCGAGGACCGCAGCCGCGCCTCCGCCACCAGCTCAGCGCCGAGCCGGCCGGGGCGTAGGAAGCTGATCTCGCCGCCGGCGGCCAGGGTCGGCACGCCGAAGCTGTTGCAGGCGTAGGCGAACGCGGAGTCGGCCAGCAGGAACAGGTAGCCGCCGTGACAGACACCGTGCCCGTTGACGTGCCGCGAGGTCACCGTCAGCCGCACCACCGCCCAGCTGGGGCCCACGTCGACCAGTTCCACTCCGGCGCCGGTCGTCGCCGCATCTGAGCTGCGCATCGCGTCCGCGACCCGCCGGGCAAGCGCTTCCGCGCGTTGATCAGCCGCCATGGGGTGACAGTCTGCCGGCCAGCTAGGGTCGACCCATGACCGACGTCGAAGTGCAGCAGCCGCCGGGCAAGCGGGTCCTGCTGGTCTGGGACGCGCCGAACATGGACATGAGCCTCGGCTCGCTGCTCGGCGCCCGCCCGACCTCGGCGTTCCGGCCCCGCTTCGACGCGGTGGGTCGCTGGCTGCTCGAGCTGGCCGGGGACGGCATCGCCGAGGCGTGCGTGTTCACCAACGTGACCCCGGGCAGCACCGAGGTCGTGCGGCCGTGGGTGGAGGCGCTGCGCAATGTCGGCTTCGCGGTGTTCGCCAAGCCGAAGGTCACCGAGGACAGCGACATCGACTCGGACATGCTCGACCACATCGAGCTGCGCCGGGGCGAGGGCGACCTCGCGCAGGTCGTGGTGGCCTCCGGCGACGGCCGGGCGTTCCGGACGCCGCTGGAGTCCTTGGTGCGGGACGGCATCGACGTCACCGTGATCGGCTTCCGCGAGTACGCGTCGTTCGCGCAGGTCTCCGACATGCTCCTGTTCCGGGACCTGGAAGAGATCGACGGCGTGTTCCGCGAGCCACTGCCCCGCATGACGCTGGACTCGCTGCCCGACGAGGGTGCTTGGCTCCAGCCGTTCCGTTCGCTGCGCTCACTGTTGGAGAAGCGTTGACCGCTGCCGTCCTGACCCGGCTGGCCGCCCCCGCCCTACTGCCCTGCGACCCCGCCTGCTCGGTGGTCCGCGACGGGGTGCTGGACATCGACGCGGACGGCCGCATCGCCTGGGCAGGGCCACGCGCCGAGGCGCCCGAGCTGCCCGCTGGGGCGGCGGTCCGCGAGCTGCCGGGGCTGCTGCTGCCCGGGCTGGTCAACGCGCACTGCCACACCCCGATGACCGTGCTGCGCGGCATGGGCGGCGACCTGCCGCTGATGCGCTGGCTGACCGAGGTGATGTGGCCGGCGGAGGCCCAGCTGACCGGGCCGGACGTGCGCGCCGGCATGCTGCTGGGCTCCGTCGAGCTGCTGCGCGCCGGGGTCACCACCACCGTGGAGATGTACTTCTACACCGACGACGTGATCGACGCGGTGCTCGCCGCCGGCAGCCGCGTACTGCTCACGCCGGGGATCATCGCCGCGCCGGGCTGGGACCGGCTGGGCACCTGGCAGGAGATGCTGGCCGAGGTGTCCGCCCGGATCGATGCGGACGGCCTGCGGCACGGGCCCGGGGACCGGATCGAGCTGGGTTACGGGCCGCACGCCGCCTACACGCTGCCCGCCGAGGCGCTGCCCGCGGTGGCCGAGGCGGCCCGCGAACGCGACGCCCTGGTGCACATCCACCTCGCCGAGACCACCGGGGAGGACACCGTGCAGCGCGCCGAGTACGGCTCGGTACCCCGGATGCTCGAGCAGCTCGGAGCACTGGGCGGCCGGGTGCTCGCCGCGCACGCCGTCCACCTCGACGCCGAGGACATCGCCCTGCTCGCCCGCCACGGGGTGGCCGTGGCGCACTGCCCCGGTTCGAACGCCAAGCTCGCCGCCGGCACCGCGCCCCTCGTCGCCCTGCGCCAGGCGGCCGTGCCGATCGCGCTGGGCACCGACGGCCCGGCGTCCTCGGACGACCTCGACCTGTGGTCGCACGCCAGGCTGGCCGGCCGGTTGGCGCGGTTGGCCAGCGGCAACGCCGCCGAGCTGACCGCCCCCGACCTGTTGCTGCTGGCCACGCGGCTCGGTGCGGCGGCGATCGGCCGGGACGACATCGGCGCGCTGGAGCCCGGCCGGTGGGCCGACGTGGTGCACGTGAGCACCGACGACCCGGCGTTCCTCGGCCTGGACGACGGCCCCGGGGCGGACGCCGGGCTGATCTCGAACCTGGTCTGGGCGGCCGGTGGCCGGCTCGTCCGGGACGTCTGGGTGGCCGGCGACCAGGTGCTGGCCGACGGTGAGCCGACCCGGCTGGACCGCGCCCGGGTGCAGGCCGACGCCCGCGCCGTCGCCGCCCGCCTCCGCACCGCCTGAAGCCGCCACACCCCGCTGACCCGGCCGTACCCCTGACCCCGTCAGCTTCGGTCGAGCAAGGTGGCCAGGTACGGGTTGGTGAACACACGCTCGGGGTCGTAGCGGTCCCGGACGGCGAGGAAGTCGGGCAGCTTGGGATAGGCCGCCGCGATCTGCTCGGCCGTCCACGGGTGCAGCTTGCCCCAGTGCGGGCGGCCACCGTGGGCGCCCAGTACCTCGGCGGTCAGCCCGAACAGCGGCTCGGGATCGGTGCCCGTCGCCGTGTGTACCGCCACCCAGCCGGTGGCCCTGCCGTACGCCGGGTGCAGCCAACCGGACTCCGACGGCCCCACTCGCACCTCGAGCGGGAAGCCCACGTCCAGCCCCCGCTCGCTGATCGCGGCGAGCAGCTCACGGACCGCGCCGGCCAGCGCCTCCCTCGGCAGCGCCCACTCGCTCTCCTCCCAGCGCACCACCGGCCTGGCCACCAGCACCCGGTGCGCAAGGTCGGTCACGGAGCCGGAGCCGGTGAGTACGGTGGCCGCCCGGTTGATGGTCGGCACGAGCCGGGGCACCGTGCGCCCCAGTGCCACTCCGCCGCCCACCGCGGCCGCCCTGACCAGCCGGCGCTCCACGAACGTCCGCACCGTAGTGACCCGGGACGGCTGGTCGGGCTGGTCGGTGACCTCGTCCGCCCAGCGGGCCAGCGCCTCCTCGGCGTACGGGAACACCGAGAACTCCGCCCACCGGTGCGCATCCAGGTAACCGCCCGCGAGCACCTCGTCCAGTGGCATCCGGGCCTGCGAGGCGCGCAGTACAAGCTCGGGCTGCACCGCAAGCTCGACCTCGGTGACCACGCCGAGCGCGCCGAGTCCGGTACGGGCGGCGTCCAGGTCGGCGTCGGTGACCTCGACCGCCGCGCCCGAGCCCTGCACCACCCGCATCCCGGTGACCTGGGCGGACAGCGAGCCGGAGCGCCCCGTGCTGCCGTGGGTACCGGTGGCGACTGCGCCGGCCACGGTGGGGGTGTCGACGTCGGCGAGGGTGGCCAGGGCGAGCCCGCGCTGCGCCAGTGCCACGTTCAGGGCGGCCAGCGTGGTGCCGGCGCGGACCCGCACGCGGTCACCGGAAACCCGGACCAGACCGGTCAGCGCGGACAGGTCGAGCAGCACGTCGTCCGTGGCCGCGAGCGGGCTGAACGAGTGCCCCGCGCCGACGGGGCGAACTCGGACCCCGCGTCGCGCGGCACGCTGGACAGCCGCCCGTACCCCTGCCTCATCCAGCGGCCGGACGGTGGCGCTGGGGCGGCACTGCTGCCCGCCCGACCAGTTCGTCCACATGCGGAGCCAGCCTATCGGGATCCGCGCGCGGAAAGACCCCGAGACACGACAAACCCGGACGGCTGACGCCATCCGGGCTTGTCGCTGGCGGGTCCCCGCGACCCGCACGCTCTGGGGTGTGGGCTACCTCGGCGGCCGGGACAGCGAACCGAACAGCGCGCTGCTGTCCAGGCTGCCCAGTGCGGAGGTGTCCGAGTCGACCGGCGCGGCGTGCCGGTTCCCGCCCTGCTGGTGGGCAGCTCCCACCAGCTCGACGGCGCGCACCGGCCGCTCGGCCGGGTAGCTCATCGGCATGCCCATCTGCTGGTGCACCGGCGGCTGCTGCATCGACTGGCCGGTCGGCACGGCCGGCTGGCTCATCGACTGGATCGGGCTCCTCGGCGTCATCGCCACCGTCTGCGAGTCGGTGTGCCGCGAGGAGTCGGCGTGCCGCGAACGCTCGCCGTAAAGCTCGGCGCCGTGGTCCCCGTACAGCTCGACCGGGCGCTCACCGTAGAGCTCCGCACCCCGGTCGCCGTACAGCTCGACCGGCCGCTCGCCGTACAGCTCGGCGGGGCGGTCACCGTAAAGCTCGGCGGGGCGGTCACCGTAAAGCTCCGCCGGACGGTCGCCGTAGGACTCCCTCGGGCGCTCACCGAAGGAGTCCGCCGGGCGCTGCTCACCGAAGGACTCGACGCGGCCGGGGTACGACTCGGCCGGGCGATCGGCGTACCGGTCGCCGTACGACTCGAGCGGGCGGTCGGCGTAGAGCTCGGGCTGCTCGGGGCGGGCGTGCCGGCTCTCCGGGCGGCCGAACTCGGCGGGCGCCGCGGTGTTGCGGTAGCTGCTGAACCCGGTGCCGAGGCTGCCCTCCGCCGGGCCGAGCGCCCCTATCGGCGTGCCGGCGGCCGGGACCGAGGGCGGGCTGGCCAGCGCGGCGAGGTTGCCGGCCAGGAACCCGTCCGAACCGTGCACCCCGTGCGTACCGGCACCGGCCGGCACCCGGGCCATCCCGCCGGTGGGGTACTCGGCGGCGCGGTACTCAGCGGCCTGGTAGTCGGCGGCCTGGTACTCAGCAGGGGAGTACTCGCCGGTCGCCTGGGCGGCGGCGTAGGACGGCGTCGCGTGCCGGGGCATCGGCTGCTCCGGCTGCACCTGCGTGGCCACGGTCTGAGTGGCGACGGTCCGCTCGGCGACCTCGGCCGGCCGGTACTCGGCCGCCGCGCGCTGCCCGGGCTGGTACTCCGGCACCTGGTACTCGGGCGCCTGGTACTCCGGGGCCGCGTACCGGGTGGCCGGGCCGGTGGCCTGCCGCCGAGGTGCCCTCGGTTCCTGCTCGGGGACTCCGCCCCACTGCGCGGACGGCACGCCACCGGTGCCCGCACCGCTCAGCCCGATCATGCCTCCGGTGATGACAGCGGCGGCGAAGCCTCGCCTACCCCAGGTGTCCATCCGGTCCTCCTTCGACGTCCGGCGCGACATGGTCAGCCCGACCGACCGAGCTGCTCGATCGTCGTGTTCGGGTGCCACCTGCGACGGCGGGACGTTCTCCGCTGAGTTCAACGCGGCGGACCACGGCGAGTGACTGCCTCACGCGAGTGACTGCAGACCGGCGTTTGGTCACGCTTCGTTATATTTGACCGGTTCGCCGTGGATCTGACCGCTCGACACCGCCCGAGTCGTCACGCTCCGCTCAGTAGCTGGCGGAACCCACGGAGCGCAGCGCGCGGTGCCGCCCGCCTCGGCCGGCCTCTGAATCGGCGTCAGGCTCGCGCCAGACGGCCGATCGGGACCCGCCGGAGTCGGCGGTTTCCTGCGCGCGGTGCCCTACCGGGTCGGGGTGGCTCGGCCTCGAGTGGGCCGCCGCCCTGCGGTGCGCGGGCCGATCACTGGGCACCGAGTGCAACAGCATGCGGGTCACCGGGGGCGCCGGCGGGGCGGCCGCGGGGAGCGGGGCACCCAGCGGGTCGCGCCGGAAATGTTCAACGGGGTCACCGGCACGCCGGGCCAACGCATGAAAAATGGGGGTGTGCTCGGACTCCTCGGCGGCGAGTCTGTCCGGGTCAATTGCGGCTTCGAACACCTGTGCGCTTACCTCCGCCACGAATCTCGTCAATTGCACGCCGGGCCGCCGGCGCCGTGCAGCGCCGGTTGGGGCTTCCGGGGTCTGCACTGCGACAACGGCTGCCATCACCGGAGGTTGCGGTGGTTACCGAGTTGTAAGCCGAACAAACTAATCAGCCCTCGATAGAGTGGCCTGATCCGGTCAACGGCGTATTCGATCCGAATACTGACGACCAGTGTCACCTGGGCAGATCCTGCGAGGTCAGCACCAATGGGGGACGGTTTGCCGCGAGAGCGGAAGGCGTTTCCGAGTTACCGCTAGTGTCGGATTTGTGGAACCCGACAGCGCAGCGTCACCGACCGGTCCTCAAGCCGTGCCGCCGCCCGTCCGCCGGGCCTCGGCCGCACCCCTCCCGCCGGCGCCGGAGTCCCCGCTCCCGGCCCCGCTGCGGGTGGCCTCGGAGCTCGCCGCCCGCTTCCTACTGATCATCGCAGGGATCAGCGTGGTGGTCTACCTGCTGGTCCAGCTGCGGATCGTGGTCATCCCGGTGGCCATCGCGCTCCTGCTGTCGGCGCTGCTGGCCCCGCTTGTCTCGCACGCGGTGACACGGCTGAAGCTGCCGAGAGGGGTGGCCACCGGGTTGGTGCTGGCCGCCGGCATCGCGCTGTTCGTCATGGTGATGTCGTTCGTGGTCAACGCGTTCATCGCCGGCCTGCCCGACCTCACCGCCCGCCTGGTGCAGAGCTACCAGATCACCTTCCGCCCGCTGCTCGCCGGGCCACCGCTGCGGATCCCGATGGCTCGCCTCGACGACCTGTCCGGCGAGCTGCAGCGCTCCATCACGGCGAACATCGACGTGATCACCACAGGCGCACTCAGCACCGCCGCCACCGTCGGCGAGGTCGCGTCCGGGGCGCTGCTGCTGCTGTTCGTGCTGATCTTCTTCCTGCAGGACGGCGGGCACATCTGGAAGTTCCTGATCCGGGTCGTCCCGCTTGCGCAGCGCGACCGCGTGGACATCGCCGGCCAGCGGGCGTTCGCCTCCCTGGTCGGCTACACCAGGGCCACGGTGGTGGTGGCCTTCGTGGACGCGGTCGGCATCGGCATCGGCCTGTGGGCCATCGGGGTGCCGCTGGTGGTACCTCTGGCCGCGCTGGTCTTCCTCGGGGCGTTCATCCCGGTGGTCGGCGCGGTGCTGTCCGGCTCGGTCGCGGTGCTGATCGCGCTGGTGGCCAACGGCCCGGTGCCGGCGCTGATCGTGCTCGGCGTGGTGATCGCGGTGATGCAGCTGGAGAGCCACGTCCTGCAGCCGATCCTGCTCGGCAGGGCGGTGCAGCTGCACCCGCTCGCGGTCGTGCTCGGGGTGGCCGCCGGTGTGGTGGTCGCCGGCATCACCGGGGCACTGCTCGCGGTGCCCACGATCGCGGTGGTCTCCGCGATCGTGCGCTCACTGCTCTCGCCGGACGAGCCGCGCCCGCACGACATCAACCCGCTGGACCCGCTGCACGCGAAGTCCGGCCCCGTAGATCCCGTGCAGCGCCGCAAGCTGCTCCGGATCCCCACCGGGATGGTCACGCGGTGGCGGGGCGCCGGCGACTGAGGACGCCGCCGGCCCGCCAGCCCCCGGTCAGCCCGAGGCGGCGTCGTCCAACGCGTTCACGGTGGCCAGGTCCAGCTTCAGGCCGGCGCCTGCGATGTTCTCCTCGAGGTGCGAGACCGACGACGTACCCGGGATCGGCAGCATGATCGACGAGCGCTGCAGCAGCCACGCCAGCGCGACCTGGGACGGCGTCGCGTCCAGACGCTTGGCGGCCTCGTGCACCACCCCGCCCGGCTTGGCCAGCTCACCGGCTGCCAGGGGGAACCACGGGATGAAGCCGATGCCGCGCTCGGTGCAGTAGCGCAGCACGTCGTCGGCGGCGCGGTCGGTCAGGTTGTATCGGTTCTGCACGCTGGCGATGTCGACGATGTCGGAGGCGTCGGCGATCTCGTCCACGGTGACCTCGGAGAGCCCGACCAGACCGATCTTGCCCTCGGTCTGCAGCTCGGCGAGCACGCCGTACTGGTCGTGGGCCGGCACCGTCGGGTCCACCCGGTGCAGCTGGAAGAGGTCGATCCGCTCGACACCGAGGCGGCGCAGGCTCAGCTCGCACTGCTGGCGCAGGTACTCGGGGCGCCCGCAGGGAAACCATTCGCCGGGGCCGGTGCGCAGGAAGCCGGCCTTGGTGGCGATCACGAGGTTGTCCGCGTACGGGTGCAGGGCCTCGCGGATCAGCTCCTCGGCGACGTTGGGGCCGTAGGCGTCGGCGGTGTCGATCAGGTCGACACCCAGCTCGACCGCCCGGCGCAGCACCCGGATCGCCTCGTCGTGATCACTTGGTGGGCCCCAGACTCCCGGGCCGGTCAGCTGCATCGTCCCGAAGCCGAGCCGGGTCACCGGGGCCGCGTCGCCGAGTCGGATCTGCCCACTCTCGGCGGCCGGTCGGCTGGTGCCGATTCCGGTAGAGGTGGTACTGCTCACGTGGTCTCTCCCCCGAGAAATGTCGCTGGTCGGAAGGCGTCCAGCGTCGCAGGCGCGGAGCGTGCGGCGCTTGCGTACGTGACGAGTCCGACACGCGTACTACCCCATCGGTTGTCACTCGTGCGGACAAGTCCGATCACGCAGAAACAATCACGCGTGCTTGTTTTCTGCGTGCCCCGCTGGCAGGCTCCGGAGCTGTGACGCTGCGCATCGGCAATGCATCGGGCTTCTACGGTGATCGGTTCTCCGCCGTCCGGGAAATGCTCACCGGCGGCCCGCTCGACGTCCTGACCGGCGACTATCTCGCCGAGCTCACCATGTTGATTTTGGGCAGGGACCGCCTCAAGGACGCCAGCCGCGGCTACGCGCGGACCTTTCTGCGCCAGCTCGAGGAAAATCTCGGGCTCGCCGTCGAACGTGGCGTCAAGATCGTCACCAACGCCGGCGGGCTCAACCCGGCCGGCCTTGCCGAGGCGCTGCGTGAGCTATCCCACCGTCTCGGCATCGAGGCCCGGATCGCCTATGTGACCGGCGACGACCTGCTCGCGCGGGCCGGCGAGCTGAACCTGAACGCCACGGGCGACCCACTCACCGCGAACGCCTACCTGGGCGCGTGGGGCATCGCGGAGTGCCTCGACGCCGGCGCGGACGTGGTCGTGACCGGGCGCGTCACCGACGCCTCGCTGGTCGTCGGGCCGGCCGCCGCGCACTACGGCTGGGGCCGCACCGACTACGACGCGCTGGCCGGCGCGGTGGTCGCCGGGCACGTGCTGGAGTGCGGCGCGCAGACCACGGGTGGCAACTACGCGTTCTTCACCGAGCTGGCCGACCGGCACCGGATGGGCACCCTCGGTTTCCCGATCGCGGAGATCGAGGCCGACGGCTCCAGCGTGATCACCAAGCACGACGGCACCGGCGGTGAGGTGAACACCGAGACGGTCACCGCGCAGCTGCTCTACGAGATCGCCGGCGCCCGGTACGCCGGCCCGGACGTGACCACCCGGTTCGACAGCATCAGGCTCGGGCAGCAGGGACCGGACCGGGTGCGGATCACCGGCGTGCGCGGCGAGGCACCGCCGCCGACGCTGAAGGTCTGCCTGAACTCGCTCGGCGGCTTCCGCAACGAGACGACGTTCGTGCTCACGGGGCTGGACATCGAGGCCAAGGCCGACCTGGTGAAGGCGCAGCTGGAGGCCGGGCTGAGCAAGCGGCCGGCCGAGCTGCGCTGGACACTGGCACGCACCGACCACGCCGACGGGGACACCGAGCAGCGGGCCAGCGCACTGCTGCACTGCGCGGTGCGCGACCCCGACCCGAAGGTGGCGGGGCGGGCGTTCAGCGGTGCGGCGATCGAGCTCGCGCTGGCCAGCTACCCCGGTTTCCACGTCACCGCGCCACCGGGCGACGCGGCGCCGTACGGGGTGTACCGGGCCGAGTACGTGCCGGCCGAGGCGGTCGAGCACACCGCGGTGCTGCCCGACGGCACGCTGGTCGTGGTCCTCCCCGCCACCGATACACGAGCGCTCGCCGCCGTACCCGATCCGCCGCCACCGCCCGCCCCTCCGACGCCCACAACGACGCGGCGCGCGGCACTGGGCACCGTGCTCGGCGCGCGCTCGGGGGACAAGGGCGGCGACGCGAACCTGGGGGTCTGGGTGCGCCCTGGAACCAACGCCGACGAGGGTTACCACTGGCTCGCGCACACCCTCACCACCGAGAAGCTGCGCGAGCTGCTCCCCGAGACCGCCGACCTGCGCATCCAGCGGCATCCCCTGCCCAACCTGCGCGCGGTGAATTTCGTACTGGAGGGCCTGCTCGGGCAGGGCGTGGCCAGCCAGCACAGGTTCGACCCGCAGGCCAAGGCACTCGGCGAGTGGCTGCGCGGACGGTTCGCCGACATCCCGGAGGCCCTGCTGTGACTGCCACCCGTACCGCCGCCCCCCTCACCGACGAGCACGCCGCCAACCGCACCGCCATGCTCGACAAGCTCGCCGAGCTGGACACCGAGCATGCCAAGGCGATCGCGGGCGGCGGGGAGAAGTACGTCGCGCGGCACCGCAAGCGCGGCAAGCTGACCGCCCGCGAACGGGTCGAGCTGCTCATCGACGAGGACAGCCCGTTCCTGGAGCTGTCGCCGCTGGCCGCCTGGGGCACCAACTACACGGTCGGCGGCAGCGTGGTCACCGGGATCGGCGTGGTCGAGGGCGTCGAGTGCATGGTGATCGCCAGCGACCCGACCGTGAAGGGCGGCGCGGTCAACCCGTCCGGCCTGAAGAAGGGGCTGCGGGCGGCCGAGATCGCCGAGCAGAACCGGCTGCCGGTGATCAACCTGGTCGAGTCGGGTGGCGCCGACCTGCCCACCCAGAAGGACATCTTCATCCCCGGCGGGCGCACGTTCCGCAACCTGACGAGGTCGAGCCAGCGCAAGGTGCCGACGATCGCACTGGTGTTCGGCAACTCCACCGCCGGGGGCGCGTACCTGCCCGGCCTTTCCGACTACGTGGTGATGGTCGCCGAGCGGGCCAAGGTGTTCCTGGGCGGCCCGCCGCTGGTCAAGATGGCGACCGGGGAGGACGCCGACGACGAGGAGCTGGGCGGGGCCGAGATGCACGCCCGGACGTCCGGGCTGGCCGACTACCTCGCGGTCGACGAGGAGGACGCGATCCGGCTGGGCCGGCGCATCGTGGCGCGGCTGAACTGGCGCAAGCACGGGCCGGCCCCGCGCGCGGACTATGCCGAGCCGCTGCTGGCGGGCGAGGACCTGCTCGGCATCGTGCCGTCCGACCTGAAGATCCCGTTCGACCCGCGCGAGGTGATCGTCCGGATCGTGGACGGCGGCGCGCCGGGCGCCGGCTCGGATGCCGGCGCGCCCGTGTTCGACGAGTTCAAGGCGCTGTACGGGTCGTCGCTGGTCACCGGCTGGGCGCGGCTGCACGGCTACCCGGTCGGCATCCTGGCCAACGCCCAGGGTGTGCTGTTCAGCGAGGAGTCCCAGAAGGCCGCCCAGTTCATCCAGCTGGCCAACCAGACGGACACGCCGCTGCTGTTCCTGCACAACACCACCGGCTACATGGTCGGCCGCGACTACGAGCGCGGCGGCATCATCAAGCACGGCGCCATGATGATCAACGCGGTGTCCAACTCGACGGTGCCGCACCTGTCGCTGCTGATGGGGGCCTCGTACGGGGCCGGCCACTACGGCATGTGCGGGCGCGCGTACGACCCGAGGTTCCTGTTCGCGTGGCCGAGCGCGAAGTCGGCGGTGATGGGCCCCGCGCAGCTGGCCGGCGTGCTGTCCATCGTGGCGCGGGCGGCAGCGGCGGCCCGGGGCGCGGACTACAGCGAGGAGAACGACGCGGCCATGCGCGCCATGGTGGAGGGGCAGATCGAGGCGGAGTCGCTGCCGATGTTCCTGTCCGGCATGGTCTACGACGACGGGATCATCGACCCGCGCGACACCCGGACCGTGCTCGGCATGTGCCTTTCCGTCGTCCACAACGCCTCGGTGCGCGGCGCCGACGGCTTCGGCGTCTTCCGGATGTGAAGGTCAACCCAATGATCAACAATCTGCTGGTCGCCAACCGGGGCGAGATCGCACGCCGCGTGTTCCGGACCTGCTCCGCGCTGGGCATCGCCACCGTCGCGGTGTACTCCGACGCGGACGCCGCCTCGCCGCACGTCTCCGACGCCGACACCGCCGTGCGGGTGCCCGGCAACGCGCCGAGCGATACGTATCTGCGGGCTGATCTGCTGGTCAAGGCGGCGGCCGAGGCGGGCGCCGACGCCGTGCACCCCGGCTACGGGTTCCTCTCCGAGAACGCCGCGTTCGCCCGCGCGGTGGCCGACGCCGGGCTGACCTGGGTGGGCCCGCCCCCGGCCGCGATCGAGGCGATGGGTTCGAAGGTGGAGTCCAAGCGGCTGATGGCGGCCGCCGGGGTACCGGTGCTGCCGGAGCTCGCCGTCGCGCAGGTGACCGAGGCCGACCTGCCCGTGCTCGTCAAGGCGTCGGCGGGGGGCGGCGGCCGGGGCATGCGGATCGTGTCCGAGCTGGCCGAGCTGCCCGCCGCGGTGGCCAGCGCGGCGGCGGAGGCCGGCTCGGCGTTCGGCGACCCGACGGTGTTCTGCGAGCGGTACCTGGCCACGGGGCGCCACATCGAGGTGCAGGTGCTGGCCGATGCGCATGGCACGGTGTGGGCGGTCGGCGAGCGGGAGTGCTCGCTGCAGCGGCGCCACCAGAAGGTGCTCGAGGAGTCGCCGTCTCCGCTGGTGGACGCTGCGATGCGGGCGAAGCTGTGCGACGCCGCGGTGGCCGCTGCCCGGGCCGTCGACTACGTGGGTGCCGGCACGGTGGAGTTCCTCGCGGCGCCGGACGGCCAGTTCTACTTCCTCGAGATGAACACCCGGCTGCAGGTCGAGCACCCGGTCACCGAGTGCGTCACGGGCCTGGACCTGGTGGCGCTGCAGCTGTCCGTCGCCGAGGGCATCCCGCTGCCGGCCGGCGGCCCGCCGGAGCTCACCGGGCACTCCCTCGAGGTGCGCCTCTACGCCGAGGACCCCGCGCTGGACTGGCAACCGCAGAGCGGCACCCTGCACCGGTTCTCCGTGCCCGATGTGGCGGCGGAGTTCTCGCTGGTCGCGAGCGGCGAGTCGCCTCAGGGGACCGCTCGACCCTGGGTACGGCTGGACAGCGGGGTGCGCGACGGCTCCGAGGTCAGCGTGCACTACGACCCGATGCTGGCCAAGGTGATCGCCTGGGCGCCGACCAGGGTCGCGGCCGCCCGCACGCTCGCCGGCGTTCTGGCGCGCGCCCGCATCCACGGCCTGCGCACCAACCGTGACCTGCTGGTGCGCACGCTGCGGCATCCGGCGTTCCTGGCCGGTGAGCTCGACACGGCGTTCTTCGACCGGCACGGGCTCGGCGGACCGGAGGGGTTGGCCGCGCCGCTGGCCGGTCCGCCCGACTCGGCCGCCGTCCGGCTCTCCGCGCTGGCCGCCGCCCTCGCCACCGCCGCCGGCAACCGGGCCGCAGCCACCGTGCTCGGCCGGCTGCCCAGCGGCTGGCGTAACGTGGCGTCGGCGCCGCTGCGCAGGCGGTATGTCGTGGTCGGCGCCCCGGTGAGGGAGGACGACAGCGACGCCGAGCTCGAGATCGCGTACCGGCTCACGCGCGACGGCCTGCGCGCACCAGGGTTCGACGGGGTGGAGCTCGTCTCGGCGACGCGGGAGCATGTGGTGCTGGAGGTCGGCGGGCTGCGGCGGTCGTTCGACGCGGCGCACTACCCCGGGCTGGTCGCGGTGGACTCCGCGCTGGGCCCGGTGGCGCTGACCCCCGTCCCCCGGTTCCGGGACCCGGAGTCCGCGCTGGCCACGGGTTCGCTGGTGGCGCCGATGCCGGGCACCGTGCTGCGCCTCGGGGTGGAGGTCGGCGACCAGGTGCGCGCCGGCCAGCCGGTGCTCTGGCTGGAGGCGATGAAGATGGAGCACCAGATCACCGCGCCGGCCGACGGGGTGGTCACGGAGCTGCCGGTCGGCGTCGGTCAGCAGGTCGAGGTGGGCACCCTGCTGGCCGTCGTGCCGGGCGAGTGACCACCGGGGCGGCCGGGCAGCGGATGAGCCAGCTGCGCGAGCCGCGTCAGGAGCGCAGCCGGACGACGCGGCAGTGGCTGCTCGAGGCCGCCGTCAGCTGCATCGCGGAACTGGGCTGGAGCCAGGCCACCGTGGCGGTCATCGCGAAGCGGGCCGGGGTGTCCCGGGGCGCCGCGCAGCACCACTTCCCGACCAGGGAGGACCTGGTCACCGCTGCCGTGGACTTCCTCGGCGACGAGCAGCTGCGCCAACTGCGGGCCAGGGCGGCCGGGCTGCCCAGCGGCGCGTCGCGGGTGGAGCCGGTGGTGGACATGCTGCTCGACCTGTACGTCGGCCCGACCTTCCGTGCCGCGCTGCACGTCTGGGTGGCCGCCTCGACCGACGAGGCGCTGCGGGCCGCCGTGGTGCCGCTCGAGGCGAAGGTCGGCCGGGAGGCACACCGGGTGGCCGTCGAGCTGCTCGGTGTCGACGAGTCGCACCCGGGGGTACGCGAGCTCGTGCGCGCCACGCTGGACCTGGCCAGGGGGCTCGGCCTCGCACATCTGCTGACCGACGACACGGCCCGCCGTGCCCAGATCGCCGCCGAGTGGGCCCGGGTACTGCGCGCCACGCTGTAGGAGGAAGGTGGACGCCAGTGCCGGACGACCCGACGACAACGAGGTGTTGACGATGGAAGAACGCGCGCTTGGCGACGGCGGGCCGAGGCTCTCGGTGATAGGGCTCGGCTGCAACAACTTCGGCATGCGGATCGACGCGGAGGCGTCGGCGGCCGTCGTGCACGCGGCCCTGGACGCCGGCATCACCCACTTCGACACCGCCGAGATGTACGGCGGCGGCAACTCCGAGCGGTTCCTGGGCGCCGCACTGGGCCCGCGCCGCGCGGACGTGGTCATCGCCACCAAGTTCACGCCCCGGCCGAAGGACGAGCCGTACCGGCCCGGGGTGCTCGCCGACCGCATCCGGGACGCCGTCGAGGGCAGCCTGAGCCGGCTGGGCACGGACTACATCGACCTCTACTACCAGCACTACCCCGACGCCGAGGCGCCCGTGGAGGAGTCGCTGGAGACGCTGCGCGAGTTGGTCGAGGCGGGCAAGGTGCGCCACCTCGGCAGCTCGAACGTCGACGCGGCACAGATCACCAGGGCGGCCGAGGTCGCCACCGACAAGGCGTGGCCCCGGTTCACCGGCACCCAGATCGAGTGGAGCCTGCTGTCGCGGGAGGTGCAGGAGTCGGTCGTGCCGGCGGCCGAGGCGGCTGGCCTCGGCGTGGTGCCGTTCTTCCCGCTGGCGTCCGGCATGCTGACCGGCAAGTACAGCAAGGGCGAGCCGTACCCTGAGGACAGCCGGCTCGCGTTCGCCCAGCAGGCGTCGCGCTCAGGGCTGAGCCGGTTCGCCAGCGACGAGAACTTCGCCAAGGTCGACGCGTACACCGCGTTCGCCACCGAGCACGGCCACACCGTCACCGAGCTGGCCGTCGCCTGGCTGCTCGCCCAACCGTCGGTGACCTCGGTGATCACCGGCGCCACCAAGCCGGCCCAGGTCGCGGCGAACGTCGCGGCCGCCTCCTGGACGCTCTCGTCCACCGAAGCGGCCGCCGTCGCCGCCCTCGACTGACCGGCGCGACGATCGGCCAGCTCAGTACCCGTGAGTGGCGAATGGGGCCATGACTCCACTCGCCACTCACGGGTCTTGATGGGAGCGGGTCGCGTGGGGCGGGCGTGGCGCACAACACTTCCGCTCAGCGGTGGTGGTCCGTTGGCGGGGGTCGGGCTTGAGGGTTAACGTTCGGCCCGACGGGCCACCTCCGCGAGGACGCGACACGTGGCCGCTGAGCACGGACGGAGCCGATGGCCGAGATCAAGACGCTGAGCGAAGCGGTCACGCAGCTGGTGCACGACGGGGACTCGGTGGCCCTGGAGGGCTTCACCCACCTGATCCCGTTCGCGGCCGGCCACGAGATCATCCGGCAGGGCAGGAAGAACCTGACGTTGATCAGGATGACCCCCGACCTGATCTACGACCGCATGATCGGCGCCGGCTGCGCCTCGAAGCTGGTGTTCTCCTGGGGCGGCAACCCCGGGGTCGGCTCGCTGCACCGGATGCGTGATGCGCTGAGCCACAGCTGGCCGGTGCCGCTGAAGATCGAGGAGCACAGCCACGCCGGCATGGCGAACCGGTACGTCGCAGGCGCCTCCGGGCTGCCGTTCGGGGTGCTGCGCGGCTACGCCGGCACCGACCTGCCCGCCCACACCGACACGATCAGCACGGTGACGTGCCCGTTCACCGGGGAGCAGCTCGCCGCGGTGAGGGCACTGAACCCGGACGTCGCAGTGATCCACGCGCAGCGCGCCGACCGCGACGGCAACGTGCAGCTGTGGGGCATCACCGGCGTGCAGAAGGAGGCGGTGCTCGCCGCCAAGCGTTCCCTGGTCACCGTCGAGGAGATCGTGGACACCCTCGAGCCGGTGCCGGGCGCGGTGTTGCTGCCGTCCTGGGTGGTCGACGCGGTGGCGCTCGCCCCTGGCGGGGCGAAGCCGTCCTACGCGTACGGCTACTACGAGCGCGACAACGCCGCGTACAAGGCATGGGACGCGGTGAGCCGGGACCGGGCGAGGTTCAGCGCGTGGCTGAAGGAGCTGGTGTCATCGTGACGGAGACGCGGACCGATGAGGCGCTCGCGCCGGTGGCCGGTGGCGAGCCCCAGCTCGACTACACCGCCGACGAGATGATGACGGTCGCCGCCGCGCGGGCGCTGCGGGACGGGGCGGTGTGCTTCGTCGGCATCGGGCTGCCGTCCACGGCAGCGAACCTGGCGCGACGGCTGCACGCGCCGAAGCTGGTGCTGATCTACGAGTCGGGCACGCTCGACACCCGCCCCGAGCTGCTGCCGCTCTCCATCGGCGACGGCATCCTTGCGGAGTCGGCGTTGACGGTGGTCAGCGTGCCGGAGGTGTTCAACTACTGGCTGCAGCCCGGGCGCATCGACGTGGGCTTCCTGTCCGGCGCGCAGCTGGACCGCTACGGCAACATCAACACGACGGTGATCGGCGACTACAAGGAGCCGTCTGTGCGGCTGCCCGGGTCAGGGGGAGCTCCGGAGATCGCGGCGTCCTGCGGCGAGGTGATGATCGTGATGCGGCACCGGCTGCGTGCGTTCGTGTCCGGGGTCGACTTCATCACCTCACTCGGCCACGGCAGCGGGCCCGACGACCGCGGCCGGCTGGGCCTCACCGGCGCCGGGCCGCTGCGCGTGATCACCGACCTCGGTGTGCTGGAGCCCGACCCGGAGACCCGCGAGCTGACCCTGACCGGCCTGCACCCCGGCATCACCGTCGAGCAGGTGCGGGCCGAGACCGGGTGGCCACTCGCCATCAGCGGGGAGCCGCTGGTGGCGACGCCAGCGCCGACGTCGGCCGAGCTCGAGATGCTGCGCTCGCTGCGCACGGTGGGGCAGTAGCCATGGCGATGGGTGAGCGGGGACAGGTCTCGCTGTACCACGTGGCCGACGGCCCGGAGGACGCGCCGCCGCTGCTCCTGCTGGGCTCGCTGGGCAGCGCGCTCGACATGTGGGCGCCCCAGCTGCCGGCGCTGACCGGCGGCCACCGGGTGATCCGGGTGGACCATCGGGGGCACGGTGGCTCGCCGGTGCCGGCGGGGCCGTACACGATCTCCGAGCTGGCCGGCGACGTGCTCGCGCTGCTGGACCGGCTCGGCCTGGAGCGGGTCGACTTCGCCGGCCTCTCGCTGGGCGGCATGGTCGGCATGTACCTGGCCGCCGAGGCACCGGAGCGGATCAACCGGCTCGCGCTGATGGCCACCTCGGCGAACTATGCGGACAAGACGCCGTGGGAGACGCGCATCGAGGCGGTGGCCAACGGCGGTACCGACGCGATCGCGGCCGCCGTGGTGAAGAACTGGTTCAGCGCGCCCTTTGCCGCCGCCAACCCGGACACGGTGACCTGGGCGGAGGAGTCGGTGCGCAAGACGCCGGACCTCGGTTACCTGGGCTGCTGCCAGGCGATCCGGGACTGGGACCACGTGGCGCGCCTGGGCGAGATCCGCGCCCCGAGCCTGATGATCTGCGGTACCGGCGACCCGGCCACCCCGGAGCAGCCGCACGGCTCCACCATCGCGAACGGCATCCCCGGCGTGCGTTTTGAGCTGGTGGACGCCGCCCACCTGCTCAGCATCGAGCGCGCCGCCGAGGTGAACGCGCTGCTCACCGAGCACTTCGCGAGCAACTGACAGGGCACCCACACAGACCGTCTACCTACAGCACAGACTGTGCGCAGTCTGTGCTGAGGGGGAACGGTCTGTGTGGGGTTTGACGGGTGGTGGGGGTAGGCCGGCACGTTCGGTACGGCGTTGGCTACTGCCCCACGCGCGGCGTTGGTTACCGTGAGCCGGTGCCCGACGAGCTGGAGCCGAGCGAGCTGCGGATCTCCGACCTGGACCGGGAACGGGCCTGCGCGCTGCTGGCCACCGCCATGGAGCAGGGCCGGATCACCCCGATCGAGTTCAGCGACCGGTGCGAGGCGTCCTGGAACGCCCGCACCCGCGCCGAGCTGCTCGCGGTGCTGTCCGACCTGCCGGGCGGCCCGCCCCCCGAGCTCGCCCCGCTGGTGCTCGATGTGGCCTTCGGCCAGGTCAGGCGCACCGGGCAGTGGGCGGTGCCGGAGCTGGTCCGGATCACCGGGCTCGGCCAGCGCACCATGCTGGACTTCACGGACGCGGTGATCCGCCGCCCCGAAGTGATCATCGAGGTGGTGGCCAACATGAGCGCCACCCGGGTGCTGCTGCCGACCGACGCCGAGGTGGACACGGACGGGCTCGAGCTGGTCGCGGGCTCGGTGCGGCACCGGGGGCCGATCGGACGCCCCGAACGCCGGCCCGGTCGGCTGCGCCGGCTGCTGCCCGGCGGCGGCCGCGAACAGGAGCCCGCGCTGCCCACCCAGTTCATCCTGCGGGGCCGCGCCACGCTGGCCTCGGTGACCGTCTGGCACCCGCGCCTCACCCGGCGGCGCTAACCCCGCACACCAGGAACCTGGGGGGTGACCCCCACGCGGGCCTCAGCCGGATCACTTACCACACCGGTCGCTGAAGTTCCATGATTGCCACCGGCCTCCGCGAACTCTAAGGTTTGCCCCACTCGCACGGGTGACCTTTCGGCGGATGTCCGAGCGTTGTTCACCTGACGCTCGACCAAAAGCTACTGGTGCGGACCTTGCGCGGCCGGTCGACGAGGTGAGGACGATGCCATGACCCAGACCCGCGACTCCCATCACGACTCTCTGAATGCCGAGCAGGTCGGGTATAAGCAGACCCTCGGGCGCCGGCACGTCCAGATGATCGCCATCGGTGGCGCGATCGGGACCGGACTTTTCCTCGGTTCGGCCTCCCGGCTGCACAGCACCGGCCCGGCCCTGCTGTTCAGCTACGCGTTCGTCGGGGTCATCGCGTTCTTCCTGATGCGGGCGCTCGGCGAGCTGGTGCTGCACCGCCCCACCTCCGGCGCGTTCGTCTCCTACATGCGGGAGTTCTACGGCGAGCAATGGGCCTACGTCACCGGCTGGATGTACTGGCTGAACTGGGCGTTGACCGGCATCGCCGAGCTGTCCGCCGTCGGCATCTACATCCAGTACTGGTTCCCCCAGATGCCGGCGTGGGCGACGGTGCTGATCGCGCTGGCCGTGGTGCTGGTGATCAACCTAATGTCTGCGCGGGCGTTCGGTGAGTTCGAGTTCTGGGCGGCCATCGCCAAGGTGACCGCGATCGTGGTGTTCCTCGCGGTCGGGCTGGTCGTGGTCATCGGCGGGCTGCACATCGGCACGCACAAGGCCGGGTTCTCGAACCTGTGGAGCAACCCGGGCGGTTTCTGGCCGTCCAGCGGTGACTTCAACTGGTACGGGCCGATCCTGGTCATGTCGGGAGTCGTGTTCGCCTACGCGGCCATCGAGATGGTGGGGGTGGCGGCCGGTGAGATGGCCGACGCGAACCGCGAGGTCCCGAAGGCCGTCAACGCGGTGATCTACCGGATCGCGATCTTCTACTGCGGCTCGATCCTGCTGCTGTGCTCGATGCTGCCGACCAGCGAGTTCAAGTCCGGCACCAGCCCGTTCGTCACGATCTTCGACCGGATGGGCCTG
>DATAYB010000381.1:0-14224 GCA_036272795.1 Pseudonocardia sp.
TCTGGAGCGGATCAGGGAGATCCGGCACCTCGACGACCGGCACCACTTCACGCTGGTCTGCAGCGACTTCGCCCAGCTCGGCAAGTTCGTCCGGATCAGCAACACGGTGTTCCGGATGATCAAGGCGTCCACGCCGGGCCAGTACACGTTCATCCTGCCGGCCACGAACGACGTGCCCCGCCGGCTCATGCACGCGAAGAAGAAGACCGTCGGGGTGCGCATCCCGGACCATGTGGTCACCCAGGCGCTGCTGTCCGAGCTGGGCGAGCCCCTGCTGTCCAGCACGCTGCTGCTGCCCGACGAGGCGGAGCCGCTCACCCAGGGGTGGGAGATCAAGGAACGGCTCGACAACGTGGTCGACGCGGTGGTCGACTCCGACGACTGCGGCACCGAGCCGACGACGGTGATCGACTTCTCCGGCGACGAACCGGAGATCGTGCGCCGGGGCGCAGGCGACCCGAGCCGCTTCGAGTAGTCCGCCGGGGCCCGGGGACCCCCCGAAACGGGTGTGCGGTGGGTCTCGCCGGGGCGGCGCCTCCCGTGCGGGGGGACGCTCAGCGACTATGGTCCCGGGGAACTGGGTTGCGCCGGGTGAGCGACGGCGTGACGTGACGAGCGGCGAAGGGGCCGGGCATGGCGAGCAGCAAGGAGTGGTTCGAGAGCGTCGCCGAGGCACAGCGCCGGGCGAAGCGACGGCTGCCCAAGTCGGTGTACCTGGCGTTGGTCGCCGGCGCCGAGCGGGGCGTCACGCTCGAGGACAACGTGAACGCGTTCAGCGAGCTGGGCTTCCGCCCGCACATCGCCGACCTGCCCCGCAACCGCGTGCAGGCCACCACCGTGCTCGGCCAGGACATCTCGATGCCGGTGCTGATCTCGCCGACCGGGGTGCAGGCGGTCAGCCCCGAGGGTGAGGTCGCCGTGGCGAGGGCGGCGGCCGGCGCCGGCACCGCGGTGGGGCTCAGCTCGTTCGCCAGCAAGTCGATCGAAGAGGTGGCGGCGGCCAACCCCAAGGTCTTCTTCCAGATGTACTGGGTCGGCGGCAAGGACAAGCTGCTGCAGCGCGCCGAGCGGGCCAGGACGGCCGGCGCCAAGGCGCTGATCATCACGCTGGACTGGACGTTCGCGCACCGCCGCGACTGGGGCAGCCCGGCCATCCCGGAGAAGCTCGACCTCAAGGCGATGCTCAAGTTCGCCCCGGAGGGCATCACCCGGCCGCGCTGGCTGCTGGAGTTCGCCCGCACCGGCAAGCTGCCCGACCTCACCGCGCCGAACCTGGCCGCCCCCGGTGAGGCCCCGCCGACGTTCTTCGGCGCCTACGGCGAGTGGATGGGCACCCCGCTGCCCACCTGGGACGACGTGAAGTGGCTCCGCGACGAGTGGGGCGGCCCCTTCATGGTCAAGGGGATCATGCACCCCGACGACGCCCGGCGGGCCGTGGACATCGGCGCGACCGCGATCTCGGTGTCCAACCACGGCGGCAACAACCTGGACGGCACGCCCGCCTCGATCCGTGCCCTGCCGGCCGTGGTGGACGCGGTCGGGGACCAGGTCGAGGTGCTGCTGGACGGCGGCATCCGGCGCGGCAGCGACGTCGTGAAGGCGGTCGCGCTGGGCGCCAAGGCGGTGCTGATCGGCCGCGCCTACCTGTGGGGCATGGCGGCGGCCGGCGAGCGCGGTGTGGCCAACGTACTGGAGATCCTGCGCAGCGGGATCGACGAGGCGCTGCTCGGGCTGGGCCGGTCGTCGATCCACGACCTGGTCCGCGAGGACCTGATCATTCCGGACGGGTTCACCAAGGCCGGGCCGGCGGCGCGGCCGGTCGACGGCCCGGTGTAGACGCGCTTCAGGACTGGACCCGCCGTTAGCGGCGGGTCCAGCTGCGGACCATGCGCGAGCCGACGAGCGCGGCGAGTGCCGCCCCGACCAGCGCGCCGATGCCCAGCGTGATCAGTGTGTCCGGGAAGATCGGCGCCGTGACCGAGTAGGCCGGCGCCACGATGGACGCGACGTTGGACGAGGTGGCTTGCGCGGCGATCTGGTTCTGCAGGTCGCCCACCTGAGCCTGCAGGTCGCTCACCGTGTCCGGCGGGGTCGCTGGGTTGGCCAGCTGGCGCTGGGCGCTGTCGAGCTGGGCCTGCAGCTGCGCCTGGTTGCCGGTGTCGTTCGCGATCTCCAGGTAGCGCTTCGCGATCGCGTCGGCGAGCTGGATGCCGGACGCCCGGTCGGGGTGGTTGACCTGGATCTGGATGATCTCGCTGTTCGGCACCACCGTGGCCGTGGTGTTCTTGATCAGGTAGTCGATCGGGACGCCCGTGCTGTCCGCGACCGGCTGCAGCACGTCCCGGCCGGTGATCAGCACTGTCTGCGTGGTGAGCGTACGGTCGGCGTTGTCGTCACCCGAGTCGTTGGCACCGAGGCTGAACCGGATCGTCGTCTGGGCCGCGTAGACGTGCGGCAGCGCCACCGTGGCGATCACCCCGAGCAGCACGCCGACCACGACGAGGATCGCCGAGACCAGGGTGAGCCGGACCTGCTGCGCCTTGGTGAGCGCCGGGCGCGACGGGGTCGGTGGCGGACCGAACCCCGGCTGGGGTCGGTACTGGCCCGGCACGGGTGGCCCAGGCAGGCGCGGGGCCGGTCGGCCTGCGCCTCCGGTGGGAGCCGGGCTGGGGGTAACCATCGACAACGTCTCTCCTCGCAGCCTCTCGCGGTCGTGGACCGGGGCACGACTCTCAGTCGACCCCGCGAGGACGGTATACCGCCCCGCTACCAGGCTAGAGGCGGGACCCTGAGATCGCAGCGGTGAATTTCGTGTCGATCGTGTGGTTGCGCATCGGCCCAGACGGTGTATCCGCAGGTCGGGCAGCCGGTCAGGGGTCGGGTGGCGGTCGGTCAGCTGGAGTAGGCCCAGCCCGTCCAGCGCTCGACGTCGATCCAGATGACCGGCCCGGCCGGCGGCTGCTCGCGATACTGCGCGTACTTGGCACTCAGTCTTCGCACCGGGTCGACCCGGTCCGCCTCGTCGGTCAGTACCCTGGCCCGCCCGTCCGCCCTGGCCCACCACAGCGCCGCCCAGTCCGCGTCGTCGTAGTGCTCGGCGAGCACGGACACCTTGTCGTTGCCGGCGATGTTGCGCAGCCGGGCCAGTGCCGTGGTCCGCTTCGGCTTGTGGTCCACGGCGATCACCAGGCTCGCCCCGGTCAGGTCGAAGGTGACCGGCACCAGGTGCGGGGCACCTTCATCGGTGACCGTGCCCAGGTAGGCGACCCGCGCTTCGGCCAGCCGCCGCCGCACCTCCGCCTCGGCCAGCCGCGTCACGGCTCGCCGCGCCTGGTCATCGCCCGCCGCGCCGGGTCACAGCAGGAACCGGAAGAGCGGGCTGTCCGGCGGCACCGGTTCGATCCGGGGCGGCGCCTGGCGCATCCGCTCCCGCAGCGCGGCCAGGTCCTCGGGGCGGCCCAGCTCGATGCCGACCAGTGCCGGGCCGGTCTCGCGGTTGTTCCGCTTGACGTACTCGAACAGCGTGATGTCGTCGTCCGGGCCGAGCACGTCGTCGAGGAAGCGGCGCAGCGCCCCGGGCTCCTGCGGGAAGTCGACGAGGAAGTAGTGCTTGCGGCCCTCGTGCACCAGGGCCCGCTCGACGATCTCGGCGTACCGGCTGACGTCGTTGTTGCCACCGGAGAGCAGGCACACCACGGTCGCGCCCGCCGGCACCTCGAGCGCTGTGTCGAGCACGGTGTCGGACCGGTCCAGCAGCGCGGCGGTGGCGAGCGCGCCGGCCGGCTCGGCGATGATGCCGTCGGACTGGTAGAGCTCCAGCATCTCCATGCACACCCGGCCCTCGGCGACCGTGGTCAGCGCGGCGCGGCCGGCCTCGACACCGTCCCGGACGATCGGGTAGGTGACCTCCCCGGCCCTGCGCACCGCGGCGCCGTCGACGAACGGGTCCAGCGAGTCCAGGTCCACCGGGCCACCGGCGGCGAGCGCGGCGGTCAGGCAGGCCGCCCCCGCCGGCTCGACGCCGACCACCCGTACCCCGGGGTGCCGCTCGCGCAGCCAGACCAGCGAGCCCGCCAGCAGCCCACCGCCGCCGACCGGTACGACGAGCACGTCGGGTGCCCGGCCCAGCTGGGCGACCAGCTCGCGGACTACGGTGCCCTGGCCGGCGACCGTGCGCGGGTGGTCGAACGCCGGTACGAGGGTGGCGCCGGTCCGCTGCATATCGTCGCCGGCCGCCGCCGCGGCGTCATCGTAGGCCTCGCCGACCACGCGCACCTCGACCACGTCGCCGCCGAGCTTCGCCACCCGGTCGCGCTTCTGCCTCGGCGTGGTGCGCGGCAGGTACACCCTGGCCCGCACGCCGAGCCGGGCGCACGCGTAGGCAACGCCCTGGGCATGGTTGCCGGCGCTGGCACACACCACACCCTGCGCCCTCGCGTCGGCGTCCAGCTGCGAGATCAGGTTGTAGGCGCCTCGGATCTTGTACGAGCGCACCGGGAGCAGGTCCTCGCGCTTGAGCCAGACGCGCGCGCCGGTGCGCTCGCCGAGCCGGGTGCTGAGCTGCAGCGGGCTCGTCGGGATCACGCCGCGCAGCCGGGTGGCCGCCTCGTCGACGTCGTCGGCGGTCACCGGAATCACCGTGGTCACCCGATGACGGTGCCACGCGCCGCCGGAAGCTCGCGGACCGGGTCGATCACGGGGTCCTCCGGCGCCGGGCGAGTCCGGCCCCGCCCGCCTCAGCCGAGGGGGGCGGCGCTGCACACGCCCTTGGCGGCGAGCACCCGGGCCGCGCCGTCGGTCACGTTCGACCTGGTTAGCTGGCCTGTGCCGACGGCGGCCTGCAACCGGTCGAGCACGGTGTCGAGGTCGTCGGTGGAGGTCCACAGCGCCACGTCGGCGCCCGCTTCCAGTGCCGCGACCACGGCGTCGGGCAGGTCGTACCGGTCGGTGATCGCGCGCATCGCGCCGAGGTCGTCGGTCAGCACCATGCCGTGGAAGCCCAGCTCACCGCGCAGCAGCCGGTAGGCGGCCGGGCTGAGGCTGGCCGGCAGCCCGTCGGTCAGTCCCGGCACGTTCAGGTGGCCGACCATCACCGCCGCCGGCCCCGCGCCCAGCAGGTCCCTGTACGGCACCAGGTCGTCGGTGCGCAGCGAGGCCAGCGGCGGCGTGCCGACCAGGCCGGCGTGCGAGTCGCCGTTGGCCCGCCCGTGCCCGGGGAAGTGCTTGAACACGGGCAGCACGCCGGCATCCCGCAGGCCCGCCGCGAACGCCCCGGCGTAGCTGGCCACCGTGTTCGGGTCGGCGCTGAATGACCGGTCGCCGATCGCCCCGCCGGCCGGCCCGCCGTCCACGTCCAGCACCGGCGCCATGTCCACCGTGATGCCCCTGGCCTTGAGCTCGCGGCCGCGCTGCGCACCGAGCGCCCGGACCTGCGCAGGCGTCATCGTGCGCGCCATCACCCTGGCACTCGGGATCGAGCCGTCCAACTGGTCGATCCGCTGGACCCGGCCGCCCTCCTCGTCCACCGCGACCGAGACCGGCAGCTGGCTGGCCGCCCGCATCGATGCCAGTGCGCCGCTGCGCAGGAACGCCGTGGGCTTGCCGCCGATGAACACCCCGCCGACCCCGGTGGCGGCCACGACGGCGCGCGCCGAGTCGGGCTGGCTGGCGTTCACGCCGACCATCAGCCGCTGGGCCAGCTGGGCGCGCAGCGGCAGCGCGGCGACCATCGGCCCGCACGGCGGCGGCCCGGCCGGCGGCTTGGGGCGCCACTCGCCGGTCAGCCGCGTGACGCCGACCGTGAGCCCGGCGGCCAGCACCAGCGCGAGCGCGACCAGCCCGACCCGGGCACCCGTGCCGAGCCGGCCGCCAGTGGGGCGCACCGGTCCGGAGTCGCCAAGGGAGCCAAGGGGTAGGTGCCCCGGCCCGGAGGCGCCACGGGGTAAGCGCCCCGGCCCGGAGGTGCCGGGCGGAGCGGATCGGTGCCGCCCGGATCCGCTCGCGCGGGCCCCGAGCCGGCGGGGGAGCAACCGTCTGATCGCCCGAGCGTACGTCCTCGCCCCGAGCCCGCGTGGGCGGTCTCGGAGATTCCACCCGCCCCGGGTCGGCGGCTTGTTACCGAACTGCACAGGGGGCAGGTTTTCGGCGCCCGGAACCTGCCTGTTGTGCAGTTCGGTAACAACAGGCAGGTCCGGTGAGGCGGCCTGGTCAGGCTTCGTAGTGGCGGACGCCGTCGACCTCGGTGCGGCGCAGGCGGCCCTGCTCGGCCAGCAGGTCCAGGTGCGCGGAGGTCTCGGCGACCGCCATGCACTGGTTGAACGGGTCCAGCTCGGCGAACTGGCGGCCCCTGCGGGTCCAGGTGACCCGGCCGGCGGTCTCGTAGGCCGTACCGGCGCCGGCCGCGACACCGGCGGTCATCTCGTCCAGCCGCTCGGCGTGGTGGGCCAGCAACTGGTCGACCCTGGCGTGCACGCTCGGTGAGACCGGGCCGTGCGCGGGCAGCATCTGGTGGTCCGGCATGGCCCGGACCAGGCGCAGCGACTCCAGGAAGTCGCCGAGCGGGGAGTGTGTGGTCAGGTTCGCCTCGAAGCCGACGGAGGGGGTGATGTGGGGCAGCACGTGGTCGCCGGTGAACATCGCCTGCCGCGCGGGGTCGACGTAGACCACGTGGCCGCGGGTGTGCCCGGGCGTGGCCACCGCCTGCAGGGTCTGCTGGCGCAGCGGCAGGTCGACCGGCGCGTCGAGCCAGTCGTCGGGGTCCTCCCAGACCGAGGTGTCGTGTCGGTCGGCGCTCGTCAGCAGCGCCTTCAGCAGCTGCTCCGCGCCGCCGTGGCGCAGCTGGGCCTGCAGCGAGGTCCACGGGGCCCGGTCCGGGTCGGCGCTCAGCCGTACCGACGTCAGCTCCGGGGCGCCCAGGCTGATCCGGTTGCCGAACTCGCGGCGCAGCTGCACGGCCAGGGTGTAGTGGTCGCGGTGCATGTGGGTGATCAGGAACCGGTGCACGTCGCCGATGCCGTGGCCGAGGGCGGCGAGCGCCTTCTCCAGCAGCACGCGGGCCTCGTCCACCGCCCAGCCGGAGTCGATCATCGCGAGGCCGTCGCCGTCACGCAGGGCGTAGACGTTGACCGCCTTGAGCCCGTCCAGCGGCAGGGGCAGCGGGATCCGGAACAGCCCCGGTGACACCTCGTACACGCCTTCGGCGGTCCAGTCGCCGTTCGGGTCGTCCGGCTCGATACGCACGGGCCGCTCCTCTCTACTGCCGGTCGGTGGGCCGGCTGGCGGGCCGTCGGTCGGGTCCGGCGGCCCCGGGTTCAACCCCGATTCGAACCCGTTGCATGGCGCAACGGCAAGTCCGGAGCGCGTGGCGGCGCCGACTGTGGCCCGCGTCACCTGCTGAGCATCGGCTGAATGGGTGCGCCGTTGGTGGCCGGCGTGGGGCACCCTTGAAACGAACGAGGTCGGCATGAGTCGGAGGTGGCGGGAGCCCGTGTTACTACCTGGGCGGTGGCGTGAGTCGCTGTGGCTGCTCGCCCCGTTGAGCGCGGTCGGTGTGCTCGCGCTGGGCTGGTGGTTCGCCGGTAGCGGGTCCGCCGGTGGGCTGGACCGGCTGCTCGACGCGACGGTGGTGGCACACCGGGGGCAGCATGTCGGCCTGCTCTGGCGCATCGCCGACCTGGGCAGCCCGCCGGCGCTGCCGCTCGGCCTGCTCGTGCTCGTGCTGCTGGCCCTGCTCACCCGGCAGCGCTGGCCGGCCGTGCTGCTCGTGGTGGCCGGGCCTGTGGCCGCCGTCCTGCTCACGGAGTTCGTGCTCAAGCCACTGGTCGGGCGCACCCACGAAGGCGGCCTGGCGCTGCCCAGCGGGCACACCACCAGCATCGCCTCGATGGCGTGGGTGTTCGTACTCGTCTTCGTCGCCGGCGCCCGGCAGCGGCCGTGGTGGCTGCGCGCCGGGCTGACCTGCCTCGCGGTGGCGGCGGTGCTCGGCGTGGCCGGGTCCATGGTCGCGCTGGGCCAGCACTACGCGACCGACACGATGGCCGGCGCGCTCGTCGCCACGGCCGTGGTCGGCACGCTGGCACTGCTGCTGGACGGTTGGCTGCGCCGCCGTCGCGCGGCGGCCCGCCCCGATCGGTTCTGACCGACCACCGCCCCTGATCGACCGCAGCTCTGACCAGGAGCGACTCTGTCGTGTCGAGGCAAGCCTTCCGGTGAGCGGAAGTCGACCTGCCGCGGCAGGCTGGGCAGCGGACACCATGGCAGGGACCCGGTCAGCGCTCAACTGCTCTGCCGCTCAACCGCTCAGCCGTGAGGAGGCGCCTCGATGGTCACCCCGACCACGCAGCCAGATGCCACGCTCAGCAACGGTGCGCCAGCGGCACTGCCGCGCTACCGACCGGCCCCGCCGGGCAGCCAGCCGCCGCTGGACTTCCCCGGCTACCGGTCGACCACGCTGCGGCACCCCAGCCAGCCCCTGCTCCTGCTGCCGCAGCGGCTGACGGAGGTCACCGGCCCAGTGCTCGGCCCCGGCCGGGTCGGCCCGCTGGACCACGACCTGACCCGCCAGCACGCCGGCGAGCCGATCGGCCCTCGGATCATCGTGCACGGCACGCTGCGTGACGGAGACGGCCGGCCGGTGCCGAACTCGCTGGTGGAGATCTGGCAGGCCAACGCGGGCGGCCGCTACCGGCACAAGGCCGACAACTGGCCGAGCCCGCTGGACCCGAACTTCACCGGCGTCGGCCGCGCGCTGACCGACGCACACGGGCACTACGAGTTCGTCACCATCAAGCCAGGGGCCTACCCGTGGGGCAACCACGACAACGCATGGCGGCCGGCGCACATCCACTTCTCGGTGTTCGGCCAGGCGTTCACCCAGCGGCTGGTGACCCAGATGTACTTCCCGGACGACCCGCTGTTCGCGCACGACCCGATCTTCAACTCGGTGCGTGACGAGGCCGCCCGCCAGCGTTTGGTGTCCTCGTTCGACCTCGAGCACACGATCGAGCAGTGGGCGCTGGGCTTCCGCTTCGACATCGTGCTGCGCGGCCGGCTGGCCACCCCGTTCGAGGAGCCGCACCAGTGACCGCCGCCGAGCTCGCCGCCACCGACCCGCTCGGTGCCGACGTGGGTGCGCACTTCGACGGCCCGACGCCGTCCCAGACCGTCGGGCCGTACCTCGCCATCGGGCTGCCGTGGCCGGACGGCCCCGACGTCGTGCCCCCGGGGACACCGGGTGCATTCCGGATCGTCGGCACGGTCTACGACGGCCACGGTGACCCGGTGCCGGACGCGATGATCGAGACCTGGCAGGCCGACCCGGACGGCCACTTCGACCACCCGGACGACCCGCGCCGGGCGGCCGGCTGGCGGGGGTTCGGGCGCAGCGCCACCACCGATGCCGGCGGTTACGTGATCAACACGGTGCTGCCGGGCGCGCTGCCCGGCCAGGCGCCGCACGTGGACGTCTCGGTGTTCGCCAGGGGCCTGCTGGACCGCGTCGTGACCCGGATCTACTTCCCGGACCACGCCGAGGCGCACGCCGCCGACCCCGTGCTCGCCTCGGTTCCCGAGCAGCGCCGGGCCACCCTGCTCGCGGTGCGCACCGACGACGGCTACCGGTTCGACGTGCATCTGCAGGGACCGGGGGAGACCGTCTTCTTCGATGTCTGAGCTGGTGGAGGGCGTGTTCACCGAGCGCGAGGCCGACCGGGGGCTCGCGGGCAGCGGTGAGCCCGCGGTGCGGTCCACGGTCGCGCGGGCGCTCGGCGTGCTGGAGGTGTTCTCCGAGGGGCGTACCGAGCTGACCCTGTCCGAGATCGCCCGGCGGGCCGGCCTGCCGCTGACCACCACGCACCGGATCGTCGGCGAGCTGGCCCGCTGGGGGGCACTGGAACGCACCGGGCACGGCGCCTACCAGGTCGGGCTGCGGCTCTGGGAGGTCGGCGCGCTGGCGCCGCGCGGCCACGGCCTGCGGGAGATCGCACTGCCGTTCCTCGAGGACCTCTACGAGGCCACCCGGCAGAACGTGCAGCTGGCGGTCGTCGACGGCACCGACGTGGTCTACCTGGAACGCATCGCGGCCCGGACGGCGATCGCGGTGGTCACCCGGGCCGGCAGCCGGATGCCGCTGCACGCCACCGGGGTCGGGCTGGTGCTGCTCGCGTTCGCCGACGTGGCGTTCCAGGAGAGGGTGCTGGCCGCCCCGATGCGCCGGTTCACCGAGAAGACCATCGTGAACCCGGCCGAGCTGCGCCGGGTGATCGCGGACGTCCGGCACCGGCGGATCGCGGTCAGCGACGGCCAGGTCACCCTCGACGCGCTCTCGGTCGCGGCGCCGATCTTCGGGGCGGACGGGAAGGTGGCCGCCGCGCTGTCCGTGGTGGTGCCGAACGAGCACCCGGCGCAGGAGTACATCCCCGTGGTGCACGCCGCCGCCCGCGGTATCTCGCGCGGCCTCGGCTGGCGTCCCGATGGACCTCCTGACCAGCCTGTTCGGCGCCGAACCGGTTGCTGACGGCGGTCGGAGCCCGGCTGGGCAACGGGGCGGGCTCGCTGGGCGGGGCTGGCGGCGGGGCCGGCGGGCCGGCTCGCACACAACTTGTGTGCTCACCACAGCTCGTGTGCCGGCACGGCTCTCCCCGGGCCGCTCCGGGCGTCGGCCCGGCTCAGCGCTCCTCGGGGAACGTGTCGCCGAACATCGGCAGCTTGCTGACCGACTCCTCGCGGCTGACCTCGTCCTGCAGCACGTCCCAGTGCTCCTTGAGCAGCCCGTGCTCCATCCGGACGATGTCGACCGCGATCCAGGCCGCCGGTCGGCCGGTGCCGGCGAACCGGCCGCGCACCATCACCATGTCACCCTCCGCCATGATCAGCTCAAGCTCGTGGCTCGCGTCCGATGGCAAGGTCTTGACCAGCTCGAACAGGCCGTCCCGGCCCGGTGCGATGTGGGCGCTGTGCTGGATGTACTCCGGTGACCAGAACTTCTCGGCGCCGGCGTAGTCCCGCTTGTTGAACAGCGTGTCGAAGGCTTCCCGGACGATCGCCTTGTTCTGGGCCTCGTCGGTGCTGGAGGTGCGGTGCTCGCTCATCGGACTGTCCAGTCTGTCGGAGTTTGTTGACTACATGGACCACAATAATTTTTGGGGACCACCTAGTCAACAAAATTGTGGTCCAATTGGACAACAAATCGCTAGGATGGCCCTGTGGGCAGGCTGCGGGGGTTCGACGAGGCGACGGTGTTGCGCACGGTGCGTGACCAGTTCTGGGACACCGGCTACGCCGGCACCTCGACCGTTCGGCGCCGAGTCGCCGCACCGGGGCTGCTTCCTCAGCAAGGCCACCGCCGACCTCGCAGGCGCCCACGCGGGGGTCGCCGAGCGGGCCCGCGATGCGTTCGAGCGGATCGCCGCGATCCTGGCCGACGCGGTTCGCGACGCCCAGCGGGCCGGGGAGGTCGACCCGGCCGCCGACCCCGCGGTTCTCGGCTACCTGCTGCTGTCCGTCATTCGAGGTATCGACTGCATAGCGAAGGCCGGCGTCGAGGCGTCAGTGCTGCGTGACACCGCCCGGGCCGCTGTCAGCGTGCTCCCGAGGCTCGCCGTCTGAGTCGCGCGAACCGCCGCTCGAACCGCCCGCGCAGGTCGCCGTTGCGGCCGGGCGCACCAGCGCGACCAGTCCGCCGACGACCAGCGTGATCAGCACCCCGAGCGGTACGAACCACGGGAACGCGAGCGCCTTGCCGCCGATCCGCAGGCCGACCGCCGCCCAGCCCGTGCCCAGCAGCGTCGCCACGAACGCGACGCCCGAGGCGAGCCCGCCCGCGCGCCGGACCAGCAGGCCGAGCAGGAACGCCCCGAGCAGCGCCCCGTACGTGTAGGACGCGATCGAAAGGCCCAGCTCGACCACGGGGTTCTTCGTGGTCGTGAACATCGAGGCGAACGCGATCATCACCACCGCCCACACCCCGGTCGCCCAGCGCGCGATCTTGAGCATGGTGTCCGGGGCGGGCGAGCGGCCGGCCCAGGACTGCACGAGGTCGGCGATCGTCGAGTTGGACAGCGAGTTCAGCGCGCTGGACAGCGAGCCCATCGTGGCGGCCAGGATGCCGGCGACGAGCAGCCCCGATAGGCCCATCGGCAGGCCGCGCAGGATGAACTCGCCGAAGATCTGGTCCGAGCTGAGCCCGAGCCGCTGCAGTGACGCCCCGTTGTCAGCGACCCAGAGCAGCGCACCGACCAGCGAGAACAGCGCGAACTGGATGCCGACCGCGACCGCGGAGCCGATCATCGCCTTGCGGCCGTCGGACAGCGACCGGCAGGACAGCACCCGCTGCGCGATCAGCTGGTCGGAACCGTGCGAGCCCATGGTCAGCAACGCGCCGCCGACGATCGCCGTGACGAAGGCGTAGGGGTTGGTCAGGATCGGGGCGTCGAAGTTGAACACGGTGAGCTTGCCCGCCTCGAACGCCGTGCCGAGGCCACCGAGCCCGACCTGCCCGAGCAGCACCGCGATGCACACCAGCGCGCCCAGCACGTACAGCGTCATCTGCAGGAAGTCGGTCCACACCACCGCCTTGATGCCGCCGACGTACGTGTAGGCGACCGTGACCGCGGTGATCGCCAGCACGATGACGAAGTAGTTCAGGTGCACGCCGAACTCCGCCAGCAGCAGCTTGATCGGGATCGCGCCCGCGAGCAGCCGCACCCCCTCCGCCAGCAGCCGCGTGACCAGGAACGTCACCGAGGCCAGGGCCTGCACGTGCCGGCCGAAGCGCAGCCCCAGGTACTGGTACGCGCTCACGAAGCCGCCCCGGAAGTACAGCGGCAGCAGCACGAACGCCACCAGGATCCGGCCGATCAGGTAGCCGACCGCGAGCTCCACGTACGAGAACGAGCCCACGTAGGCGACCCCGGGCACGCTGATCACGGTGAGCGTCGACGTCTCGGTGGCGACGATCGAGAACATCACCGCCCACCACGGCAGCGAGCGCTCGCCGGTGAAGTAGTCGGCGGCCGAGCGCTGCCGCCCTGACAGCTTCAGCCCGATCACCGCGACCGCGACCAGGTAGGCGACGATCACCGCGAGGTTGACGACGTCGTGCACGGCACCCTCCGTGGTTTCAGTGCGCGGTCATGGCGTTGTCCTGGCGTTTGTCCTGGCGTTTGTCATGGTGTGACGTGCAGGGCGTGCACCGGGCCGGCGGGCTCGGGCAGTCGCAGCGGCCGGTGCCCGGGGCTGAACCGGCCGAGCACCCTGGGTGTCCGGGAGCCGGTCGCGCCGGGCAGCACGCCGGGCACGCCTTGCCAGCTCAGCGCGCCGAGCAGGGCGGTCAGGTAGGCCTCCTTCGTGTCCACCGGCAGCCCCAGCTCGTCCGAGCGGCGCAGCGGTACCGGATCCAGGGCGGCGCGCAGCGCGCCGACCAGCACCGGGTTGTGCATGCCGCCGCCGGAGCCGACGACCTCGGTGACCTCGTACCGGAGGCAGGCGTCGGCGACCGTGCCCACGGTCAGGGCGACCAGGGTGGCCGCGATGTCCGGCGCTGTCGGGGGTTCGTTGTGGTGAGCTGGGTGGCCGTGGCGGGCGGCGATGAGGGCGGCGTCGAGGTAGCCGGCGGTGAACAGCTCCCGCCCCGTCGACTTCGGTGGTTCGGCGGCGTAGTACTTCTCCGCGAGCAGCTCGGCCAGCAGTGCCGGGTCGACGGTGCCTGCCGCCGCGAGCGCGCCGTCCACGTCGTACCCGGGCGCGGCGGCGGCGCGGGTTGCGATGACGTCGAGCAGGCAGTTGCCAGGGCCGGTGTCGAAGCTGACCACGGGCTCGCCGGGGCGGCCGACCACGGTGATGTTGGCGATGCCGCCGAGGTTGAGGGCGGCGCGCCGCGTCGGCCCGGCCAGCCACAGTGCGTCGAGCGTGCTGGCCAGCGGGGCGCCGTGCCCGCCGGCGGCGATGTCGGTGCCGCGCAGGTCGGAGACCACCGGCAGGCCGGTGCGCTCGGCGATCCACGCCGGCTGGCCGAGCTGCAGGCTGCCCAACGCTGCGCCGTCGCGGACCCAGTGGAACGCGGTCTGGCCGAGCCAGCTGACCAGGTCACCGGGCCGGCCGAGGTCACTCAGCGCGGCGTCGGCGGCCTCAGCGGCAGCCTGGCCGACCAGCGTGTCCAGCGCGCAGACCTCCTCGACGGTGGTCCGCCCCGGGGGCAGCACGGCCAGCAGCCGGTCGCGCAACCTGG
>DATAYB010000382.1:0-2212 GCA_036272795.1 Pseudonocardia sp.
ATGCGCCGGCCCACGATCGGCAGCTCGATCTCGGTGCCGACCAGGTGCGCGTAGCGCTCGTCCTCGGGGTGCACCGCGATGCCGGTGTCACCCAGCATGGTCTCGACCCGGGTGGTGGCCACGACGATCGCGTCCGCGCCGTCCCCGTACCGGATGGAGACCAGCTCGCCGTCGTCATCGTGGTGGTCCACCTCGATGTCCGACAGCGCGGTGCGGCAGCGCGGACACCAGTTGATGATTCGCTCGGCCCGGTAGATCAGCTCGTCGTCGAAGAGCCGCTTGAAGATCGTCTGGACGGCCTGGGACAGCCCCTCGTCCAGCGTGAACCGCTCGCGCGACCAGTCCACCCCGTCACCGAGACGGCGCATCTGGCCGAGGATCGTGCCGCCGGACTCGGCCTTCCAGGCCCAGACCTTCTCGACGAACTCCTCACGGCCGAAGTCGTGGCGGGTCTTGCCGTCCGCGGCCAGCTGGCGCTCGACGACGTTCTGGGTGGCGATGCCGGCGTGGTCCATGCCGGGCAGCCACAGCGCGTCGTAGCCCTGCATCCGGCGGCGCCGGGTGAGGATGTCGATCAGTGTGTGGTCCATGGCGTGGCCCAGGTGCAGGCTGCCGGTCACGTTGGGCGGCGGGATCACGATGCAGAACGGCGGCTTGCCACTGTCGGGGTCGCCGGTGAAGTAGCCGGCATCCACCCAGCGCTGGTAGAGCCGCGCCTCTACCGACGCCGGCTCCCACCGGGACGGGAGTTCGGCGCGCTGCTGAGGTGGAAGTGTCTCGGTCACCACTCGAGTCTACGAGCCCGCCCGCCGGCGCCTCGATCGTGGCAGGGCTTCCGGAGCCGGCCACGGCAGGAGCACGGCGTGCACCCGGTCGAAGCCCAGCCAGCTGGCCAGCCGCCGCTCCCGGACCGCCGCCACCGGCACCACCCGGACCTCCCCGCTGCCCGGTTCGTAGATCCGCCAGCGGGGTTCGCCGGCCCCACCGTCGGGGCGCAGCGCCAGCACGTAGTGCCTCGGCAGCCGCGCGCCCACCAGTAGTGGCACCGGGTCACCCAGTGCCAGCGCCCGGTCCACCTCGCTGACCACGCCGGCCAGCACATCGTCCGGATCGTAGGGGGCCGAGCGGCCCCGGACCCCGGGATGCCGCGTCGCCCGCCGGTGGGACACCCACCGGACCCGGTACGGCCCGACACCCGTCGCCCGCCGCGCGAGCCACCCGGTCATCCCCCAGGGCGTGGTACCCAGTGCCCTCGGCCACCACAGGTTGCTCTGCCGGTGCACGAGCAGCTGGGCGCGGTCGAACCGGTCACCGAAGCCGTCCACCGGCTCCGTCAGCGCGAGCGCGAGCAGCGGGTCGGCGCGGGTGGCCAGTGCGAGCAGTACGGCGGTGCCGCAGGTCGTGCCGTCCACCTGGTCCAGCCGGACGCCGGCGCCCACCTGTGGCCCGGGCACGTCGTCGATCGGGCGCAACCGGCTGGCCACCCAGTCCGGTGACCGGGTGGCGATCCGGTCGGCCAGCGCCAGCACCTCCCGGGCGGGGTGGCCGGCGGCCAGGGCCCTGCGCAGGTGCGGCCGGTCCCCGGCGCGGGCTCCGGCGAACGCGGCCCGGACCGCCTCGGCGACCTCGGACCGCAGCCCCGCCAGCCGACGCTGCGCGCGCGCCGCCTGCCACCGCGTCAACCCGTCCGGATCGGGCCCGTCCGGCCCCGGGTCGGGACCGGGCGGGCCGTCAGCCGGCGCCTCGCTCACCGGGTCAGCTCGAGTGCTCGGACTCCCATGCCTTGGCCCGCGCGCCGAGCCGCTCGCACAGCGCCGCCACCTCCGCGTCGGGGGTGCCTCCGCCCGTCGCCGAGGCGCGGCCGGCGGCCAGCCCGACCAGGAACGCGGTGACCGGCGCGGCCGGGCGGGCCACCCCGTGCGCGACGTCCGCGGTCAGGTCCAGCACCGCGGTCGTCGTCGCCCCCTGGTCGGCCAGCTCCAGCTCGAGTTCGGCGCACACCGCCGCGATCCAGTCCGACATCGTGCTCATGGCGGTCAACCTACCCGCGCTCAGCCGCTGAACAGTGGCACCACCTTGATCAGCAGCTGCCACACGCCGTACAGGAAGGGCACCAGCACCCACAGCCAGGCCACCACGGTGACCACGATGCGCGCCGGCGACTGGGCCGGACCGGTCGTCTCCGACATGGCTACGCCACCTCCGTCGCCAC
>DATAYB010000383.1:0-5428 GCA_036272795.1 Pseudonocardia sp.
GTGGTCCCTTTCGGACCACCCGCCACTCCGGACCGCTGACCCGGGCGACGTTGACCGGGTCAGCCGTCCAGGGGTTCGAGCTGATCGAGCAGCTCGGTGCGGCGGTGTTCGAACTGCTCCGGCAACTGGAACGCGCTGCCCAGTTCCTTCGGTGACTCGTCGCAGGTCCAGCCGCCCTCGGCGTGGGTGACGGCGAGCTCGAACAGCGCCCCGCCAGGGGAGCGCACGTACACCGACTTGAAGTACTTGCGGTCCTTCAGCTCCGAGATGTCGGTGTAGCCGGCGCCCTCGATGGCGAACTTCAGCTCGTCCTGGTTGGCCAGTGTCTCGGCGTTCCAGGCGAAGTGGTGGATGGTGCCCTCGCCGTAGCGCCAGGTGCCGGGCTCGTCCGTGCGGTTGACGACGAGCTCCACCGCACCGCCCCGATCGGACGCGCCGACCTGCAGCACGACCCGGTCGCCGTCCTCGAGCAGGCCCTTGCCGAACAGTGAGCCCGAGGTGAACTCGACCATGTTCTCGGGGTTGGCCACGTGCACGCCGATGCCGTGGATGCCGTGGATCGCGTGCTCGGCCGGCACGCCGCCCTCAGCCCAGCCGACGCGCGGGTCCTCGTCCACCCCGACCAGCGCGTACTCGATGCCGCACGGGTGGTGGAACAGCAGCCGGCGCCGTTCCAGCACCTCGGCGTCGGCGACCTCGACGCCGTGCTCGGCCAGCCGGCGCGACCAGTAGTCCAGCGAACCGGCCGGCGCGGCGAGCAGCACCTCGCGGGCCTGGTTGGTGCCGCGCCGCCCCATCAGCCCGGCTTGGCGGAACGGGAACGTCGTGAGCACGGCGCTCGGGTTGCCCGCCGCGTTGCTGTAGTACAGGTGGTAGATCGGCGTCGAGCCGTCGAAGAGCACCGTGCGCTTGATGAAGCGCAGGCCGAGCGTGCCGACGTGGAAGTCGACGTCCTCCCGCGCCGGCCCGACGGACATCGTGACGTGGTGGCTGCCGGCCAGGTGAGCCATGGGGATCCTCCGCTCGGTGGGCCCGGTGTAGGCAGACGATAAGGCGCCCGGCCAGCACGGGACCCCGGTCGTGCGGGCGTTGTGCGCGGGCGGACAACGGTGGGGCACGCGCGGACAACGCCTGCGCCCGCATTGTCCGACGCCCTCCCGGGGGCGATGATGAGGCGGCGCACCGCACCGCACTTCCGCGCACCGGAGCCGCAGATCATGTCCGTCATCGTCGACACCAGCACCGTGCCAGCGCAGTACCGGTTCGACTACTGGGCCGACGCGCACGGCCGCGTGCTGCACCCGCTCGAGCTGCGCCGACCCGGCCGAGACCCGTTCACCGGGCGGATCCGGGCCCACCGCGTCGGCGCCGTGACGCTGTTCCACATCGAGGGGGACGCCTCGGCGATCCGCAGGACGGCCCGGCTGGTCGCGCGGCACGACCCGGAGGAGCTGCAGGTCACGAACCTGGTGCGGGGCAGGTTCCGGATCGAGCAGGGTGCTCGGACCGCGCTGGTCGGCGCAGGCGACCTGTCCTGCTACGAGACGTCACACGCCTACGAGGTGACCTCGCCCGGCCCGTTCGAGCTGCTGCTGTTCTCGCTGCCGAAGGCGCTGCTGGGGGAGCGGGCCGACGCGGTCTGCGCGCGTACGGCGGTGGCCCTGGACGGCCGGACCGGGGCGGCGGCGCTGGCCGGGCCGTTCCTGCGCGGGATCGCCGAGCGCATCGAGGACGGCAGCCTGGACGCGGGCGCCACCGGCCTGTCGGACTGCGTGGTCGACGTGGTCCGGCTGCTGTTCACCGCCGACCGCCCCGACGCGGCCAACCCGGAGGCGCCGCGACTGTTCCCGCGGGTGGTGGCGTACATCGACGCGCACCTCGGCGACCCGGACCTCGGACCTCGGCCGGTCGCCGCCGCGCACTTCGTCTCCGTCCGGCAGCTGCACAAGGTGTTCGAGTGCGAGGGGCGGACCGTGGCCGGCTGGATCCGGGCCCGCCGGCTGGCCGCCGTCCGCCGCGACCTCGCCGACCCCGGCCTTGCCGAGCTCCCCATCCGCGTACTCGCGGCCCGGCGTGGGTTCGTCGACGCGCCGCACTTCAACCGCCTGTTCCGCGCCGAGCAGGGCTGCACCCCGGGCGAGTTCCGGCGGCATCAGCTGAGCAGCTGAGCGACCTCGGCGCACTCAGCGCAGCAGCAGCGGGATGTTCACCGTCACCGCGTCGGTGGGGCAGCGGGCGGCGCACGGGCCGCAGTACCAGCACTCGTCGACGTGCATGTGGGCCTTGCCGGACTCGGCGTGGATGGACAGCGAGTCCAGCGGGCACATGTCGACGCACAGGGTGCAGCCGGAGATGCACTTGTCCTGGTCGATCGTGACCGGGACGTCGACTCGGGTGCTCACGTGGGCCATGGGTTACCTCTCGGTCGGTTGCGGGTAGCGGAGCAGGGCCTGGCGGGCGTAGGCGCGCACGTCGGCGTCCGGGTCGTCCGTCGCGGTGCGCAGGGCGGCGGTGACGTCGAGGTGGTCGGGCGCGAGGTGTCCCAGGGAGCGCACGGCGGCCTTGCGCACGTCGAGGTTCTCGTCGCCGGTCGCGACGGTGAGGGGGGTGGCGGCGAGCTCGGCCGGGGCGGCGGCCAGTGCCTTCGCGGCGGCCTCGCGCACCGGCCAGTCCCGGTGCCGCAGAGCCTCCGTGGCCAGCGCGGCGGCGGGTGGCGGGCAGCCGGTCTCGGCGAGCGCGGTGAACGCGGCGGCGGCCACGGTGGTCTGCTCGTCGTTGGCCAGCGCGGTGAGGGTGCTGGCGCCGTGTGGGTCGGCGCTGCTGCCCAACTCCCTGGCCACTGCGGCGCGGACCTCGGCGGCGGGGTCGGCGGCGGCGCGCTCCAGCGGCCCGGCGGCGCGCAGCGACACCAGCGCGAGCACCGCCTCGGCCCGGACGGCCGGTTCGGGGTCACCGAGGTAGTCCGCCGCCTCGAGCGCGGTGGCCCGGTGGTGGCGCCACAGGGTGCCGATCGCCGCGGTGCGCACGGCGGGATCCACGTGCTGGCCGGCGCACCGCAGTGCCGCGGTGAACTCCTCGCCGGCGACCAGCACCTCACGCAGCTCGGCGAGCAGCTCGATGCCCGTGCGCCGGACCGAGGCGTCCGGGTCGAGCAGCGCGGCGGCGACCTGGGTCGAGCCGTTCGCCCAGTCCTCGGTCGCCTCGCTGAGCACGGTGAGGGCGGTGCGCCGCACGTCGGGTTCGGGGTCGGTGAGGAACTCGGCGAGCTCGTCGGCCTCGGGTGCCTCGTCGGCCAGGGCGAGCAGGGTGAGGATGCGGGCGGAGCGCGTGTCGGTCACGGCCGCACCGCCGCCGCCACCGAGGTCTTCAGGTCCGGGCGCTCGATCCCGGGCACGTCGACCAGGTAGGGCGCGACCGGCCGGGTCAGGAACTCCATGCCGCCGCCGGCACCGAGCTGGAGGTTGACGTGCTTGAACCAGTTCGCGTCGTCGCGCTCCGGATAGTCGGACCGCTGGTGGTAGAGGCCCCACCGGCTCTCGGTCCGGAACAGCGACGCCCGGGCGGCCATCTCGGCGCAGTCGCGGATGAAGTGCACCTCGGCGGTGCGCATCAGCTCGTGCGGGGTGCTCGCGCCCATGCTGTTGAGCTCGGCGCGCATCCGTTCGAACGCCTCGAGCCCCAACTGCAGGTAGGTGGCCGTCTTCGGGGGCTGCAGGTAGTCGTTCACGAACCGGCGCAGCTTGTACTCGACCTGCGGCTGCGGCGGCCCGTCCGGGTGCCTCAGCGGCTGGTAGATCAGCTCGTGCGCGGCCAGCACCTGGTCCTCCGGCAGGGTGGCCGGCGGTTCGACGGAGCGTGCGACCGCCGCCGCCCCGGTGCCCGCGATGTCGCCGAACACGAACGCGCCGAGCATGTAGTTGTGCGGCACGCAGGCCAGGTCACCGGCCGCGAACAGGCCGGGCACGGTGGTCGCGGCGTGCTCGTCGACCCACACCCCGGAGGCGGAGTGCCCGCTGCACAGCCCGATCTCGGAGATGTGCATCTCGACGTCGTGGGTGCGGTAGTCGTGGCCCCGGCCGGCGTGGAAGGTGCCCCGGGTCGGCCGCTCCGTGCTGTGCAGGATGCCTTCCAGCTTGCTGATCGTGGCGTCCGGCAGGTGGCTGAGCTTGAGGTAGATCGGGCCGCGCGCGCTGTCGAGCTCGCGCTTCACCTCGGCCATCATCTGGCCGGACCAGTAGTCGCAGTCCACGAACCGGTTGCCCTCGGCGTTGACCTGGTAGCCGCCGAACGGGTTGGCCACGTATGCGCAGGCCGGCCCGTTGTAGTCCTTGATCAGCGGGTTGACCTGGAAGCACTCGATGCCGGTCAGCTCGGCGCCTGCGTGGTAGGCCATCGAGTAGCCGTCGCCGGCGTTGGTCGGGTTCTCGTACGTGCCGTACAGGTAGCCGCTGGCCGGCAGGCCGAGCCGCCCGCACGCCCCGGTGGCCAGCACGACCGCCCCGGCCGCCACGGTGACGAACTCCCCGGAGCGGGTGTCGAGGGCGACCGCGCCGACCACGCGGTCGCCGTCGGTGAGCAGCCGCACCGGCATGACCCGGTTCTCGATCTGGACCTTCTCGCGCACCGCCCGCGCGCGCAGCGTCCGGTAGAGCACCTTCTTGACGTCGCGGCCCTCCGGCATGGGCAGCACGTAGCTCCCGGACCGGTGCACCTTGCGCACCGCGTACTCGTCGTGGGAGTCCTTCTCGAACTTGACCCCGTAGCCCTCCAGCCGCTTGATCATGTCGAAGCCGCGGCTGGCGGTCTGGTACACGGCGGCCTGGTTGACGATGCCGTCGTTGGCCAGGGTGATGTCGGCGACGTAGTCCTGCGGGGTCGCCTTTCCGGGGATGACCGCGTTGTTCACGCCGTCCATGCCCATGGCCAGCGCGCCGGAGTGCCGCACGTGCGCCTTCTCCAGCAGCAGCACCCGCGCGCCGTGTTGCGCGGCGCTCAGCGCGGCCATACTGCCTGCGGTGCCACCGCCGATCACGAGCACGTCGCACCGGTACTCCCGGCGCCCGCTCGCGGGTGGGATCTCCACGGCTGGTTCCCTTCATCTCCGCTGGTCAGACCCCGTGAGTGCCGATGGTCGCTATAGCGACGGGGCGGCGGCTGGGCGGGGCGGTTCAGTCGGTGTTCAGCGGTGTGGCTCGGTCGGGTCGCCAGGCACGGCGGCGCGGTGCGTGCCGGCCCGCAGGACCAGGCGGTCGCCCCGGAACCTGATGTACTCCAGGTCGACCGGCGAGCCGTCCTCGAAGTGGCTCAGCCGTTCCATCATCAGCAGTGCGGCACCTCGCGGCACATCGAGCATCGCCGCCGAGTGCGGGTCGGCGTTGACGGCCTCCACGGTCAGTGCGGCCGCGCCCAGCCGTCGCCCCGAGGTCTG
>DATAYB010000384.1:0-4707 GCA_036272795.1 Pseudonocardia sp.
ATCTCCAGCGCCCGGACGCCATACACGACGCCCGATGCACCGCAGATCCCGACAATGACGCGGAGGGTGGCTCCGCCCGGTGGCATGGTCAACGCTCCAGTTCAGTCAGGTAGGCGGCCGGGGCCGCAGGTTGGGATCGGATGCGCGCGAACCGCCCCCGGTCGCCCGGCGGCACGGTCGCGTCGATGCCGAGCTTGGCGGAGGTGCCCTGCTCCGAAGAGGGGTCCAGGCTGCTGCCGATGGTCCTCGGCACGACGAGGAGATCTCGGTCGGCCTGCATCCGGGTGTCGATGGCCCACTCGATCTGTTCGTCGTCGAGCACGTCGACGTCGTCGTCGACGACCACGACGAGCTTCACAGTGACCACTGCGGTAAACGCGACCATCGCGGCATGGCGCGCTGCCCCGGGTCTGGGTGAGCGCACCGCGATGACCGCATGCATCCGGCACGAGCCACCCTCGGTGAGCCGGACCGCGGCGACGTCCACGCCGGCACCGCGCAGCGCGTTCAGCAATCGCCCTTCACGCGGTAGCCCGCCGAGCCAGAAGTGCTCGCGGCCGCCGGAGAGGATCGTCTGCAGCATCGGATCAGGACGGGACCAGCGCTCGGAGAGCTGGAGCACCTGGGCCGGGCCACCCGGCCCGTAGGTCAGCGGATACTCCCCGAACGGCCCCTCCGGCGCACGGACCCCCGCCCTGAACGTGCCGACCAGCACCATCTCCGCGCGCGCGGGCACCGGTACGGCCATGCCGTCCACCGGCGTCACCTCGAGGGGCCGAGGGTGCAGGGCACTAGCCACCTCGAGGTCATCGAGCTCGACCGAGGCCGGCGATTGGGATGCCAGGGTCAGCAACGGGTCGACACCCACGCACAGCGCGGCCGGCAGGTCCTCGCCGCGCCCTTCGTGGTCGGTGAAGATGGCGCGCAGCCGCCCCGGCAACATCAAGGCCCGTACCTCGCGGGGACCGGTCACCTGCAGTCGGTTGATCGACAGGTTGGCCTTGCCAGTTCTGGGGTCGCGGACGATGACGAGTGCCGAGGTGAGGTAGCGACCCGCGTCGTGTTCGTGCTGTACCGGGATCGGGAGGTCACCAAGGAGATCATCACCGGCGTGCCGGTGGGCGAGCACCGGCGCCTGTGCTGCCTCGACGAGCGCGTAAGGCTGTGGTTGCGCGACCGCGGCGGTGAGCCGATCCACGGTCGCGGCGTCCGGGCAGCCCAGCGCGAGGCCGAAATGGCGCCGGGTCGGGACCGTGTTCCCCATCAGCGGGAACGCCGCTCCCCGTACGTTGTCGAATGCGACCGCGTACCGGCCGTCGGCGTGTTCCAGGACGCTGGCCACCTGCTGGTCCGGGTCGATTTCGCGGATCAGCCGGCGTAGCTCGCCGCGGTGCTCGAGCAGCGCCAACCAGCCGCGCAGGTCCGGCGACCCCGGCCACATCGAGTCCGCGGTGCTCATGCGAACACCGCGCCACCATCGACGATCAGGGTCTGGCCGGTGACGAATCGGCTGGCCGGGCTCAGCAGCCAGAGCATCGCGCCGACCAGATCCTCCGGCACCATGTCCCGGGCGATGGACCGGGTCTGCGTGATTGCCGCGAGGTAGCCCGGATCGTTGAGTTCGCGCGAGGCGGTGTCGTCCACCAGGCCGGGAGACAGCGCGTTGACTCCGATCCGGGAGGGCCCGAGTTCACGCGCCGCCGCCCTGGTCAGGCCTTCCACGGCTGCCTTCGAGGCGACGTAGTGGGCGAACCCGGTCGTTCCGGTGCGCGAGACCACCGAGGCGATGTTGACGATCCGGCCGCCGCCGCGGTCGCGCAGCGCGGGCACGGCGGCCCGGATCACCTGCCAGGTGCCCCGGACGTTGACGGTGAGCACGGTGTCCCAGTCCCGCACGGTCAGTTCGGTGAGTGTCCGCTTGGGGCCGAGGGCGCGGTAGATGGCCGCGCTGTTCACGACTGCGTCCAGCCCGCCGAACCGCTCGGTTGCCAGAGCCACCGCCGCGCTCACGTCGTCGTCGGAGGTGACGTCGCAGGCGGCGAAGACCGCCTTGCCAGGGCCTTGCCGGGTGGCCCTCTCGGCTAGCCGGGTGCCGATGTCGGCCGCGCCCGGCAGGTCGGCGGCGACTACGGCCGCACCGGCCGAGGTGAGGGCGAGGGTGAACGCGGCACCGACGTCACCGGTCGCACCGGTGATCAGCACGACCTGCTCTCCTAGGGTCGGCTGGGTCATTACGGCTCCCTCCGGTGGGGACAGAACTCCTGCGCCCGAGGCCTACGCGGGTTGGGTCAGCTGGTCGCCGGCCGGCGCGTTCTCCATGCCGCCTCGGCTCTCCGGGCTGATCACATTGGCCACCAGGAAGACCGCGACGGCCGCGACCAGGAAACCCATCAGCCGGCCTGGTACATCGGACAACCTCGGGCTGGCCAGATTGAGGAATGTGGGCATCAAGCCACCGATCATGAATCCGGTGTTCCAGCAGACCGCGGTGCCCCGCGAACGCAGCGCGGTCGGGTAGCGCTCGTTGAGGAACACCACGAGGGGTGCGTACGCAGCGTTGGCGAAGAACACGAGCGCCGACGCGTACAGCAGGACCAGCCCGGTGCGGTCTGGCTCGGTGTGGGCGAGCAACCACACCAACAGGGGCAGCAGCACAAGGTTCGCGCCGCCGGTGAGCAGCATGGTGCGGCGGCGTCCGAGGTGTTCGCTGAGCTCACCCGCCCCCAGGGTCGCCACGATCACGCCGAGGCTCGACAGCAGCAGGATGGTGCCCTGCGTGGTTTGCCGAACCTCGACCACCTTGCTCAGCAACGTCGGCAGGTACCCCGATGTGAGGTAGTACTGCGACCCCGCGCCCGCCACCAGCACGACGTTCAGGGCGAACGCCCGACCCCGGCGGCCCCGCACGAGGTCGCCGAGCCTCGCCCGGGCCAGCACCGGCCGCGGCTGCGCCGACCACAGCGGCGACTCCTCGACCCCCCGCAGCACCAGGTAGCTCAGCACGGCGGCGAGCAGGCCGGCGAAGAACATCACCCGCCAGCCCCACGTGGTGAACCGCTCGCCGGGGAACAGCCGCGCGACCGCGAGATACAGAATGCTGGCGAGTGCGCCGCCGATGCTGGCTCCGCCGCCGCCGATCATGCCGGACATGAGGCCGCGCCACCGCGGGCTCACGCTCTCGGTGCCGAGGGTGTGTGTCGCGGCGACCACGCCGCCGATGAAAATCCCCTGGATCAACCGGAGCAGGAGGAACAGCATGGGGGCGAGCAGCCCGGCGGCCGCGTAGCTGGGCACCGCGCCCATGGCAGCGGTCGAGACACCCACACCGCCGAGCACCACCACCATGGTCTCCTTGCGGCCGTGCTTGTCGGCGACCCCACCGAAGACCGCCGCGCCGGCCGGTCGCAGCAGCACGCTGACCGCGAACGAGGCATACACCGCCGCCAGGCTCAGTGTCACGCTGTGGGTGGGGAAGATGACCTCGCCAACGGTGCCGGCGACGTAGAGCACGATGAACAGGTCGAACAGATCGAAGGCCCATCCGATCACCGAGGCGAAGCACGCATAGGCGGTCGCTCGCCGGGACATCCCCGTCACCGATGTTCCGGACATGCTCACCCCCTCGTGAGGTCCGTGCCCAGTACAGACCTGGCCTCAGTCGGCGAGCGATGCGCAGCTGGCTACCGCTGCTATAGGCAGCGGCTATGGAACGGGCGCGGCTTAGATCAGCGGGGCGTGCTTCGCTCGCCGGCGGCCGCCACGAGCAGGTCCAGGAAGGCCCTCGGCGCGGGAGCGAGCTCGCCGGAGTCCCGCCAGACGACGGCCAGTTCGCGGCAGGCCTCCGGGGCTACGAGTGGGATCACCGTGGGGTAACCGACCGCCGCGAGGCGGGGCAGTACCGAAACCCCGACTCCACTGCCGACCATGCCGCACAGCACCGACAGCTGGCTGGTCTCCACCGTGACGCGCGGCCGGAACCCGGCGAGCAGGCACACCGAGTCCATCAGCTCCCGCAGGCCGTAGCCAGGGTGCATGCCCACAAACTCCTCATCGCCCAGCCGGGCAAGATCCAGGGTCTCGCGGCCGGCGAAGCGGTGTTCCGGCGGCAGCATCGCCACCATCGGCTCACGGAGCAGAGTCAGCCCGGTGACGCCTGGGCGGCTCCACGGCCCACGGATCACCGCGAGGTCCAGCACCCCGGCATGCACCAATCGCTCGAACTCCGCCGACACGTTGTGCTCGGTGAGCCGCATGTCGATCTGCGGGTGCCTGCTCCGGTACTCCGCCAGCACCCCAGGCAACAGGGTCGCCCCCACACTCGGCAGGACCCCGATCGCCACCCGGCCACGTGTCAGGTTTCGAACCGCGGCGGCCTGCGCCCGGGCCTGCTCGAGATGGAACAGGGCCGGCTCCACATGCTCCAGGAACGCCTCGCCGGCCGCGGTCAACGCCACCCTGCGGCCGAGCCGCTCGAACAGCGCCACGCCCAGCTCCTTCTCCAGTTTGCGGATCTGGACGGAGAGGGAGGGTTGGGCCAGGAACAGCTCTTCCGCGGCTCGGGTGAAACTCCCCGCCTGCGCTACCGCCTGCACATAGCGCAGCTGATGCAGCTCCATGGCCCATTCGAACACGCCGACCCGGTGGCTGAACACGCCCTCCGCCAGCGAGGTGGGCGCGCAAGCAGGCCATGCTGGTGATGACCGAGGC
>DATAYB010000385.1:0-2105 GCA_036272795.1 Pseudonocardia sp.
GCTCTCGCCGCCCGAAACGACGTTGACCCGGTGAATATCGACGACGTGATCTGGGGCTGCGTGCAGCAGGCCGGCGAGCAGGCCAACAACATCGGCCGCAACGCCGTGCTGGCGGCCGGCTGGCCCGAGTCGGTGCCGGCCACAACGGTCGACCGGCAGTGCGGCTCGTCGCAGCAGTCCGTTCATTTCGCCGCCGCCGGGCTGATCTCCGGCCAGTACGAGTGCGTCATCGCCGGCGGTGCCGAGGTGATGAGCCGCATCCCGATCGGCTCCAGCGTCTCCAACCCCGACCTCGGCTCCCCGAACAGCCTGGCCATCCACCAGCGGTACGGCGCTGACTTCAATCAGGGCGTCGGCGCGGAGATGATGGCCACGAAGTGGGCTCTCTCGCGCCGGCAGCTGGACGAGTTCTCCGCCCGGTCACACGCGAAGCTGGCCGACGCGATCGACAGCGGCCGTCTCGTCGGCCAGATCGCGCCGGTCGCTCAGGCCGACGGCAGCGTCTTCGCCGTGGACGAGGGGCTGCGCCGCGGCACATCGGCCGAGACGCTGGCCGGGCTCAAACCGGCGTTCGTCGCCGACGGCCTCATCCATGCCGGTAACTCCTCGCAGATCAGCGACGGGGCCGCGGCATTGCTGATGACCACGTCGGAAAACGCCGGGACGCTCGGGCTCAAACCCATCGCCCGGGTGCACACCGCCGTCGTCGCCGGTGACGACCCGGTCATAATGCTCACTGCACCGATTCCGGCGACCGCGAAGGCGCTGAAGAAGTCCGGGCTGTCGATCGACGACATCGGCGCATTCGAGGTCAACGAGGCGTTCGCGCCGGTGCCGATGGCCTGGCTGGCCGAGACCGGTGCAGATGAGGAGCGCCTGAATGCCGGCGGCGGTGCGATCGCGATCGGCCACCCGCTCGGCGGCTCGGGTGCGCGGCTGATGACCAGCCTGGTGCACCACATGGCCGCGAACGGCATCCGTTACGGCTTGCAGACGATGTGCGAGGGCGGCGGCCTCGCCAACGCCACGATCCTCGAGCTGCTTTAGCCCGCCGTGACCGCGACGTTGCGGGTAGGCATCATCGGTACCGGCTGGGGCTCACTGGTGCACGGGCCCGCGTACCGGGTCGTGGACGGATACGACCTGGCGGCGATCTGCGCCCGCAATCCGGATCGGCTGGCGGCCGCCGCCGGGACGCTCGGGGTCCGGGACACGGCGACCGACTGGGAATCGTTCGTGCGCCGCGACGACCTGGACATCATCTCCATCGCCGCGCCGGTGGAACTGCACCACGCGATGACCCTGGCGGCACTGGCGGCCGGCAAGCACGTGCTCTGTGAGAAGCCGCTCGCGCTTACCGCGGCGCAGGCCGAGGAGATGGTCCGGGCCGCCGACAGCAGCGGACGGGCCACCGCGACCTGCTTCGAACTGCGCTGGGCACCGGATCGCCTGCCGATCTGGGATCTGGTGCGCACCGGCTACCTCGGAACCGCGTACTTCGCCAGGCTGGTGCAGAGCGCGAGTTACTGGCACCCGAGCCACCGGCCCCAGTCGGCCTGGATGTACGACCTCACCCAGGGCGGGGGCTACCTGGCCGGAATGCTCTCGCACGACATCGACTGGGTCTGCGCCATGTTCGGTGAGCCGGCCGAGGTCTGCGCCGACGTGCACACGACGATCCCGCGCGTCGCGCTACCGGACGGCACCGAGCAGGAGGTGACCGCCGACGACACGACCATGCTGATCTTGCGGCTGGCCACCGGCGCCCGGGCGGAGATCAGCGCTTCGGTCGTCGGCGCGCACACCGCCGGGTGGCGGTTCGAGGCGTTCGGCGCGGACGGCACCGTGGTCTCGGCCGGAGGCCGGCGCGAGGCCGAGATCATGACCGCGAAGGCGTCGGACCAGGGCCTCCGGCCGTGGAACGGCCCGGCCCGTGAACCGCTCACCCGCCCGGACCTGCCGGCCCGCGGCGCGCGGGTCATGATCCTGGGGATGGCGCTCATGCTGGAGGACTGGCTGCCCGCGTTCTCCGGGTGCCCCTCTCCGGCTCCTACGTTCCGCGATGGCTGGCGGGTACAGGCCGTGATCGAGGCTGCGCGCGCCTC
>DATAYB010000386.1:0-1705 GCA_036272795.1 Pseudonocardia sp.
GTCCATGATCGCCGGCTACGTGGGACGGTCCGACGCGCTGGAGCAGGCGATGTGCCAGTTCGCCCGCGCCTACGCCGACCAGACCGAGGCCGACCACGCCGCCCTGGTCAAAGCGGTAGCCGAAGGCCGCCTCCCGTCCGAATAGCTCGCGCCCGGCTCGTCTGTGATCAACAACAGGCGGCCGCCGGGCCGCCAGTGCGCACCCGCCAGTCCGGTCGCGAGCGCGTCGCCAGTTACGTGTGCAGACCCTTGGTGCCGAAGAGCCAGACGGCCGAGGTGAACCAGACGGTGACCAGCGCGGCGAACAGCAGCCCGCCGAGCAGCGGCAGCGCCCAGCCGGGCACGCCCCGGCGGGTCAGCGAGAGCATCTTGGCCACGAACGCGCCGTAGACCACGCAGCCCAGCACGGAGTGCACAAGCACCCGAGGGCTGTACGTCTCGAACCCCAACGCGAACAGGCAGTGCACCACGACGGGCACGGTGAGCAGCAGCGCGATCCGGCCGGACCAGCGGTGCAGGCCAGGTACCCAGCCGGGCGTGGCGGCCGGGGAGTACATCATCCGGGCGGTGACCAGCTGGACCACGGCGAGCAGCACGGCGACCGTGGCAAGCCAGGCCTTGGCGTAGGCCCCGCTGCTGAACCCGGAGATGTTGACGGCGAACCCGGTCGGCTCGTGCAGGCTGCCGTACACCCCGAGCAGCACAGCGACCAGGCAACCGACCACGAGCGGCACCAGGATGCCGGCCGCCTTCGGGTCGGATACCGGCGGGGCCGCCAGCTGGCCGTCCGGCAACCGTGGCTCCGGCGCCGTCCCGTACTGCTCCGGCGCTGTCCCGTACCCCGGTGGCGCTGCTCCGTACTGGGATGGCGCCTCCCCGTACTGGGATGACGGTGCGGCATGTTGTGGTGCGGCGGTCTGCTGGATCGGGACGGGCTGGGTCGGCAGCTGCTCGGCCTCGAACTGGCTCGGGTTCTGGTAGGGCTGCTGTGGTGGTGGGAGGGGCGGGTTCGTCATCGGGAACTCTCCTCGGTCGCTGCCTGGCTGGCGCGAGCTACTGGCCGACGACCTGGTCGCCGCCCTCGACCGCCGTGGCGGTGCCGGGATCGAGTGGGGGCGCCGGCCGCACCGTGCCGCCCTCATTGGCCAGGCCCGTGACCTGGCCGTTCGAGTCCTTGATCCAGCCCACGGTGGCGTTCGGGGTCTTCGACCGGTACAGCCCGGCGGGCGCGGCCGAGGGTACCGCGGTGTAGGACCAGGACCGGCCGCCCGCCGAGACGGTGCCGGACAGCGAGCCGCCGGACAGCGAGCCGGTGAGCGTGTTCGTGCCGCGACCCTTGGCCTGCACCGACCCGCCGGTCGCCGTGCCCTGGTACCAGCCTTCGACCGACTTGCCGTCGCACAGGTACGCCGAGACCTTGTCATTGCGCACAGTGACCGCGATGGCCGCCTTACTGCCGTCGGTGTGACCGGTGTACCTGGCCCGCACGGGGAACGGCTCGGCGATGGCACCCGGGGCGGGCGGCGCGCCCGGCGCACCGGCCTCGGGAGCAGCGCCGGGAGGCAGGGCAGCGGCCGGCACGGCGGATGCGGACGGCACGGCGGATGCGGCCGGAGCGGCCGTGTCGCCGGACGAGCCCTTGGCGAGGTTGACCACCAGCAGCACGGCGGCCAGCACCGCGACGACGAGCAGCGTGACGAGCGGG
>DATAYB010000387.1:0-18178 GCA_036272795.1 Pseudonocardia sp.
CGACCACACCGCGCTGCCCGCGCTGACCACCGAGTGGCCGACCGGCCCCGGCGAGGTCGCCGGCCTGCGGCTCGGGCTGATCACCGACGCGGGTCCCGGGCTGCCGCTGGACCCGGAGGTCCGGACGGCGATCGAGGCCGCGGGCGCGGCGTTCGAAGCGGCCGGCGCGCACGTCGAGCCGGTGCCCTTCTTCCTGACCAGGGAGATGCTCGACGGCATGGACCGGTTCTGGCGGGCGCGGTCCTGGGCGGACATCAGCGCGCTGCCCGAGGAGCGCCGCGCCCAGGTGCTGCCCTACATCCTGGAATGGGCCGCCGGCGGCGAGCACCTCACCGGCGCCGAGGTGTTCCACGGCTTCAGCCAGATGGACGCGATGGCCGTGGCCGCCGACCGTGCCCTCCGCGACCTCGACTACCTGCTGCTGCCGACCGCGCCCATCCCCGCCTACCCGGTGGAGCTGCCCGCACCGCTGAACGACCCGGCGCGCCCGTTCGAGCACGTCACCACGAGCGTGCCGTTCAACATGTCCGGTCAGCCTGCGCTCTCGATCAACTGCGGCTACACCGGGGGCGGGTTGCCGATCGGGCTGCAGATGGTCGGCCACCGGTTCGACGACCCCGGGGTGCTGCGGCTCGCCTTCGCCTACGAGGGGCTGCGGCCGCCGAGCCGTCCCTGGCCGGCGGTCTGACCTGGTCCGTCGTGCCCATCACGGTGCGGCAGGTGCTGGACCTGCCGGTGGTGCGGGCCGGTGAGCCGGAGGTGCTGGCCGGCGGGGCGGCGCTGGACCGGCCGGTCCGCTGGGTGCACGTGTCCGAGCTGGCGGCGATCGGCGACCTGCTCAACGGCGGCGAGCTGCTGCTGACCACGGGCATGGCGCTCACCTCCGGGGCCGAGTCGAGCGCGCGGTACCTGCGGGCCGTGTGCGGTGCCGGCGCCAGCGGCCTCGTCGTCGAGCTCGGCGCGAGCCTGGCCAGCGTGGACGATGCCTTGGTCGAGGTCGCCGGGCGGCTCGGCCTGCCGCTCGTCGTGCTGCACCGGGAGATCCGGTTCGTCGAGGTCACGGAGGCCGTCCACCAGATCATCGTCGGCGAGCAGTACCAGGACCTGCGCTTCTCCCACACCGTGCACGAGGCGTTCACCGCGCTGAGCCTGGAGAACGCCACGGCGGCCGACATCGTGGCCCGTGCCGCCGCCCTGTGCGGTGCGCCGGTCGTGCTGGAGGACCTCGGCCACCGTGTGCTCGCATACGGCGGGGCGGGCACCTCCGGCGGATCCGGGCCCGCTGCCGGGGGTTCGGGGCCTTCCGGAACCGGGTCGGCGGGTGAGCTGCTGCTCGGCTGGGAACGGCGGTCCCGGCTGGCCAGGGAGAGCGCGGGCGACAGCCTCGCGGCGGGGTACGACGGGCCGGCCGGGTACGGAGCTGGGCTGGCCGAACGGTGGCTGACCACGCCGGTCGGACTGCCCGGTCACCAGTGGGGGCGGCTCGTGCTGCCCCGGCCGCCCGGTGACGAGCGGCCGCTGCGCATGGTGCTCGAGCGGGCTGCCCAGGCCCTCGAACTGGGGCGGATGGTCGAGCGCGACCGGGAGAGCCCCCGGTTCCAGGCCCAGGGCGGGCTGCTGCACGATCTTGCGGCCGGTGTCGTCACCGACGAGCACGAGGCGCTGACCAGGGCGAGCGCGGTGGGCCTGCGGCCGGGACCTGGCTACGCGCCGGTGGTGGTGCGCGGCGGCACCGGCGGGCTGGACAGCTCACTCGCGGTGCACCGTCGGACGCAGCGGCTGGCCGAGCGGGTGGGCAGCGCAGCCGAGGCGGTCGGGCTGTCCAGCCTCACCGGGCTGTGGGGCGCGCGCGAGGTGGCCACCATCCTGTGCCTGCCGGCCGACCCGGATCGCGCCGACGAGCTGCTCACACGGTTCGCCGTGACACTCCAGGACAGTCGCTCCTCCCCGGCCGGGGACGCCGGTGAGCGTGTCGGCGTCGGGCGGTGCGGGCCGTCCCTGGCGGCGGCGGGTCGTTCGCTGCGGGAGGCGGCGCACGCGGCGGAGGTGGCCGCGACGATGCGCTCCACCGGCACGCGGCCGTTCTACCGGACCGGCGAGCTGCGGATCCGGGGGCTGTTGTCACTGCTGGCCACCGACAGCCGGCTGCAGGCGTTCATCGAGTCCGAGCTGCAGCGGCTGCTCACCCACGACGCACGCCATGCCGACGGCCTGCTGGAGCTGCTGCGCCGCTACCTCGAGGCGGACGGCAACAAGGCCGCGCTGGCCCGCCGCGTGCACATGAGCCGGCCGACCCTCTACCACCGCCTGGCCATGATCGAGCGCATCCTGGACGTCGACCTGACCGACGCCGAGTCCCGCCTGTCGCTGCACGTCGCCCTGCTCGCCTACGAACAGCGCCGGGGCCCTGCCGAACCACCGCCGCGCTGACCGCGGCGTCGAACGGCCGGGGCGAGCTACATCGGTGGCGTGAAGCGGCCGTCGACGGCGGTCCAGCCGCCGTCCACGTTCAGCACCGCGCCGGTGACGAAGCTGGCGGCGTCGGAGGCGAGGTAGACCACCGCGCCGGCCATCTCCGCGGGCTGCGACCACCGGCCGAGCGCGCTCTTCGCCGCGTACGCCTCGTACCAGTCCGGGCTGTTCTTGATCTGGGCGGTGAGCGGGGTCTCCACCACGCCGGGGGCGATCGCGTTCACCCGCACGCCGGCCGGCCCGAACTCGGCGGCGGCCGTGCGGACCAGCTGGATCACGCCTGCCTTGGTCGCCGCGTACACCGACTGGCCGGGCTCCACCGCGTGCGCCCGCATCGAGGAGAACACCACGATGCTGCCGCGCCCCCGGTCCACCATGCCGGCACCGAATGCCCGCAGCACCGCGAACGTGCCCTTCAGGTTGAGCGCGACGACCCGGTCGAACTCGTCGTCGGCGTAGTCCAGGATGCGCTTGCGGACGTTCATGGCGGCCGTCAGCACCAGCACGTCCACGGTGCCCAGGTCGGCGGCGGCCCGGCGCACGGCCTCGCCGTCGGTGACGTCCAGCTCCAGCGCGCTCGCGCTGGCGCCGGCGGCGAGCGCCGCGGCCTTCGCGCTGGCCGGGTCGCGGTCGGCGCAGATCACCTCCGCTCCGTGCGCGGCGAGCGCACCGGCGGCCGCGTGGCCGATACCGCCGACGCCGATCACCAGCGCACGGCGCCCGTCCAGCCGGAACAGGCTCTGGTAGGCGTTGGGCTCAGTGGTGCTCACAGCTACTGGCTCCTCACTCCGGCCGGATGACGGCCATCCGGGTCACGGTCAGTTCCTCGATGGCGAACCGGGGTCCCTCGCGGCCGGTACCGGAGTCCTTCACACCGCCGTAGGGCATGATGTCCGACCGGAACCCGGGTACCTCGTTCACGATCACCCCGCCGACGTCGAGCTCGTCGATCGCGCGGAATGCGGCGGCCAGCGAGCGGGTGAACACGCTGGCGTGCAGGCCGTAGCGGGACCGGTTGACCGACTCCAACGCCGTGGCCAGGTCGGGCACCGAGCGGATCGCCACCACGGGGCCGAAGATCTCCTCGCACCAGGCGGCGGACGCCTCCGGCACGTCCAGCAGCACGGTCGGCTCGACGGCCCTGTCCCGCACCCGGCCGCCGTAGAGCACCTTGGCACCGGCCGCCTCGGCCGCCGAGATCCAGTCGAGCACCCGGTTCGTGGCAGCGTCGTTGATCAGCGCCGCGACCCGGGTGGCCGGGTCCCTCGGGTCGCCGACCGTGAGCTCCCCCAGGCGGGCGAGCAGCCGGTCGACGAAGCCGGCCAGCACCACTTCGCACACCAGCACACGCTGCACGGAGATGCACGCCTGCCCGTTGGCGTAGAAGCCGCCGCGCAGCACGGCGTCGGCGGCGCGGTCCAGGTCGGCGTCCGCGTCGACCACGAGCGCGGCGTTCGAGCCCAGCTCCAACAGGGTCTTGCGGGGTGCGGCGTCGCGCGCGATCTGGTGGCCGACGTCGGCGGAGCCGGTGAACGACACAGCGCCGACACGCGGGTCGGTGACCAGGGCGCGACCGACCTCGGCGGGACCCGTCACCACCTGCACCAGCTCGGCGGGGGCACCGTGCCGGACGGCGGCCCGGCGCACGATGTCGGCCAGCCAGAGTGTGCTCAGCGGGGTGGCCGGCGCCGGCTTGCAGATCACCGGGCAGCCCGCCGCGATGGCCGGCGCGATCTTGTGGCTGGCCAGCAGCAGCGGGTAGTTGAAGCCGGCGATGCCGACGACGAGCCCGACCGGCCGCCGCGTCCAGAAGCCGATCATGCCGACGCCGGACTCCTGCAGGTCCAGCGGCACGGTCTCACCGTGCAGGTGGGCGACCTCCTCCGCCGAGGCCGACCAGGTGAACAGCGTCCGGGACAGCTCCACCGCGCAGTCGATCCGCGTCTTGCCGGACTCCGCGATGAGGAGCTCGATGAACTGCTCGCCGTGCGCGCGGAGCTCCCGCTCGACGTCCAGCAGGATCGCCCGCCGCGCCCCGGAGCTGACCGCGCCGACCGGCCGGACCGCCGCCACCCCCGCCTCCAGCGCCGCATTCGCGTGCTCGACCCTGCCCACCGGCGCGTACGTCACGCATGACCCGTCGTACGGGAACACCACCGGCGCAAGCTCGGTGTCCGCCCGCCAGTCGCCCCCGATCGGCAGGCCGTCCGGCAACGCGGGCAGGGCGAAAGCCATCGGTACGGCTCCTCTCGGGGGGACCTGAGCGGCGCGCCGAGGGTGGGGCGCGGCGCGCTCTGGTCGGACCAGCAATACCTCCGACCCTGCCTGCCGGGCGGTCACCCGGTCAACCCTCGGCGCCGGCCGAGGTACCTGCTGGGGTACCGGCCGGCGCCGAGGTTGCCGATTCGTTCGCCCGGAGCGTCGGTCAGTGCTCCGCGGCCCGCTCCGCGCCGACGCCGGTCAGCGACCGGACCTCCATCTCGGCGTACTTGCCCCGGTCCGCCCGCTCCTTGCTCAGCACCGTGCCGAGGTAGCCGAGCAGGAACGACAGCGGGATCGAGACGAGGCCCGGGTTGTCCAGCGGGAACCAGCTGAAGTCGACACCCTGCAGCATCGACGGGCTGCGGCCGGTCGTCGGGTCGATCGGCTTGCCGGACACCACCGGTGAGAACACGATCAGCAGCACGGTGATGCCGAGGCCACCGTAGATGCTCCACAGCGCGCCGGAGGTGTTGAACCGCCGCCAGAACAGCGAGTAGAGGATCGTCGGCAGGTTCGCCGAGGCGGCCACCGCGAACGCCAGCGCCACCAGGAAGGCGATGTTCTGCCCGTTGGCGAGGATACCGCCGAGGATCGCCACGATGCCGATCACCACGGCGGTGATGCGGGCGACCTTGACCTCGTCGGCCTGGCCGTCCTCCTCCCCGCGCTTGATCACGTTGGCGTAGATGTCGTGGGCGAAGGACGCCGACGCGGTGATCGTGAGCCCGGCGACGACGGCGAGGATGGTGGCGAAGGCGACGGCCGCGATGATCCCGAGCAGCACGGTGCCGCCCAGTTCGTAGGCCAGCAGCGGGGCGGCCGAGTTAGCCGCGCCGGGCGCCTTCTTGATCTCGTCTGGGCCGACGATCGCGCCCGCGCCGTAGCCGAGCACCAGGGTGAACAGGTAGAAGATGCCGATCAGCCAGATCGCCCAGACCACCGAGCGGCGGGCCTCCTTGGCTGTGGGCACCGTGTAGAACCGCATCAGCACGTGCGGCAGCCCGGCCGTACCCAGCACGAGTGCCAGCGCGAGCGAGATGAAGTCGATCCGGGTCAGCCCGTTCTTGCCGTACTGCTTACCCGGGTTGAGCAGCGCTTCGCCGGCCTTACCGCCGTGCGCGACGGCGTCACCGAGCAGCGCGGACAGGTTGAAGCCGTACAGGCCGAGCACCCACACGGTCATCACGCCGGCGCCCGCGATCAGCAGCACGGCCTTGATGATCTGCACCCAGCTCGTGCCGCGCATGCCGCCGATCAGCACGTAGGCGATCATCACCGCGCCGACGATCGCGATCACCACGGCCTGCCCCGGCTTGCTGGTGATGTCGAGCAGCAGCGCGACCAGGCCGCCGGCGCCGGCCATCTGGGCCAGCAGGTAGAAGAACGACACGGTCAGCGTCGAGACGGCCGCGGCGGCCCGCACCGGGCGCTGCCGCATGCGGAACGCCAGCACGTCGCCCATGGTGTAGCGGCCGGTGTTGCGCAGCAACTCGGCGACCAGCAGCAACGCGATCAGCCACGCCACCAGGAAGCCGACGGAGTAGAGGAAGCCGTCGTAGCCGTTCAGCGCGATCGCGCCCGCGATGCCGAGGAACGACGCCGCCGAGAGGTAGTCACCGGAGATCGCGATGCCGTTCTGCTGGCCGGAGAAGCCCCCGCCCGCGGTGTAGAAGTCCGCCGCGCCCCGGTTCGCACGCCGGCTCACGCGCACGACGATGGCCAGGGTGAGGAGCACGAACACACCGAAGATCGCGATGTTGAGTACCGGGTTGCTGCCTTCCACGCCCGCCGCGGCGAGCCCCCTGGTCGTCATACCCGCCCCTCCTCGAGCTCGTCACGCAGTGCCCCGGCCAGCGGGTCGAGCCTGCGGTTGGCGTAGCGCACGTACCAGGTGGTGATCCCGAACGTCGAGACGAACTGGAGGAGCCCGAACACCAGGCCGAGGTTCACGTTGCCGGCCAGCTTGATCGCCATCACCTCCGGCGCGTAGCTGCACATCAGCACGTAGAGTAGGTACCAGGCCAGGAAGAGGCCGGTGACCGGGAAGACCACGCTGCGCAGCCGGTGCCGCAGCTGCTGGAACTCGGGGCTCGCCTGCGCGGCCTCCCACTCCGCCGCCTCCATCGTGTGCCTACCGGCCGAGGGTTCTGCCACGCTCACGGTGCCTCCTCGCACTCGCCCAACGTCATGGGAAGCACAGCTAAGGGCCCGACGCGCCAGCGGGAAAGTGGCGCACGACACACCGTCGCGAGGCACGGCGAGTGGTTGACGAACGGTCGCCGAACCCGACGAACGGTCAGCGCCGGGAGTGCTCGGTCTCGTCGAGGTGCAGCCGCAGCATCGCCGCACTGGCCCAGGCCGGCGGCCGGCCGCGCAGCGACACCAGCACCATCGTCACGAAGGCCAGCGGCACCGACCAGAGCGCCGGCTGGCCGAGCAGGATCGCCGCCAACCCTGGTGGCGCGGGCAGGATGAAGCTCGCCCCGATCACCCCGGCGGAGGCGAGCAACCCGACCACCATCCCGACGATGGCTCCCGGGGCCGTCAGCCTCGCCCACCAGATGCCCAGCACGAGCAGCGGGCAGAACGTGGAGGCGGCCACCGCGAACGCCGAGGTGACCAGCGCGCCGACGTCGAGGTGCGCGGCGGGCAGCGCGACGGACACCACGAACACCGCGGCCCCGAGAGTGGTCAGCCGCAGCCGCCGCACGGTGGCGCCCGGCAGCAGGTCGTGCGACACCGCGCCGGACATCGCGAGCAGCAGGCCGAGGGACGTGGCCAGGAACGCGGCGAACGCCCCGGCCGAGAGCAGCGCGGTGAACAGCGTGCCCATCCAGCCGGAGTCCACCCGCGCAGGCAGCGCGACGACCACCGTGTCCGTGCCGCCGGCGAGGTACAGCTCAGGCAGCAGCACTGCGCCCAGGGCCCCGTACACGCCAGGGAAGAGATAGAACACGCTGAGCAGCGCCACCGTGATCGCGGCCGTGCGGCGGGCCCCACGCCCGTCCGAGCTGGTGTGGAACCGGACCAGGATGTGCGGCAGTCCCATGCCACCCAGCACCGTCGCCACCAGCAGCGACAGCGTGGAGAGCAGCGGGTGCCCCGCGCCGTCGGGGTCGAGCAGCGGGCGCGACCAGTCCGCGCCGCCCGGCGGCAGCGAACCGGCGACCTCCGGCACGGCGGCACCCTTGGCGAACGTCCACGTGCTGCCGGCCGCCGCGGCGTACCGGCCGGGGGTGAGCACCTCGGGCGGCCGGCCCGCGATGGCGACGGGGGTCGGCTCGGTGACCGTGAGCTCGACGTCCAGCCGGAACTCCACCGGCGCGGCACGCTCGAACCGGGTGAACTCGACCGGCGAGAGCGCCTCCCGCCGGGTGTCCGCGCCGACCTGCAGCACCAGCCACACCGCCGGCACGATGAACAGCAGCAGCTTGAGCCCGAACTGGAACGCCTGCACGTACGTCGCGGCGCGCATCCCGCCGAGGGCGAGGGTGATGCTGACGGCGGCGCCCGCGACCACGACGCCCACCCAGTACGGCGTCCCGCTGACCACCGTGAGGATCAGGCCGGCCGCCTTGAACTGCGGCACCAGGTACAGCGTGGCGATCACCAGCACCACCGAGGCGGACAGCCTGCGCAGCGCAGCCGACCCGAGCCGCGCCTCGGCGAAGTCGGGCACGGTGAGCGCCCCGGTCCGGCGCATCGGGGCGGCGACGAGCGCGAGCATCGCCACGTACCCGGCCGCGAAGCCGACCCCGTACCAGAGCGCGCCGATCCCGTCCTTGAGCACCAGGCCGGCCACCCCGAGGAAGGACGCGGCGGACAGGTACTCCCCGGACACCGCGGCGGCGTTCAGCGCCGGGGAGATCCGGCGCGAGGCGACCAGGAAGTCCGAGGTGCTGCGGATCGCGGCGACCCCGCGTGCCCCGATCAGCAGCGTGACCAGCACGACGAGCACGATCGCGGCACCGATCACGGCAGCTCCCGGTCCCGCTCGAGGCGTTCGGCCCTCCGCAGCTGCCATCGCGCGAGCAGCACCAGCGCCGGGTACGGCAGCACCCCCAGCGCGAGCCACGACACCGGCAGCCCGCCGACCCGCACCCCGTCCAGCCCGGGGAACGCCGCCAGCAGCACCGGCAGCCCGACGATCAGCAGCGCCAGCAGCCCCACGGCGGCGAGCGCGGCGCGCAGCTGCGCCCGGTGGATCCGCCGCGCCCGCTCCAGGTCGGCGGGCGCGAGGTGCGGCAGCTGCCTCCGCGCTCCGGGGCGGTGCCGGGCCATCGCCAGGCGCGTCTGCGGGCTGGTCACCGCGACCCTCCGCTGTCGGGTCACCTCGAGGGTCCGGGCGGCTCGGGCGGGCGAGTCATCGGCGGTCCCGACCCGGCGGGGGTGGACCGGCCCCGTCGAACTCGCCGCGCGTGGCCGCCTCGAGCAGGCGTTCCCGCAGCTCGCGGGCGTGCCGGCGGCTGACCGGGACGTCGCCGACGTCGGTGTGGGCGAGCAGCCCTCCGGTGATGTCGCTGCGCAGCTCGCGCACGGCCGCCACGGCGAGCAGGTAGCTGCGGTGCACGCGGACGAACCCGGCGGGCCGCCAGTGCTCCTCCAGCCGCGAGATCGGGATGCGGACCAGGTGCGCGCCGGACGGGGTGTTCAGCCGCACGTAGTCGCCGTGCGCCTCGACGAACCGGACGTCATCGCGCCGCACGAACCGGGTCCGGCCGTCGAGCTCGACGGGCACCGCGGCCAGCGCGTCCACACCGTCGCGCGCCCAGGCGGTCCCGGTCCCCGGGGCAGCACCCGAGCCGGTGCCCGAGCCGGTGCCCGAGCCGGTGCCCGTGGCGGTGAACCGCCGCACCCGGTCCAGCGCGGCCCGCAGCCGCTCGCGCCCGACCGGTTTGAGCAGGTAGTCCACCGCGCCGATGCCGTACGCCGACGCCGCGTGCTCCTCGTACGCGGTGACGAACACGATCACCGGTGGGTCGGACATCCTGGCGAGCAGCGCGGCGAGCTCCATGCCGTCCATCGCCGGCATCGAGATGTCCAGGAACACCGCGTCGAACGGCCCGGCCTGCAGCAGTCGCAACGCCGTGATCGCGTCGCCCGCGGTGGCCACGTCCGCGACCTCCGGGCACTGCAACAGCAGCCGGCGCAGCTCGTCGAGGGCGGGGGCGACGTCGTCGACCGCGAGTACCCGCAGCCCGCCGGCCGGGCGCGCGGTCACTGGGCGACCACTCCCGGCTGGAAGCGCGGTACCCGCAGGACCACCCGGGTGCCCGCGCCGACGGCGGTCTCGATCACCAGACCGTAGCTGGGGCCGAACACGGTGCGCAGCCTGCGGTCGACGTTCACCAGTCCGAGGCTGCCCGGCCTCCCCCGGCCGGCGAGCACCAGGGCGGCGTAGTCGGCGGCCATACCGGGTCCGTCGTCCTCGACAGTGATCACGCACTCGGTCCCTTCGGCCTCGCCGCTCACCTGCACCAGGCCGCTCGCGCCGGTGAGCTCCACCCCGTGTCGCACCGCATTCTCGACCAGCGGCTGCAGCGCGAGGTAGGGCAGTGCGACCGGCAGGATCTCCGGCGCGATCCGGACCTGCACCCGCAACCGGTCCCCGAGCACCGCGCGCGCCAGCGCCAGGTAGGCCTCGATCGCCTCGAACTCCCCCGCCACGGTCGTGTAGTCACCGTGCCGGGCGAGGCTGTGCCGGGTGTATGCGGCGAAGTCCAGCATCAGCTCGCGGGCCCGCTCGGGGTCGGACGCCACGAACGACGCGATCGCGGTCAGGCTGTTGTAGACGAAGTGCGGGGAGATCTCCGCGCGCAGCGCCCGCAGCTCGGCCTGCTCGGCGACGTCGGCGGACGCCTCCAGCCTGGCCCGGTCCAGCGCCTCCCCCACCAGGGCGGCGGCCTCCCGGCACGCCGACGCCGCCACCTCGCCGTCGACCACGAGCGCCCCGACCAGCTCGTCGCGGGCGTGCAGTGGCAGGGCGACGAGCACGCCTCGGGCCGACCGGGAGTCCGTGCGCAGCACCCGTTGCACCAGGTCGCCGGCCGCGGCGGGGTCCGACGGGTGCCCTGACCAGGTCGGGATGCCACCGAGGCCGGTCAGCCCGACCGCGTCCGCGTCGAGCAGCCGCCGCAGCCGGCGCACCGCCACGGCGGTCCCCGGACCGTCCAGGCCGGCGCGCAGCGCGGCGGCCACGCGCCTGCCCTCGGCGACCGACACCATCGCGTCCGTCCCGGGCCGCGTCCGCTCGCCGCGCCGCCACCGCGCCAGAGCAGCGGCCACCATCGCCTCCGTCCGGACAGCGGACGCCGTAGTCCGTACCCCAGCCAGTGTCCAGGAAACCAGGTGCGGCAGCCTACCGTCAGGTGCGGACCGGGCGGGCGAAGCGCGTGGCGAACTCGGCGGTCAGCGCCGGCCAGACCACCGGGTCGTGGCCGGGGACGAGTGGGTAGCGCTTCTCGGCGGCGATCGCCTTGAGCCGGCGGATCGGCTCGACGGTCTCCTCCGGGTGCACGTGCACGGTGCCGCCGATCGGCAGCTCGTGCTCGATGTTCTCGGTGAGGTCGGCGGCGTCGAAGGCGAACACGTAGCCACCGCCCCCGATGGACCCGTCCAGCTCGACCACGAAGCTCTGGTGGCCGGGCGTGTGGCCGGCGGTGAGCAGCGCGGTGACCCCGGGCGCGATCTCGGCGTCGCCGTCGGCGAGGCGCCAGTCGTGCGCGGGGTCGTCGAAGTCGACGCGGTAGATGGCGTGGCGTTCCGGGTCGGGATGGTCGGAGAGGCCGTACTCCAGCTCGCGGCGCTGGGCGTGCACCGGGACCCGGCCGGCGAACAGCTTCAGCCCGCCTGCGTGGTCCAGGTGCAGGTGGCTCAGCCCGACGGCGTGGATGTCGGCGATGTCGATGCCGGCGGCGTCCAGCGCCTCCTCGATCGGCTCGCCGGGCCCGGGCAGCACCGCCCGGTACCCCTCCCGCCCGTGGTAGCGCCTGCGCAGCGCGAGGTCGCGGATCAGCGCGGTGTTGAACCCGGTGTCCAGCAGCAGCCAGCCGCCGTCGCAGTGCAGCAGCACCCCGGGCACCGGCTCACGCAGCCGCTCGTGCTCAGGCGCCCCGTACACCGACACCGACTTCGGCAGCTCCTCCCAGCCCAGGGTGAGCAGCACGATCTCCCGCACGCCGGCCATCAGGCGGCCAGCCCGCTGAAGATCAACGTGGTCGGCGCGGCCACGTCGTGTGACTGCTCCACGTTCTTCAGCCAGCTCTGCGCGACCATGAAGTCGTTGCGGTAGGTCACGTTGAGCCAGCAGCCGGTGGCGATCGCGGCGTCCCCGATCTTGGCGTAGGCGGCCGGGTCGCCGGACTCGAGCGCCCCGGGCAGCAGGTCGCTCACCGACGGGTCGGAGCAGTGCAGGTAGTTCAGCCCGCCGTCCTTGTCGTAGAGGATGTGCGACCACGTGTAAGGATGCGCGGCGTCCGGCCACATCTCGGTGAACAGCACGTCCGGGGCCCCGGTCAGGTCGTTCACCCAGCCGAACACCTGCGACGTCGGATAGCCCTGCACCTTCACGGTGAGGCCGCTGGCCTGTAGTCCGGCGGCGACGATGTTCGCCATCTGCTGATCGTCGGGCTGGCTGGTGTCGTAGCCGAACGTGAGGCTGCGCTGCGCGGGCGGCAGCTGCGCCACCAGCGCGGTGAGCTTGCTCGGGTCGTAGGTGACCTTCTGCACGTCCGGCACGCCCTTGAGCAGGCCGGGGCCGTACGTTCCGGTGGCCACCGTGCCCCGGCCGCCGAACACCTGGTCGGTCAGCGCCTTGATGTCGATCGCCTGCTGCAGCGCGACCCGGGTCGGCTGGTCCTTGAGCGTGGCGCTGTTCGGGTTCAGGTAGATCTGGCTGGTCTCGAACGTGGGTAGCGAGTAGTGCGCGGCGGTGGTGCTGGCCAGGTAGGACTTCACAGCGGGCGCGTTCAGGTCGTGCATGATCGCGGCCAGCTGGCCCTGGTTGAACTCCAGCTCCTGGGTGGACAGGTCGGCCAGCACCGGCAGGTCGATCTCCTGGAAGTACGGCGCGGTGCCCCACCAGCCCGGGTAGGCCTTGAGCTGGTAGGTCTGGCCGACCTGCGCCTGGGTCAGGGTGTAGGCGCCGGTGCCCAGGTCATGGGTGCGCAGGTAGGTCTGGTCGTTGTCCGTACCGGCGTTGGCCTTCAGGCCGGTCGGGCTCATCATCTTCGGCCCGTACGGCGAGGCGAGGTAGTCCAGGAACGCCGAGTTCGGCTCCTTGAGCTTGATGACCACCTGGTTCGGCGCGGGGGTCTCGACGGAGGCCACGTCGGACACCATGTAGGCCGGCCCCTGGTTCACCGCCGCGCGCCTGGCGAACGACGGTGCCACCGCCGCCGAGGTGAACGGGGTGCCGTCGTGGAACGTCACCCCCTGGCGCAGCGTGAGCGTGTAGGTCAGCTTGTCCGGCGACGCGGTCCACGCGGTGGCCAGCACGCCGACGATGGTCGGGGTGGCGGTGCCGAGCTGGTAGCCGAGCAGGCCCTCGTAGGTGTTCAGGGTCAGTGCGAGGCCCTGCCCGGCGTAGTAGATGTCCGGGTCCGGCGGCTGGCCGGGGTCCTGCAGGAACGACAGGTGCAGCACGCGGTCGGTCGGCTTCGTGCTGGTCACCTGGGCGCCGCCGGACTCACCGCCACCGCCACCCCCGCACGCCGCGAGCAGCAGCACGAGCACCCCGGCGAGCGCGGTGCCGAGCGTGGTGCCGAGCCTGCCCCGGGCCGTCATGACGTCACCTCGACGAGCGCGCCGTGGTGCGCGTGGATCGCCTCGACGACCTCGGCGCAACTTCGCCGGGCGCCCGCTTGCAGGTACTCCATGGCGTTCAGCGCGGCCGCGTGGGCCGCCTCGCCGGAGCCTCCGACGCAGTCCTCGACGACCCGCACGTGGTAGTCGCGCTGGTGGGCGTCGGCGAACGTGTAGTGCACGCAGACGTCGGTCAGGCCTCCGACCAGGACCAGGGTGCCGGCGTCGAGCCCACGCAGCACGATGTCCAGCTCGGTGCCGATGAAGCCGGAGTAGCGGCGCTTGACGATGTGGAACTCGCGGGCGTCGTCGGCGATCGGGCGCAGCGTCGGCCACAGCTCGGTGGTGGCGTCACCGGCCAGGCAGTGCACGCCCTCGGTGCCGTCCAGCTCGCGCCCGAAGTCGACCCCGCTGCGCCGGTGCACCTCCTGCAGGAAGATCACCGGCAGCCCGGCCTCCCTGGTCGCCGCGAGCAGCCCCTCGACCCGGCCGATCCGCTCGGCCGCACCGGGCATGTGGGAGATCCCGGTCGTCTCGTAGGGCTGGTCGGAACTGCACTGGATGTCCACCACGATCAGGACGGGGTTACCGACGAACAGCGGTTGTCGGGGCATCAGGCGTCTCCTCTTGCGCTGTCGGGACGGGGCTCGCGGTAGGTCCGGGCGGACCCGGTACCGGCGGATCGGGGGTCGACGTAGTCGGGCTGGGTGAGCCCCAGCCGGCGCATGGCGGTGCCCACCAGGGCCTCGCGGATACAGCGGTGCGCGAGCAGGGCGGTGATGCTGTTACCGGAGTCGTAGGGCGGGCTGACCTCGACCACATCCATCCCGACGATGCCCACCTCGGCGGCCAGCCTGCGGACCGCGCGCAGCATCTCCGCGCTGGTCAGCCCGCCTGGCTCCGGGGTGCCGGTGCCGGGCGCGAACGCGGGGTCGCACGCGTCCACGTCCACCGACAGGTAGAGGTGGTCGGCCTGGTCCAGTGCCTCGTCCAGCGCCCGCTCGAGCACGGTGTCGAACCCGTCGCGCCGGATCTCCGCCATGAAGTGGGTACGCAGCTCGTTCGACTCCATCCAGTCCAGCACGTCCGCCGGCGGCCAGTAGCCGCGCAGCCCGACCTGGACGAAGTTGCGCCCCGGCACCGCGCCGCTCTCGATCAGCCTGCGCATCGGGGTGCCGTGCCCGGCGAGGTTGCCGCGCATGTCCGGCGCGGTGTCGGCGTGCGCGTCGAAATGGACGATGCCGACCTTGCCGTAGCCGTAGTGGTCGGCCACCGCGGTCGCCGTCGGCCAGGTGATGCCGTGGTCACCGCCCATGATCAGCGGGATGGCCCCGGTGCCGACGATCTCGGCGACGAACGTGCGGATCGCCTCGAACGTGCCGTCGGTGTTGCCTGGCAGCACGTCGGAGTCCCCGTAGTCGCAGACCTTCAGGTGCTCCAGCGGGTCCACCCGGACGTCCAGGTGCGGCAGCGACACGCCGTACCCACCCACGTAGTCGCAGGATCGGATGGCCTGCGGGCCAAGGTGGGTGCCGGAGCGCGCGGTGACCGTGCCGTCCCAGGGCACCCCGCAGATCGCGGCGTCCATCTCCCCTGCCACGAGGTCGGCCGGCGTCAGGCAGACCGGCAGCTTCATGAACGTCTGGATGCCGGTGACGCCCAGCTCGCGGTCGGTGCGGTTGACGTACATCGGGCCGGGGGCGCGGGCCGGCCGCCCGCCGGGCTGCTCGGGCATCTCGGACCGCTCAGACATCGATCCTCGGATCCGCCAGCGACTGCAGGATGTCGACCACCGTGTTGATCACTACGTAGCCGGCGCCGAGCAGCAGCGTGACGCCGGCGATGGCAGGGAAGTCGTCCACCGGCAGGCTCTGCGCCGTGTACTCGCCCAGCCCCGGCCACGCGAAGATCGACTCGACCACGAGCACCCCCGCGAACAGCAGCCCGACCTGCAACCCGGCCATCGACAACGCCGGGCCGGCCGAGTTGCGCAGCACGTGCTTGGCCAGCACCCGGATCTCGGTCAGCCCCTTGGCTCGCGCCGTCCGCACGTAGTCCTGCCCCATCGTGGTCACCAGGCTGGAGCGCAGCACCCTGCCGATGGAGATCGCCGGCCCGATCGCCACCGCCGTCGCCGGCAGCACCAGGTGGCGCACGGCGTCGGCGAACACCCCCAGCTGGCCGTGCAGCAGCGCGTCGACGGTGAGCAGGTGGGTCGGCCCGAGCGGGACCTGGCCGGTCGCGCGGCCGGTGGCCGGCAGCACCCCGAGGTACCGGTAGAAGACGATGATGCCGCCGATCGCCACGAAGAACGCCGGCGTCGAGCCCGCGAACAGCAGCACGAACCGCAGGACCGGCGCCCCGGGCCAGCGCAGCGTGGTGGCCACCGCGAGCAGTACGGCCAGCACCAGCGCGAGCAACATCGCGAACGCCGCGAGCTCCAGCGTGGCCGGCAGGAACGTGCGCAGGTCTGCCGCGACCGGCGCACGCGTCCGGTAGGACACCCCGAGGTCACCGTGCGCGAGGCCGAGGAGGTAGTGCCAGAACTGGGTCGGCACGGGCTGGTCCAGGCCGAGCCGGTGCCGCTCCGCCGCCACCGCCGCCGGGCTGGCCCCCGGGCCGAGCATGGTGTGCACCGGGTCCGACTTCGAGATGTGCTGCAGGCCGAACAGCGCGGCGGCCAGCGCGACCATGATCAGTACGGCGGCCAGCAGTCGCTTGGCGATGAGGATCGGCACGGGCGCCTCCGTCGGGGGTTCGGGGAATCGGGCTCGGAGATCGGGCTTGCGGGCTGCTAGCGGGTCCGGGCCCCCCGGGGCCCGGCCAGCGCGTTCACGGGCCGGGGCGAACGGGTCCGGGCCCGGTCAGCGGTCCGAGATCAGGTTCCGGACGCCGTCGCCCGCCACGTTGGCGGCCAGCGCGAGCAGGGCGACCGCGATGCCGGGCATCACGGGGATCCACCAGTCGTAGAGCAGGTAGCTGAGGTTGCGGGAGGTGTCGGCGCCCAGCTCGGCGGCCGGCGCGGACTGGCCGAGCCCGAGGAACGACAGGCCGGCCAGGGTCAGGATGAGGTTGCCGATGTCCAGGCTCGCGGTGACGAACACCGCCGGCAGCGCGCCGGGCAGCAGGTGGCGCAGGGCGATCCGCCAGCTGCCGCTGCCGGCCAGCCGGGCCGCCTCGACGTGCGGGCGGGCGGCCAGCGTGCGCACCTCGCCCCGCACGATCCGGGCGTAGAACGGCCACCACACGATCGACACCGCGATGAGCGTGTGCAGCAGGCTGGGGCCGAGGGCGGCGACCACCGCGATGGCCACGATCGGCGCCGGCAGCGCGAGGAACCCGTCGGTGACCCTCATCAGGACGTTGTCGAGCCAGCCGCCGAACGTGCCGGCGAGCAGGCCGAGCGCGCCACCGAGCAGCACACCGAGCGCCACCACACCCAGCGCGGCGAACCAGGACGCCCGGATCCCGTAGAGCACCCGGCTCAGCACGTCTCGCCCGACGCTGTCGCTGCCGAGCACGAACCCGTCGTGCAGCGGGGCCAGCTCGGGTGTGCCGACGGGGCTCAGCGGGCTGTGCGGGGCGAGGATCGGCGCTGCCAGTGCGATCGCGGTGACCAGCAACAACAGGCCGGCGGCCGCCAGGTTGCCTCGGCGCCCGGCCCTGGGTGCAGACCGGGACCGCCCGAACCTGCCGGCCAGCGACGGCCGGTACGCCTCCGCGACGGCCATCAGGACGCGCTCCCCAGCTGGATGCAGGCCACCAGGTGCGGCGCCCGCCCATGGGCGAGCCCGTCGCGGGGTGGCGGCAGCTCCAGCGGAACGTCCAGCTCCGGTTGCGCGCAGGCCTCCACGGCGAGCGGACAGCGCGGGTGGAAGTCGCAGCCCGGTGGCGGCGCGAGCGGGCTGGCCGGCTCACCGCGCACGTCCGGTGGCCGCACCCCGAACCCGGGCACCGCGCTGACCAGCGCCTGCGTGTAGGGGTGGCGGGGCGCGGCGATGAGCTCCTCGGCCGGCCCGACCTCGACGATCCTGCCCAGGTACAGCACCGCGATCCGGTCGGCGACGATCCGCGCCACCGACAGGTCGTGGGTGACGAACAGCACCGCCATGCCCAGGCGCGCCCGCAGCTCGCGGATCAGGTTCAGCACCGAGGCCGCCAGCGACACGTCCAGCGCGCTCGTCGGCTCGTCGCAGAGCAGCACGTCCGGCGGCACCACGGTGGCCCTGGCCAGCGCGACCCGCTGGCGCTGCCCGCCCGACAGCTCCGCCGCGCGCACGTCGGCCAGCTGCGCCGGCAGCCCGACCGCGGCGAGCGCGGCGAGCACCCGCTCGCGGCGGGCCGACCGGTCCAGCCGCTCCTTGCCTGCCGGGCCCACGCGTTCATGGCGCAGCCGCTCGTCCAGCAGCGCGCCGACGGTCAGCCACGGCGTCAGCGAGGCGCCGGCGTCCTGGAACACCATCTGCGGGCGCGCGCCCGGGCCGAGCGTGATGTCGCCACCCTCCGCCCTCTCCAGTCCGGCGATCACCCGCAGCAGCGTCGACTTGCCGGACCCACTCTCGCCGACCAGCGCCACCGACTCGCCGGCGCCGATCTCCAGCGACACCCGGCGCAGCGCCGCGAGCCGCGCCTTCGGGCCCAG
>DATAYB010000388.1:0-16765 GCA_036272795.1 Pseudonocardia sp.
CTCCGGCTGGATCACCAGGCCGGCCGCACGCACCGCCGGCAGACCCATCGTCTCCAGCTCGCGCAGGACCGCGTACTCCTTGGCTGCGGTCCGCTCGGGCAATTGCTTCAGCGCCCACAGCTCGTCGTCGGTCTCCACGAACCGGACCAGGTGCCGGCTCGGCCCGACCGGGATGTCCCGCATCGGCACCTCGGTGGCGTCCCACTCACGCAGCGGTCGTTCCCATGGCAGTGCGAGCAGTCCCGGCGAGGTCACCCTCAGCCGCAGCTCCGGTGGTTGCACCCGCCGAATTCTGCCCGCTCCCGGTCGCGCCCGTCCCACGCTCGCGCAAACCGCCGCCCCCATTCGAGCGCGCGGCCGACACGCCAGCCCGACCGCCGCCTCCGTTCGAGCACGCGGCCGACAGGTCAGCCCGACCGCCGCCTCCGTTCGACTTGTCACGTCAACTAGACATGACAAGACCCACAGTCGTGTCTAGTTCCAATGACAAGTCGGAGTTCGACGGCCGGCACAGCACCTGCGCACACTGCACCGGCCACCACGCCCTACCCCGGTGCGGGGACCGGCGGCAGCCTGCGCGGAGGCTTCGGTGGCCCGCCGGCACGGACCGGCAGCGCCGAGCGCGGCTAGGCGGCTTCGGCGGCGGCTACGTCGCAGCCGCCACTGACCGGGTCGTAGGCGTGCAGGTAGGACCACAGGTAGACAGGTTCGCCGTCGGGGCGGACGTCCACGATGTGGCCGAGCCGGATGAACTGCTCGGCGGGGTGCACCACTTGCCAGCAGCGCTCGCACAGCGGCGGCGACATCCGCGACATGGGCTTCTCCTGGTGACACGCGACCCGTTTGGGAAATTTAACGCGTCACCTGCCGACCCGTTATGCCCTTGTGGGCCGGTTCACGAGTGGTCTGGATCGCACTCCGGGCCGCTCAGACGACGTTCATGTGGTCGAGCAGAGCGCGGGCGAGCGCCGAGTCGCCGTCGATCCGGACGTCGCGCTCCCGCCACGGGATGCGCGTGGTGGCCCAGCCCGGGAACTCGTGGGCCGTGCCGGCGATGTGGGCGGCGGTGTCGCCGGCGCCGACCGGGTCCGCCGCGATGCCGCCGTCCACCCCGATCCGCCAGCGGCCGCCGCCCGGGCCGGACAGGCTGAGCGAGATCGGCCGGTCCAGCCACGGCGGGCGGGCCGAGCGCAGCTGGTTGGCCAGCACCGCGAACATCCATTCCAGCACGACGGCCACCCGCAGCTCGTCGCTCTGCGGCGCCGGCCGGCCGAGCGCGGGCGCGATGTCGTAGCGCAGGTGGGTGTGCTGGTCGAAGACGAACGCGGAGTTGAGCACCACGCCGGCCGGGAAGCGGCCCAGCTCACCGAGCGGCACCCGCAGCGCCGCCACCGGGGTACGGCTCAGCGCGCCGGCCAGCGCGGCGAGCCGCCGGCCCCACTGCTCGAACTCGGCCAGCACACGGGCGGGCGGCCAGTCCCGCCGCCGGGCCACCAGGACGTCGTTGGTGCGCTCGATGTCGTCGCTGGCCAGCAGCTTCAGCGAGGTCGGCGTGAAGATCGCCTGACAGCTTCCGCCGAGGTGCGCCACGACGTCCTGCACGCGCCAGCCGGGCGCCTCGCTGGGCGCGCGCCACTCCGCGTCGGTGAGCTCGCGGCAGAACCGCACCACCTCGGCGTGCTCCCGCCGCAGCGCAGTCGTCCGGTCCAGGCCCATGACGCTCCCCACCCCTACCTCACCCCGTCGTGAGCCCAAAGGTAGCGAGCCCGACTATCGGGTCTCACACCACCTGGGCCAGCGGTCAGCGACAGCGCTCCCTGGCGAGCTGGGCAGCACCGATCACGCCGCCCTCGTCGCCCAGCTGCGCGGTGCGGATCCGGGCCAGCGGGCGGTGGTGACCGCCGGTGAGCACCCGGGCGTAGTGCTCGCGCGCGTCGTCCAGGAACAGCGGCGCCGACCCGGACACCCCGCCGCCGATGATCACCATCTCGGGGTCGTACACGTCGGCGATCAGTGCCAGGCCCTCGCCGAGCCAGCGGGCGAGCTCGGCCATCGCGCGCCGGCCCAGCGGGTCGCCGTCCCTGGCCGCGGTTGCCACGTGCCGGCCGGTGATGCCGCGCGCCTCCACCGCCGCCAGCCTGGCCAGCGTCGGTGAGGCGGACGGGTCGGCGGCCAGCAGCTCGACCAGCGTCGTCACCAGCGCCGTCCCGCTGCAGTAGCGCTCCCAGCAGCCCCGTTTGCCGCACGGGCAGGCGCGGCCGTCCGGCACCACGCGCAGGTGGCCGAGCTCCGGCGCCACCCCGTGCGCGCCTCGGTACAGCTTTCCGTCGATCAGCAGCGCCGCGCCGATCCCGGTGCCCAGCGCCACGAACACCGAGGACCGCGCGTGCGCACCCCCGGAGCCGGCGCCCGCCCCGAACCGGCGCTCGGCCAGCGCGGCGGCGTTCGCATCGTGCTCGATCACCACCGGTAGCGCGCAACGGGCGCCCAGCCGGTCGGCCACCGGCACCCCGCGCCACGGCAGGTGCGGCGCGAAGCGGACGACGCGGCGGTCCGGCGTGATGAACCCCGCCAGCGCCAGCCCCACCGCGCGCACCGAGTGCCGCTCGCGCAGCTCGTCGATCACCCCGACGATCGCCGACTCCAGCGCAGCGTCCTGGCCGGGCGTCGCCGCGCGTGCGGTGTCCAGCACGGCGCCGTCGGCATCCACGACGCCGGCCCGCACGCTGGTACCGCCGACATCGACACCGATCGTCAGCACGGTTCGGGCGACGGCCATGCCCGGCCGTCCCGGGTGACCTCGATGTGCTGCACGAGCCGCCCACTGCGGCCCGTCCCCCGGCCGGCCGGGCGGTGCCTCGGCGACGCCGGCGTGTGGTGCGGCTGGCCGGTGGCGTGCGGCCGGTCCGGGCGCGGCGCGGCGGTCGGGTGGGCGGCGGCCGGCGCCGGGTACGGCTGCGTGCCCGGGGACGGCGGAGCGGCCGGGGACGGCTGCGTGCCCGGGGACGGCGGAGCGCTCGGGGACGGCTGGGTGGCCGCGTCGGGGCGGGTGCCCGGATGCCGAGGCGGTGCGCCGATGCCCTCCTCGAGCGCGGCGCGCAGTACGGTGAGCAGGCCGGCGGCGTGCTCGGCGAGGCGCACCGCGAGCTCGGACCGGCCACCGCGCAGCACGGTGATCAGCGCGCAGACCGGGCACACCGCGCAGCTCGCGGGCTCCGGCGCCGCATCGTCCGGGGACTGCTCGCGGATCCGGTCGACGAGGGGTTCGAGCAGGTCCAACGCTTCCCCGGCGTAGTCGCGGAGCTCGTCGGCAAGGTTCGCGTGGCCCGCGCAGCCGGCCTGGGTCACCGGGACATCCAGACGGCCGGGTCCGGGCGGAACACCACGACGAGCTCGTCAACGCCGACCCGGGCGCCCAGCACCTCGCAGCGGGACAGCACCGACGGCAGCGCGACCAGCCGCCGCACGCCGCCGATGGTCACCGCCAGGTCGTCGTCGATCCGGGTCAGCTCGAGCGGGGTGCGCTTGTCCAGCCCGGGCAGCCGCAGCGCCAGCTCGAACTCCGACTCGCGGTCGGTGCCCTCGCCGCCGGTGCGCCGGACCGAGAGCAGCGGCGGCGCCTCCGCACCGGACAGTGGCTCCTCATCGCCGTAGAGCGCGTCGGCGAGCTCGGCGAGCGCGGGCACCCCGATCGGCTCGGCGGCGGTGTAGGGCACGGCGCGCACCGGCCGGCGCGCGGCCGCCGCCTCCGGCCCGGTTCCCCACAGCGCGGCCAGCTCGGCGAGCACCTCCTGCTGCTCGGCGCGCCGCGCGCGGACCCAGCGGGCGGCCGGCCCGCGCACCGAAGGCGCGATCGGCGGCACCACGCGGTTGGCGATGATCCCGTCCACCCGCAGCCCGTGCAGGGCCAGCGCGGTCATGGTGCGGCGGCTCTCGGCGGCCACCAGGCGCTCCGGGGTCATGACCAGCCTGATGCTCGTGCTGTGGTGGTCGGCGAGCATGGCGCGCAGCGCGGCCACCTGCTCGGCGAGCCGGCCCAGCGCGTCGGCGACCTCGTCCCAGTTGCGCAGCGCGTTGCGGGGTGCGCCGGGGCGGGGCGGGCTGGCGCCCGCGATCCCCGCCAGCAAGCCTCGCACGGCGCGCCGGTGTGCCGGGTACAGCCGTTCCAGGTAGCTGCCGATCGCCTCGGGCAGCCCGAGCAGGCGCAGTGTCTCGGCGGTCGGCCCGCAGTCCACGATCACCACGTCCCACGGGCCGGTCTGCGCCAGCCGCCGTACCTCGCCCAACGCGAGCAGCTCGTCCACCCCGGGCAGCCAGGTCAGCTCGTCGGCCACCAGCTCGTCGACGCCGGCGCCGGCGAGCACGGTGCGCAGGTGCCCGCGCAGCTCGCTCCACGCCCCGGCGACCAGTGCGCGACTGTCCAGGTGGGCGGCGAACAGGCCGGGGTCGACCTCCTTGGGCTCACCGCCGAGGTCCGCGTCGAGGGCGTCGCCGAGCGAGTGCGCCGGGTCGGTCGAGATCACCAGCGCCTTGCGCCCCGAGCGCGCCAGACGGGCGGCGGTCGCCGCGGCCAGCGTGGTCTTGCCCACGCCACCTTTTCCGGTGAACAGCAGGATCCGCAACGCGCCCTACCCCGCTTCGACGATGTGCCAGCCCCGAGCCGGGCTCGACCCGAGCCCCACGATCGGCCCGGCGAGGATACCTTGGTCGCTCAGCCCTCGACCCGGCGCTTCAGCTCCTTCAGCGCGGTGTCGATGATGATCTTCTCGGCCTTGCGGCGCAGCATCCCGATCATCGGGATGTTCAGCTCCACGCTCAGTGTGTAGGTCACCGTGGTGCCGTCGCCAACCGGGGCGAGCACGTAGGAACCGTGCTGCGCCCTCTGGATCTGGCCCTTGGTCAGGTCCCAGCTCACCGACAGGCCGTCCTGCGCCCACTCGTACCGCAGCGTGTACGCATCCTTGAACATGCCGGCGTCGAGGGTGAAGGAAACCGATGCGGCCAGCCCGTTCGGGCCGTCCGCCACCACGTCGGCGGTCTTCACCGCGTCGGCCCATTCCGGGTACGCGGGAAAGTCCGCGATCACCGCCATGATCGCCTCGGGGGCGGCGTCGATGGTGATGGACTGCGTGGTGGAGTCGGCCATGGCCGCAGAGGCTACCGGCGCGGCCGGCACGGGTGGTGGGGTGTCCGGGCAGCGCTCCGCCGATGGCGCGGGCCGGCCGGGGCGCGGTCGCACGCGGCGCCACCGTGAGCAAGCTCACCAGCTGAGCACGTAGGGTCGCCCGGTGCGGCGGAAGTACCCGGCGTTCACGCACTCGGTGCGCCGCACCCTGGCCCGGGCCGCCATCGGCTGGTGCACGTGCCCGAACAGCGCGGCCCTCGGCGCGTCCCGCTCGATCACGTCGAGCAGTGCCCGACTGGCGACCTCGGCGCGGCGCGTCACCACGTCGTAGGCCAGCTCTGCCACCCGGGGCGGCACGTGGCTGCACAGCACGTCGACGTCGGTCAGTGCGGCGCAGGCGGCGTCGTACTCGGCGCCCGGACGGACGTAGGGTCGCCACACCCCGTCCCTGACCAGCGGCAGCCCGGCCGGTAGCGGCAGTCCGCCGACGAAGCCGAACCGGAGCCCACCCAGCTCGGCGACCGCGCCGTCCAGCACGTGCTGGTCGGGGCCGAGGAACTCCGGCCACAGGTGCGGCAGGTCCACGTTGCCGGGCGTCAGGTAGCACGGGGTGGGCATCGCGGCGAACAACTTGCCGTACTGGTCGCGGACCGCGTTCTCGAGCGTCTCGCGCGGGTCGGCCAGGCTGGCCCACAGCGAGTCGGCGTATCGACCCAGCTCGCCGGGGCGCCCGTCCACCCGCAGCTCCGCGAACCGCCCCACGATCTCGGGCCCGAAGACCTGGCCAAGGATGCCCGCGCTGTGGTCCTCGTAGTTCACGAAGTCGATCAGGTCACCGAGCACCACGAGCGCGTCCGCGCCCTCACCGGCCCGGGCCAACGCGTCGCTGTTGCCGTGTACATCGACAACCACGTGAACCCGCACGGTGGGAAACTTACGGGCTCACCGAGGTGCCCGTACCGGGCGTCGGCCCCGGCGAGGCGTGACCTTGCTCGCTCCGACCCGGCAGGTGGGAGGTCGAGCCGTTCGAGACCGGGCCGTTCGAGACCGGACCGTCCGGAGCCGGACCGTCCGGAGCCGGACCGTCCGGAGCGGGGCCGTTCGACGACAGGTCGGGCTCGGCGGGGGCCGGGGGCGGCGCCACGCCGGGCGGGCGGCCCTCCTCGAGCTGGTCCTTCAGCCAGAGCATGATCGCCTTCGCCGAGCGCTGCCGGCGGGACTGCGCCGCACCGGCACGCCGGGGCGCCATCGGCGCGGGCCGTCCGTGCTGGTCGGCGGGGTCCGCGCGCAGGTAGTAGTGCACGACGGTGCCGTCCAGCACCGACTCGAACCACACCTCCATGCTGCCGACGAGCGACCCGCTCACGGTCCACCGGATGCCCTTGACACCGCGATCGGTGATTACGCTGAGCTGCAGGTCCGGCCAGAACCTACGCCAACCGGCGGGATCGGCGAACTCCTTCGCCACCCGCGACGGCGGCACGGCGAGAAACGTCTCGTCCACCACGTCCACGCTGGTCACAGGCCGACCGTATCCGGACACTCCGAGGCGGGCCTCGGCGACTCGCGGTTACCGATCGGTAGCCCCGAGCTGAAGATCACCGCCAAGATCACCGGGACCGGTCGGACGCCATTCGGACGCGGCGGTCACAAACGTCCCCTACGCGCGAGTAACCGTTATAGGTTGTTGTTGCGGCAACGGGGTCGGGCGAGGTCCGGGGAGGTATCGGGATGCGCGAGTACATCGTGCCGGCGATCGACGAGGTGACCGACGGGGAGAGCCTCTCCGACGCGGTCTTCGACAACGCCGAGAGGTTCCCGGACGCGGTGAGCTTCCGCCGCAAGGTGGGTACCGGCTGGGTGGACATCACGGCGAAGGAGTTCGCCGACGAGGTCACCGGGGTGGCCGCCGGCCTGATCGCGACGGGTGTGGCCGCCGGCGACCGGGTGGCCCTGCTGTCCGGTACCCGGTACGAGTGGACGGTGCTCGACTACGCCATCGCGGCGGTCGGCGCGACCACGGTGCCGATCTACCACACGTCGTCCGACGAGCAGATCGCCTGGATCCTGACCGACTCCGGGGCCGTCGCCGCGATCACCGAGACGGACGCGCACCGCGCCTCGGCGGACGCCATGCGCGGCGACCTACCGGCGCTGCGTCACCACTGGCAGATCGAGCCGGGCGACCCGGCCGACCGCCCCGCGGCGGTGGACCACCTGGTCGCCGAGGGTGCCTCGGTGCCCGCCGACGAGGTGACGCGGCGGCGCGCCCAGGTCAAGGCCGACGACCTCGCCACGCTGATCTACACCTCCGGCACCACCGGGCGCCCCAAGGGCTGCGAGCTGACCCACCGCAACCTGCTGGCCGAGCTGAAGACCGCCAGCCACGAGTTCGGCACGATGATGAACGAGGACAGCTCGCTGCTGCTGTTCCTGCCGCTGGCGCACGTGTTCGCCAAGGTCATCCAGTGCGGCGGGATCTACTCGCGGACCACCATCGGGCACCTCGGTGACACCTCGAACCTGCTCGCCGACCTGGCCGCCTTCAAGCCCAGCTTCGTGCTCTCGGTGCCCCGGGTCTTCGAGAAGGTGTTCACCGGGGCGCAGCAGAAGGCGCACGCGGCCGGCAAGGGCAAGATCTTCGACGCCGCGGCGGCCACCGCCGAGGAGTGGAGCCGCGCCCAGCCCTCCCCCGGCCTGGGGCTGCGCCTGCGGCACGTGCTGTTCGACCAGCTGGTCTACGGCAAGCTGCGCGCCGCGCTGGGTGGGCGGTGCATCGCGGCGGTGTCCGGCGGGGCGCCGCTCGGGGAGCGCCTCGGCCACTTCTTCCGGGGCGTCGGACTGCCGGTGTACGAGGGGTACGGGCTGACCGAGACCAGCGGCGGCGTCACCGTGAACACCCCGGCGGCGCAGCGGGTCGGAACCGTGGGGCGGCCGATGGCCGGCAACGGCGTGCGGATCGGCGAGGACGGCGAGGTCCTGCTGCGCGGCGACGTGGTGTTCCGCGGCTACTGGCGCAACGCCGATGCGACGAGCGAGGCCACCAGCGACGGCTGGTTCCGCACCGGTGACCTGGGCGAGCTGGACGACGCCGGCTACCTGCGGATCACCGGGCGGAAGAAGGAGCTGATCGTCACCGCCGGCGGCAAGAACGTGGCACCGGCCGTGCTGGAGGACCGCCTGCGCGCCAACCCGCTGATCAGCCAGTGCATGGTGGTCGGCGACGGCCAGCCCTTCATCGCGGCACTGATCACCCTGGACCCCGAGGCCCTGCCCGGCTGGCGGCAGGCGCACGGCAAGCCTGCCCCCCAGGACCCGGCAGACCCGTCCGACCTGGTGGACGACCCGGAGCTGCTGGAGGCCATCGACGCGGCCGTGCAGGACGCCAACAAGGCCGTCTCGCACGCCGAGGGGATCAAGAAGTTCCGGGTGCTCACCGTCGATTTCACCGAGGCCGGCGGGGAGCTCACGCCGACCCTGAAGCTCAAGCGCAACGTGGTGCTGAAGACGTTCGCCGACGAGATCGCCGGGCTCTACAGCAAGGACGGCGCGCGCCGGTAGGCCGGCTCCGGCCCGGCGCCCAGCCAGCCGGCGAGCCTGGCGGCGGAGCCTTCCCACCGCCAGTCCCGGCGCATCCAGGCGCGGCCGGCGGCACCCATGCCGCGCGCGCGGTCCGGCTCGGCGAGCAGCCCGGCCAGTGCGTCGGCCACAGCCACCGGGTCCCGGCCGGACACCACGTGGCCGGTCTCGCCCCCGCGCACCGTCTCGGGCGCGCCGCCGGAGTCGCCGGCCACCACGGGCAGCCCCGTGGCGGCCGCCTCCAGCAGCACGATGCCGAGGCCCTCCACGTCGAGCCCCCGGCCCCTGGTGCGGCAGGGCAGCGCGAACACGTCGGCGACCGCGTGGTGGGCCGGCAGCTCGTCCCAGCGCACCGGGCCCGTGAACACGACATGCTCGGCGACACCGTGCTCGGCGGCGAGGCGGTGCAGTCGGTCCCGGTACGGACCGTCGCCGACCAGCAACACCACCGCGCCGGGGACCCTCCGCCGGATCGCGGGCAGTGCGGCGATCAGCACGTCCTGGCCCTTGCGCGCGACCAGCCGGGACACGCAGCCGACCACCGGGCGGTCGCCGAGGCCGTACCGGGCGCGCAGCTCGGCCCGGGCAGCGGGGTCGGGCGCGAACCGGTCGGTGTCGATGCCCGGTGGCAGCCACTCCAGGGCGGCCAGCGGCCCGAACGCGGCCGCGAACCGGCGCCGGGTGTAGCGCGACACCACGGTCACCACGTCGCTGTGCCCGCCGATCCGGCGCAGTGCCTGCCGGGCGCCCGGCAGCATCGACCAGCCGACCTCGTGGCCGTGCGTGCTGGCCACCACGCGGTGCACACCGGCGGTACGGCGCAGCCCAGGCCCCAGCAGCGCGAGCGGGGCGGCCGCGCCGAACCAGACCGTGTCGCAGCCATGGTGGCGGGCCAGCTCGGCCGCACGGCGGGCCACCGACGGCTCGGGCAGCATGAGCGAGGTCGGGTGGCGGTGCACCGGGTAGCTCGCGGCGGCGTCGAACTCGGCCGCCCCTGGCCACGCGGGCGCGTAGACGACGATCTCGCCCGCCGGCAGCCGGCCGGCCAGCTCGGCCAGGTAGCCCTGGATACCCCCGGCACGGGGTGGGAAGTCGTTGGTCACCAGCAGCGTGGGCATCGCCGGCAGGCTAACCAGCGGCGCGCGTGACGCGGCCGCCGGGTCCCGCGCCGGGTGAGGCGCGCTCGAAGTCTCCGGCGGCGGCCGGTCACGTGCACCGGCCGCCGCCCGACCGTGGGGAGCGGAGAGGTCTTCGAGGGGTGCGGCGCTACATGCGCCGGGCGCCGGCGTAGCTCTTCATCCGGGACAGGTCGGTGTAGCGGACCACGTCGCCGGTCTGTACGGCGTTGAGCACCTTGCCGTCGCCCGCGTAGAAGCCGACGTGGCTCACCGGGTGGTAGAAGAAGATCAGGTCGCCAGGTCTCAGGTCCGACCTGGCGACGGGTTTACCGACCAGCGCCTGCTGTGAGCTGGACCGGGGCATGGTGATGCCGAGCCGCTTGAACGCCCAGTACACGAGCCCGGAGCAGTCGAAGGTACCCGGCCCGGTGGCGCCCCAGACGTAGGGCTTGTCCATCCGCGTCATCGCCATCTTGAGCGCCTCGGCGCCCAGCCCGCCGCCCAGGGTGACGCCGATCGGTATGCCGTCGCTGGTGATCCGGGCCGCGCGCTCCCCGGGGCTGAGCTTGTCCAGCAGCTGCTCGGCCTGGTCGATCCGGACGTCGGCGGCCTTCTTCCGGACGTCGATCTGCTGGAAGGCGGCTCGGGCCAGCGATGCCGCCTGCGCCGCCTCGGTGACCGCGTCCGACGCGGCCTCCTGGGCGCGCTGGGTGGCCTCGACCAACTCCTGCGCCTTGTCCAGCACGGCCTTCTGGTCGGCGGTGAACGACTCCAGCGTCGTCATCTGGTCCAGGAAGTCGCTCGGCGAGTCACTCAGCACGAGGGCGTTGAGCTCGTCGAGGTGGCCGCCCTCCATCGCCTCGGTGGCGACCTCGTCGACCTGGACCTGGAACTTCTCCCTGGCCGCCTGCGCCCGAGTGGCGGACAGCCGGGCCGGCGCGACCGCATCCTGGGCGCGCTGCGCGGCGCCCTGCCGGGTCTGCAGGTCGTCCTGGGCGGCGTGCCACTGCTCGGTGAGGGACTCGGCGTCGTGCTGCGCCACCTCGAGCTGCTTCGCCGCGTCGGACGCGGTGGGAGGCGGCGTAGGCGCGGGCGGATCCCCGTAGGCCGGGGTGGTCAGCACCACGCAGGCAGTCACTGCCATCACGGAGGCGGACAACGCGCCAGCCACTGCGCGCAGGTACCCGCTCGACGCCACTACGCCGGACTCCCTTCCCGTGTACCGCCGAGTCGGGCGCGCGGAGTCCGGGGAGTGGTCAGGCCTTCGGGGGACCCGACTCGACTCGCGCAAGCCATTTCGGCGGCGACCCCGCGGCGCCAATCGGGGAGCGAGTGGCTGACGCCCCGCAAGGTCTCAGCGAGATTACGAATGAGCGGGAACGGCGTCCAGGAGGACCCCCGCACGGCGTGGCGCGCCGACGATCAGGTCTCAACGATCACAGGAGGTGAGCGACCAGCATTTCATAACACTGATTCCTTACCCGACGTCACTGAAATCATCTTCGCTCGCCAAAGTGGGTGACGCCTGCCGAGGCTCCGTGGCAACCAGCCGCAACCGCGGCACGAGTCCCTGATCCGCAAGCACGTTCAGCGCGTGGTACTCCGGTGCGTCGAGCTGTACCGATCGAGCGCCAGACGGCAGCTCGGACCGCTCGGTTGCGCCTCCGACGCTGCCCGGCAGACCGAGAAACACCCCCACGACACAGTCCCGGCAGGCGTCTCCCCGGACCTCGCAACGATCACAGTCGATGATCATGTCTGTCTCCCCTTGATCGGTTCCCTGTCGACACGCGAACCGTAGGGCGACGCTCCGACAGTTTCCTGGGAGCAGTCCCCCGATCGGGCGATCGACGGATCCTCCCCGTCGTGTCTGACGGTGACCGCCCGGAGCGCCCCGCACCGCCCATCACTGCCCTGACCGGGCCTTTCCTGTGCTCGCGGGCGCCAGTGCAGTCCCCACACGGATTCCGGTGATCATCAGGACCACAGGGTCATTCGATCAAGCCGCAGACAGCCCTCCGGTCCTGATGATCACGGGGCACAGCCGCTCGGGACCCCGCCGAGCGACCTGCGGGTCAGTAGCGGAGTCAGTAGCGGCCGAGCAGGTCCAGCAGCACGCGGGACGGCAGCGGGTGCGCGCCCCGCCGGCGGACCGAGTCGGCGACCGCGCGGTCCGAGGTGGCGACGAGCAGGGGCCGGCCGGCGGGCTCTGCGGCGACCAGCTCCCGGATCACGTCGTCGGCCAGCACCCCGGGTTCGCTGAACAGCACGCGGACCCCGCGCGGGTGCCGCAGCGGGCCGGCCACCACGGCGGCGCCGTCGAACACGACGGTGACCTCGGCGCCCGTCCGAGCTGTGAGCGCACCCAGCGCCCCGACCAGCCGGTTGCGCTGGTCGAACAGCGTCAGCTCGGGGTAGCCGGTCTTGCTGACGTTGTAGCCGTCGACGATCAGGTGCACCGAGGGCAGGCTGAGCAGCCGGTCCAGCGCGTGCGCGTCGGAGACCCTGGCCCCACCGCGCCCCGGCACGCGGACGCCACCGACCAGGTCTGCCGGCCGGGGCCCGGCTCCCCCGCCGAGGCCGAGCTCGCGGCGCAACCCGGACACCGCACCGGCCAGGGTGTCCATCAACAGCTCCAGCCGCACCTCGTCGGCCTGCCGGGCCTCCCGCGCGGCCTGTCGGGCGCCGGTCACCTCGTCGCTCGCCCTGGCCGCCCTGACCCGCTCGGCGGCGGCGCGCTCGCGGGCCCGGTCCCGGTCGGCGAGTGCGGCGGCGAGCTCGGTGGCACCTCGCTCGCGCAGCTCGGCCAGCTCCCGCTCGGCGGCGCGCGTGCCGTCCTCGGCCTCCCGCAGCCGGCTGCCCTGCTCTCGGTAGCGGCGGCGCAGCCGGTCGAGCTCCCCGTCGCGTTCCTGGTCCAGCTCGCGGGCTCCGGACCGGCTCTCGGCGAGCTCGGCGCGCAACCGCTCCAGCTCGCCGCCGAGCTTGTCCACGCGGGCCAGCGCAGCGTCCAACTGGGCACGCAACGTGACGACCTCGGCCCGCTCGGCGACCGCACCGAGCCGTTCGTCGAGATCCGGCGCCTCCGCGAGCACGGCACCGGCCACCCCGCCGACCGGGTCGGCATCGGGGCCGGTCAGCTCGCCCGGGCGGTGCTCCTCCCACCAGGCGAGCACGGCCGCCCGGAACGCCGCCGAGTCCTGTAACTCGCCCAGCAGGGCCTTGGCGCCGAGCCGGGCGCGCTTACTGGGCGTGAACTTCGTCAGCCTGCGCAGGCTGGCGGGAACCTCGGCGGCCGGCAGCTCGGCGACCGCCACCGACGCGACCTCGGCCAGCCGAACCCGCACGGGCTCGGGCAGCTCGATCCACGCCTGCTCCGCCATTCACCAAGGGTAGTGCGCACCAGGCGTTTCCGGTCGGTCCGGCCGGCAGGTTCGATCACCCCACAATCTGCGGGGACCCCGGAACCGTCGGTGCTCCCCAGTAGCGTCCGGTAAATGCCACAGCTGTCATTCGACGAGCTCGGCACGCCGCTGCGCGAGGTCACGTTCGTCGTGCTCGACCTGGAGACCACCGGGGGCAGCGCGGCCTCCGACGCGATCACCGAGGTGGGCGCGGTCAAGGTGCGCGGCGGCGAGCGGGTCGGCGAGCTGGCGACCCTGGTCGACCCTGGCACCGGCATCCCGCCCATGGTCGTCGCCCTGACCGGGATCACCCAGGCGATGGTCACCGGGGCGCCCAGGATCGAGCGCGTGATGCCCAGCGTGCTGGAGTTCCTCGCCGGCTCGGTGCTGGTGGCGCACAACTCGCCGTTCGACACCGGGTTCCTGCGCGCGGCCTGCGAGCGGCACGGGCTGGCGTGGCCCAAGCCGCCGGTGCTGTGCACGGCGCGGCTGGCCAGGGCGGTGCTCAGCCGCGACGAGGCACCGTCGGCCCGGCTGTCCGCGCTGGCCGAGCTGTTCGGCAGCCCCACCCGGCCGACGCACCGCGCGCTGGACGATGCGCGCGCCACCGTGCACGTGCTGCACGCGCTGCTGGAGCGGGTCGGCAACCTCGGAGTGCAGAGTCTCGAGGAGCTGCTCGCGCTGGCCGCCAGCGCGGCGGGCAACCGGCCGACCGACGCCCAGCGGCGCAAGCGCGGCATGGCCGACCATCTGCCCAGCGCGCCCGGGGTGTACCTGTTCCGGGGCGCCCGCGACGAGGTGCTCTACGTGGGCACGAGCGGCGACCTGCGCCGTCGCGTGCGCTCCTACTTCACCGCCGCCGAGCGCCGCCGCCGGGTGCGCGACATGGTGTCGCTGGCCACCAGGGTCGACGCGGTGGAGTGCGCGCACGCACTGGAGGCGCAGGTGCGCGAGCTGCGGCTGCTCGGGGCCCATCGCCCCCGGTTCAACCGCCGCTCCCGTACCCCATACCTCGCCTGGTGGCTGGCGCTGACCGACGAGCCGTTCCCCCGGCTCTCCGTGATCAAGGAGCCGAGGGACGGCGCGTTCGGCCCGTTCCGGTCGCGGGCGGACGCGGTGACCGCGATGGAGTCGGTGCAGGACGCGGTCCCGGTCCGCCGCTGCACCCAGCGCATCCCGGCTCGCAACCCGAAGGGCACCGCCTGCGCGCTGGCCGAGCTGGGCCACTGCGCCGCGCCGTGCGCCGGCCGGCAGAGCGTGCTGGAGTACGCGGTCACCGCGGGCGCGGTCGCCGACCTGCTGGTCGGCCAGTCCGACGGCGCCCTGCGCACCCTCGCCGCCGAGGTCGACCGGCTCGGCGCGGCGCAGCGGTTCGAGGCGGCCGCCACCCGCCGCGACAGGCTGGCCGACCTGCTCACCGCGCTGTACCGGGGCCAGCGGCTCGCCGCCCTGACCGCGTTGCCCGAGCTCGTCGCGGCCCGGCCGGACGGCGCGGGCGGTTGGGAGCTCGCGGTGCTGCGGCACGGGCGGCTGGCGGCGGCCGGGACGGCCCGGCGCGGGGTGCCGCCGATGCCGGTGGTCGCGGCGCTGCAGGCGGGCGCGGAGACGGTCCGCCCGGGGCCCGGCCCGCTGCGGGGCGCGCCGGCCGAGGAGGCCGGCGTGCTGCTGCGCTGGCTGGACCGCCCTGGCACCCGCCTGGTGCACTGCCCGACACCGTGGACGGAGCCGGCGCACGGGGCCGGCCGGTGGAGCACGTGGCTGGCCACCGCCCGCGCGGCGCCGAACGGGTACGCCGCGGCGGACTGACTACGATGGATCATCCGCGCCAGCGAAGGAGCCACCGTCGTGATCACCGCGTTCGTCCTGGTTCACACCGCCGCCGATCACATCCCGGAGACCGCGCAGGCGATCGCCGAGCTGCCCGGGGTGGCCGACGTCTACTCCTGCGCCGGCAACGTCGACCTCATCGCCGTCGTCAAGGTCCGCGAGCACGAGCAGCTCGCCGACGTGATCGCCGGCGGCCTGAGCAAGGTGCCCGGCGTCCAGCAGACCGACACCCACATCGCGTTCCGTTCCTACTCACGGCGGGACGTGGAGGAAGGCTTCGACGTCGGCCAGGACTAGAGCGGCCGGGCCCGGTAGCGGGCACGGGCCCCCGTCCGGCGGGGGTCCGGGCGCGGGGAACTGTCGGACCCCGGGTCCATGATGGGTACGTGGACGCGTTGGAGGGATTCACCCCGGCTACCCGGAGCTGGTTCGCCGGGGCCTTCGCCGCGCCCACCGCCGCCCAGCAGGGCGCCTGGGCGGCCGCGCGGGCCGGCCATCACGCCCTGGTCGTGGCTCCGACCGGGTCGGGCAAGACGCTGGCCGCGTTTCTCTGGGCGCTCGACAGGTTGGTCGCCGAGCCGCCTCCGGCGGAGCCGAAGCACCGTTGCCGGGTGCTCTACGTGTCGCCGTTGAAGGCACTCGCGGTCGACGTCGAGCGCAACCTGCGGTCCCCGCTGGCCGGCATCCGGCAGGCCGCCCACCGCCTCGGGCTGCCGATGCCGGAGATCACGGTCGGCATGCGCACCGGTGACACGGCGGCCGACGAGCGCCGCCGGTTCGCCCGCACGCCGCCGGACGTGCTGGTCACGACGCCGGAGTCGCTGTTCCTGCTGCTCACCTCGGCGGCCCGGGAGTCGCTGCGCGGGGTGCGCACGGTGATCGTCGACGAGGTGCACGCGGTGGCCGGCACCAAGCGGGGCGCGCACCTCGCGCTGTCCCTGGAGCGGCTGGACGAGCTGCTGCGCAGGTCGCCGGACGACACCGAGGGCGGCGGGCAGGGGCCGGCGCAGCGGATCGGGCTGTCAGCCACGGTCCGCCCGGTGGACGAGGTGAGCTCGTTCCTGGCGGGCAGCCAGCCTGTGCAGGTGATCCGGCCGGCGATCCCGAAGACGATCGAGGTGAGGGTCGAGGTCCCGGTGCCCGACCTGGCGGCGCTGGACGTGCGGCCCGATCCGGGCAGCACGGACGAGGAGATCATCGGCTCGGCGGCCGGCAGCGCGCAGCGTCCTTCGATCTGGCCGGCGGTGGAGCGCCGGGTGCTGGAGCTGGTCCGGGCGCACCGCTCGACGATCGTGTTCGCGAACTCGCGGCGGCTGGCGGAGCGGCTGACGTCGAAGCTCAACGAGCTCGCAGCCCAGCAGACGGAGCTCCGGCCGGGTGACCGGTTCCCGGCGGAGGCGATCGGCGAGTCCGGACTGAGCACGGGCGCCGACCCGGTGGTGGCCAAGGCGCACCACGGCTCGATGTCCCGCGAGCAGCGCACCGCCGTGGAGGAGGAGCTCAAGGCCGGCCAGCTGCCCTGTGTGGTGGCCACGTCCAGCCTGGAGCTGGGGATCGACATGGGCGCGGTCGACCTGGTCGTGCAGGTGGAGGCGCCGCCGAGCGTGGCCTCCGGCCTGCAGCGGGTGGGCCGGGCCGGGCACCAGGTCGGGGCCGTGTCGCGGGGTGTGGTCTTCCCGAAGTTCCGGGGTGACCTGGTGTCCTGCGCGGTGGTG
>DATAYB010000389.1:0-19372 GCA_036272795.1 Pseudonocardia sp.
CGCGGGCACTCGTCGATCGCGGCGGCCAGGTCGGCGAACGCGCTCACCACGTCCGTCGCCGACACGTGCGCCAGCCCGAACGAGCGGACCCCGGGTGTGTCCACCACCCAGCCCCCGGTCGGCAGCGGGATCGCCACCGCCGAGGACGACGTGTGCCGCCCCTTGCCGACCCCGGAGACCCGGCCCACCGCACGGTCGGCGTCCGGCACCAGGGCGTTGACCAGCGTGGACTTGCCGACCCCTGAGTGTCCGATGAGCGCCGACACCCGCCCGGCGAGCACCTCCCGCATCTCGTCGGGCGGCCGGTCGAACCGGGTGACCACGACCGGCAGGTCCAGCTCGTGCCACGCGGCGGCCACGACGGCGGGGTCGGCGCCCCGGTCGGTGTCGGCGAGGTCGGCCTTGGTCAGACAGAGCAGCGGGCGCAGCCCGCCGGCGTAGGCGGCGACCAGCGCGCGGTCGACGAAGCCCACGCTGGGCGCGGGGTCGGCCAGCGCCGAGACGATCACGAGTTGCTCCGCGTTGGCCACCACGATCCGCTCGTAGGCGTCGTTGTCGTCGGCGGTGCGGCGGAGCACGCTGGTCCGCTCGGCCACCCGCACGATACGGGCGAGGGAGTCGGTGCCGCCGGAGCGGTCGCCGACGAGCCCGACCCGGTCGCCCACCACGATCGGCGTGCGCCCCAGCTCGCGGGCCCGCATGGCCACGACCAGCGCGTCCAGGTCGCCGGGGCGGGCGGAGTCCGGGATGCAGGTCCACCGGCCCCGGTCCACCGCGACGACCATGGCCGGCTCGGCGTCGATGTGCTCGGGCCGGGTCTTGGTCCTCGGCCGCGAACCCCGCCGGCCGGGGCGGACCCGGACGTCGGACTCGTCGTACTGGCGCGGCGCCGGCGACACCCGCTAGCTCCCGGCCCGCCCGGACAGCAGTGTGGCCCACCGGCCGGGGAAGTCCGGGATCGTCTTGTCGGTGCAGCCGATGTCGTCCACCTCGACCCCGGGCACGGCGAGCCCGATGAGCGCGCCCGCGGTCGCCATCCGGTGGTCGGCGTAGGCGCCCCAGGGGCGGTCACTCCTGCCGTGCAGCGGGCGGGGCCGGATGGCGAGCCCGTCGGGGGTCTCGGCGGCGTCCGCGCCGAGCGCGCCCAGCTCGGTGGCCAGCGCGGCGAGCCGGTCGGTCTCGTGGCCGCGCAGGTGGGCGATGCCGCGCAGCCGCGAGGGGCCGTCGGCCAGAGCGGCCAGCGCCGCGATGGTCGGAGCTAGCTCGCCGACGTCGTGCAGGTCGACGTCCACGCCGGCCAGCCGGTCGGGGCCGGTCACGGTGACCCCCTCCGGCGTGGTGGTCACGGCCGCGCCGAACTGCTCGAGCACGCCCAGGATCGCCACGCCCGGCTGCATGGAGGCGCTCGGCCAGCCCAGCACGGTGACCCGGCCGCCGGTGATCGCCGCCGCGGCCAGGAAGACCGAGGCGTTCGACAGGTCGGGCTCCACCACCCAGTCGCGCGCGGCGATGGGCGCGGGCGGCACCCGCCAGGCGTTCGGCTCGCTGTCGTCCACGTCGACGCTCGCGGCGCGCAGCATGTCCACGGTCATCTCGATGTGCGGCAGCGACGGCACCGGCTTGCCGTCGTGGATCACCGTCAGGCCCTTGTCGTAGGCCGCCCCGGAGAGCAGCAGGCCCGAGACGAACTGCGAGGAGCCGGACGCGTCCAGCACGACCTCGCCGCCGGGCAGCCCACCGGTGCCGTGCAGCGTGAACGGCAGCGCGTCGCCGGTGCCGTGCGTCTCGACGCGGGCGCCGAGGGTGCGCAGCGAGCTCAGCACGGGGCCCATCGGGCGCTCCCGGGCGCGTGGGTCGCCGTCGAAGCGCACGGGGCCGTCGGCCAGCGCGGCGGCCGGCGGCACGAACCGCATCACGGTGCCGGCCAGCCCGGTGTCCACCTCGCTGTTGCCGCGCCAGCCGTCGTGCGAGCCGATCCCGACCACCTCGCCGTCGACCCGTACCGGCACCCCGAGGGCGCGCAGTGCGCCGATCATCAGGGCGCTGTCCCGGGTGGCCGGCACCCCGGCGACGGTGCAGTCCCCACCGGACAGCGCGGCCAGCAGCAGCGCCCGGTTGGTCTGCGACTTCGAACCGGGCACCGCGACGGCGCCGCTGACCGGACCGCTGGCGGTCGGTGCGGGCCAGGGGTGGGTGGGCGGGGCTGGCTGCGGTGTCGTCGCGTCGGGCATGTGCTCATGATTCCGCACTCGTGGGAGCATGGGTCGCATGTGTGGCCGGTATGCCTCGACCAAGGCGGCTTCGGACATCGCGGAGGAGTTCGAAGCGGTGGACGCCACCGGCGATGCCGCGCCCGCCTCGGACTACAACGTGGCACCGACCAAGCCCGTGCTCGCGGTGGTGCAGCGCCATCCCCGCGACGCCGAGGGCACCGTCGACAACAGCCGCACCGAGCGCAGTGTGCGGGTGTTGCGCTGGGGCCTGGTGCCGTCCTGGGCGAAGGACCCTTCGGTGGGCTCCCGCATGATCAACGCGCGCGCCGAGACCGCGGCGGAGAAGCCGGCGTTCCGCAAGGCGCTGGCCGGTCGGCGCTGCCTGCTGCCGGCCGACGGCTGGTACGAGTGGCGGCGCGCGGGCGGCGCGAAGCAGCCGTACTTCATCACCGGCTCCGCGACCGGTCTGCCGGGCGGCTCGCTGGCTATGGCCGGGGTGTGGGAGTTCTGGCGGTCCCCGGACGGCGAGCCGCTGCTGACCGCCGCCGTGCTGACCACCGACGCGGTCGGGCCGCTCGCCGACATCCATGACCGGATGCCGCTGCTGCTCGACCCCGACGACTGGGCGACCTGGCTGGACCCGGACTCCCCGGCCCCACCTGAGCTGCTCGTGCCGCCGAGTGACGAGCTGGTCGCGGGCCTGGAGCTGCGCCCGGTGTCCTCCCGGGTCAACAACGTCCGCAACGAGGGCCCGGAGCTGCTGGAGCGCGTCGAGCTGGCCGAACCCGCCCTGGCGCTGGACCTGGACGCGGGCGCCGCCAACTCCGGCGCCGACATGTCGGACGCGCCCGCCGACAGGTCGGACGCGGGCAGCACCGGCGACCACAGCAGCGCACGCCGATGAGCTCGCTCGAGATCGAGACGCCGCACGGGCCGGCCAGGGTCGACCTGCACTGCGTGCCGGAGGGCCGGGCGGCGCTGCTGCTCGGGCACGGCGCGGGCGGTGGCATCGGCGCCCCTGACCTGGTGACCGCCGCCCAGTCGGCGCGCCGGGCCGGGGTACACGTCGCACTGGTCGAGCAGCCGTACCGGGTGGCCGGCCGGCGCGCCCCCGCTCCGGCCAAGCAACTGGACGCCGCCTGGCTGGCCGTCGTGGAGTACCTGGGAGCCGGCGTGCTGGAGGGGGTGCCGCTGGTGTTCGGTGGCCGGTCCTCTGGCGCGCGGGTGGCCTGCCGCACCTCCGAGGAGGGGGGTGCCGCCGCGGTGCTCTGCCTGGCGTTCCCGGTGCACCCGCCGGGCAAGCCGGAGAAGGACAGGCTGCCCGAGCTGGCCGGCGTCGAGGTGCCGGTGCTGGTGGTGCAGGGCGAGCGTGACCCGTTCGGCCAGCCCGCGCCGGCGCCACACCGCGACGTCGTGCTGCTGCCCGGCGACCACTCGCTCAAGGGTGACCTCGACGGCCTCGCACGCGCGGTCAACGAGTGGCTGGAGCGGGTCCTGCGCCCGATCACCTAGCGCTGTTACCGAGCTGCACCACAGGCAGGTTGTGCGGCCGAAAACCCTGCCTGGCGTGGAGTTCGGTAACAACAGGCGGCCCGGGTGCGGGCATGCGGGTACCCGGAAGGGGCGCCGGACCCCGGACGGGCCGGCGCTAGTGCGACGCCGGCACTCCGGCGGTCACGGTGAACGACGAGATCATCTCGGTGAGGATGTGCTCGTCGACATCGGCACGCTCCGTCAGGCAGCTGCCGACCAGCGCGTACACGCTGCGCACCCCGGTGGGGGACCGGTCCGGCCCCTCCGTGGTGACCGCCAGCTGGCGGACCATCCGGCCCTCCAGCAGCAGGTCCGTCCGGCGAGCTGCACTGGGCAGCTGTTCCTCGCTCTCGGCGCCGTCCATACCGATGGCCACGATGTCGGTGGCACCGGCGCCGAGCAGCGCCTCCTCGGCCAGCTCGCCGAGTTCCTTGTCCGCTGGCACCCGCTCACCGAAGACCACCAGGTTCACCCTGAAGTTGTCACTCGGTGGGGCGAGGAAGGCGATTAGCCCCCCGGCTGGCTCGATGGCCGACCACTCGTTTGGCACATCGATCCGGAATGCGCCGATGCCAGGGGAGACCGAGTTCGGCCACCCCACGTTCTGCATCGACCCGTTCGAACTCATCTCGCTACCTTAACGTCGTCTTAGGGATTGATCTTATCCGATCCGCTGATCCTGCCACAGAGCGTTATATTTTGTAATCTCATCGGGCTACGCCTCCTCCCTCGGCAGCCGGGTGCGGACCCTCGGCGGAGCCGGCGCCGCCTCGGCAGCCCAGCGGGCAAAACCAGGCGTACGCACGAGGTATGCCAGTCCGAGCCAGAGTGCGGCAAGCCCGCCGGCCGCCCCGGCGACCGACCGGTAGTCCAGCGGCGGGGCAACCAGGAGGACGTCCTGCAGCCACGCTCCGCCACTGATCGCCGCCGCGACGAGCACGCTGCCGAGTAGTGGGGCGGCCGCCCAGGGCAGGCGCCGCAGCCAGCTCGAGGAGAGCACGAGGTCCACGACCACGGCGCCGCCGAGCAGGAGGAACGGCACGGCGGACCGGGGGAAGCCGGTGCCGGCCAGCAGTACCCAGTTGACACAGCGGTAGGTGAGGTAGCCGGCGGTGACGGCGGTCGCCGACCAGCGCCTGACGAGCATCGAGCGGGCGACCACGAGCACGAGCATCACGGCGGTGACCAGCCACGCCAGGTACACCCAGGCCGGCACGGGCAGCGCGAACTGGACCAGGGTGGCCCGGTCCACCGGGCGGCCGATCTGGTTCGCCGCGAACTGCAGCAGGCTCGGCTCGGCCTCCGGGTGCCCGGCGTCCCATGCGGCCACTGCGTACACGCCGTACTCCTGCTGCCCGGCCACGAACATCGTGTTCTCAAGGAAGCACGCCCAGAGCGCGGCCAGCGTCGCCCACCGCCAGCGGTCGGCCGGGCCGTACAGCCCCCAGCCCCTGATCACGCCGGCGAGCATGATCGCGGTGCCGAGGTAGAGCAGGCCGTGGGTGGGGCTCCAGGTCGTGATGTCCAGCCCGTTGACCCGGTGGTTGATCAGGTCCAGCGGGATGGCGATCAGGAACACCGCCGTGCCGACCTGCATCAGGCGCAGCGCGTGGCGGTCCACCCCGTAGCCGGTGTAGGTGTGGAAGGCGACCAGCCCGACGGCCAGCGCGGTGCCCACCGAGTTCAGCAGGTGCGGCGGCGCCAGGTCGTCGCGCAGCCAGCGGAAGTGCCATGACACGTCCCAGCCGGCGCCCAGCACCTTGAGCAGCAGGGCGAGCAGCCACAGCCGGTAGACGGTCACCAGCTCGGGTGTCGGCAGCGCGCGCGGCGCCGTCCCCGGGGTCACCCAGGCGTGCCACAGCTCCCTGGCACGAACCACCGACACCTGCAACATCCGGCCATGATGGTCGCTCCGTCGCACGGGGTGAAGACTAAATGGCCCAGAACCGGCCGCCAGATCGCCTGGTTGAGTTACTTCAGCGCCGGCCGGTCGATCAGTATGAGGTAATGGCCGCGACTGTGGCCTCGGTCAGGCGGACCAGGTCGTCCGGGGCCAGCTCGACCTCCAGGCCGCGCCGGCCGCCGCTGCAGAAGACCGTGTCGAACCCGGTCGCGCTGGCGTCCAGCACGACCCGCAGGCGCTTCTTCTGGCCGAGCGGCGAGATCCCGCCCGCCACGTAGCCCGTGGCCCGCTCGGCTGCCTTGATCTCGGCCATCTTGGCCCGCTTGCCGCCCACCGCCGACGCCAGCGCCTTCAGGTCCAGCGTGCCGATGACCGGCAGCACGCCGACGGTGAGCTCGCCGTCAACCTCGGTGACCAGCGTCTTGAACACCCTGGCCGGGTCCAGGCCGAGTGCCCTGGCGGCCTCCGGCCCGTAGGCCTCGCCGGCCCGGTGCGGATAGCTGTGTGTCTGGTACGCCACCCGCTGTGCGTCGAGCAGCGCGGTCGCCGGGGTTCCCGCCATGCCGGCGAGCCTACGGCTGCCCGGCGGTCGGCCGGGCAGGGGTGCGACGGGTCCGTGGGGGCGTTTGGTCCTGTCCTCCTGCACGCCGCGCGTGGCTCCGCACACACCTTGAAACCTGAGTCCTGGTGGGGAATGCCGGCCCACCACCGGGCGTTCCACCACACGTGACGAACGCCGTATTGGCCCCTCTGACGGGAGATGTTTTGCCCGATCTGCTGTCTGGTCTGTCGCCGGAGTCAGATGTGCGCCTGCCCACGCCCGGACCGACCGGCCGGTCGCGGCGTCGGGGCGTATCCTCAGTCTCGATCGATGTCGACGCCGCTGTTGGAGTGGCGGGCAAGCTGGGGACGCCGCGGCGGCGGCGCGGAGGGAGCTCGGTGCCAGCTGAGGGCGAGGCGGCGGAGGTGAGTGCCGTCAGCCAGGGCGCTGAGGTCGAGCGTGACCTGAGCACGAACGCTGCGCTGGACACCAGCGTTCAGCCGGAGACCAGCGTTCAGCCGGACACGGGCTCCGTGTCGGGCACCAGCTCCGTGTCGGGCACAGGTGTGTCCGTCGGCGTTCAGCCGGACGCGAGCGCCGAGCAGGACGAGCCCCGCCCGGTCGAGTCGCCCGAGGTGCTGGCAGCCCGGTTCGAGCACGACGCGATGCCGCTGCTGGACCAGCTGTACGGCGCGGCGCTGCGGATGACGCGCAACCCGGCCGATGCCGAGGACCTGGTGCAGGAGACCTACCTGAAGGCGTACGCCGCGTTCGGGTCGTTCCGCGCGGGTACGAACCTGAAGGCCTGGCTCTACCGGATCCTCACCAACACCTACATCAACGGCTACCGCAAGCGGCAGCGCCAGCCCGCCCAGCACCCCACCGAGGAGATCACCGACTGGCAGCTGGCCCAGGCCGGCGAGCACAGTTCGGTCGGCCTGCGCTCGGCTGAGGTCGAGGCGCTGGACCGGCTGCCCGACAGCGACGTGAAGGCGGCGCTGCAGGAGCTGCCGGAGGACTTCCGCATGGCGGTCTACCTCGCCGATGTGGAAGGTTTCGCGTACAAGGAGATCGCGGACATCATGGGTACCCCGATCGGGACAGTGATGTCGCGCCTGCACCGCGGCCGGCGCCAGCTGCGTGACCTGCTGACCGACACTGCCCGTGACCGTGGTTTCCTGCGTGGCCAGGAGGTGGCCCGGTGAGCTGCGAAGGCGAACACGAGACCGACTGCGACGAGGTACTCGCCGAGGTGTGGCTGTTCCTCGACCAGGAGTGCAACCAGACGCGGCGCGACCTGCTGCGCCAGCACCTGGAGGACTGCCACCCCTGCCTGGCGCAGTACGGCATCGAGGAGAAGCTGAAGGAGCTGCTGGCCCGCAAGTGCGGCGGCGAGCTGGCGCCGCAGACGCTCAAGGCGCGGCTGCGGGACCAGATCCGCCTCGCCGTGCTGGAGCAGGCCGAGGTGACCGTGGAGAGCGGGCCGGGCGGCACCAGCATCGAGGTACGCAGTACCCGCGTCGAGCGGCGCGTCTGACCCTGAAACACCGTCAAAACGCACGAAGGGCCGGAGTGGATATTCACTCCGGCCCTTCGTACTGTGGCCCAGCGGTGTCGCCCGGCGCTGCCGGGCTCCGGCGCCTGACCTCAGGCGTTGGGCCGCTTGCCGTGGTTCGCGCCGCTCTTCTTGCGGTCGCGCCGTTTACGGGCTCGTCGGGACATGTGTTCGCCTCCTGAAGTGTGTTCTGCCCCCGAGTCTGTCATGCGTGGTTGGATGGCTCGTGATCGCAGGTCGTCCGAACCCGCGTGAACTTGACCGAGGCGAGGGTGGGCGTGGCCGAGGAGATCCGGGCCGAGATGGTGGCCAGCGTGATGAGCGTGGTCGTACAGGCGGGCGCGACGGTCTCCGACGGCGACACGTTGGTCATCCTGGAGTCCATGAAGATGGAGATCCCGGTGATCACCGAGGTGCCCGGGACGGTCACGTCGGTCGCGGTGGCCGAGGGCGACGTGGTGCAGAGTGGCGACCTGATCGCCGTGGTGGAGTGACCGGAGTGCGCCGGTCCGCCCGGGGCCGCTGATGTCCACGCTGACCGAGCTGGTCGCGGAGCACACCCGGCTCTCCGGCCTTGCGGTGGACCACCTGCAGCGGGTGGTCGCCGAGTGGCAGCTGCTCGCCGACCTGTCGTTCGCCGACTTCATGCTTTGGATCCCGCTGCCCGACCTGCCGGCCAACGGCGCACCGCCCGACCCGGCCGCGCCCGCCGACGGCCGGTCCGGGCGCTTCCTGTGCGTGGCGCAGGCCCGGCCGACCACTGCGCCGACCGCGCACCCCGAGGACGCTGTCGGCAGCGTTGTCGTCGAGCCGGAGCACGCGCCGCTGCGCCGGGCGATGATCGACCAGCGGATCAGCCGCGAGGAGGACCCGCGCTGGCACCATGGGGTGCCGGTGCGGCGGGAGACGATCCCGGTCTGCCGGGACGGCGTGGTGCTCGCGGTGCTCTCCCGGGACACCAACCTGGCGGTCGCCCGGGTGCCCAGCCCGCTGGAGATCGCCTACCTCGGCGGCGCCGCCGACCTCTGCCAGATGATCGCGGACGGTACGTTCCCCGCCCAGGACGCCACGGTCGACACCACGACCAACCCGAGGGTCGGCGACGGCCTGATCCGCGTGGACACCGGCGGCCGGGTGGTGTTCGCCAGCCCGAACGCGCTGTCGGCCTACCACCGGATGGGGCACGCGTCGGACCTGGTCGGCGCGGTGCTGAGCAGCGTCACCCGGCCCCTGGTGCGTGACCCGTTCGACGGCGCCGAGGTGGTCAAGCGGATCCGGTCCGCGCTGGACGGGCGCCCCTCGCTGCGCATGGAGGTGGAGGCCGGAGGCGCGGCGATGCTGCTGCGCGCCATGCCACTGCGCCCGCGCGGCGCGCCGGCCGGCGCACTGGTGCTGGTCCGGGACGTCACCGAGGTCAAGCGGCGGGACCGGGCGCTGCTCACCAAGGACGCCACGATCCGCGAGATCCACCACCGCGTGAAGAACAACCTGCAGACGGTGGCCGCCCTGTTGCGGCTGCAGTCGCGGCGCACCTCGATCCCGGAGGCCAAGCAGGCCCTCGAGGAGTCGGTGCGCCGGGTGACCTCGATCGCGCTGGTGCACGAGACGCTGTCCATGTCCGTCGACGAGCGGCTGAACCTGGACGAGGTCGTCGACCGGGTCATCCCCATGATGGCCGACGTGGCGATCGCCGAGTCCCGGGTGACCGTCCGCCGCGAGGGCAGCTTCGGCGTGGTGAACAGCGCGCTGGCCACCCCGCTGGTCATGGTGCTCACAGAGCTGGTGCACAACGCGCTGGCGCACGCCTACGCGCCCGGCGCCCGTGGCGAGGTGGTACTCACCGTGCGCCGCTCGGCCGGCTGGCTGGACGTGGTGGTGAGCGACGACGGGCGGGGTCTGCCCAAGGGCTTCTCGCTGGAGCGGTCCCGTGGCCTGGGCCTGCAGATCGTGCGGACGCTGGTGGACTCCGAGCTGGACGCCTCGCTCAGCATGCGCCCGCGCGACCCGAAGGGCACCGACGCCGTGCTCCGGGTCCCGCTGCTGCGCGGCTGACGGGACAGGGTCCGGGACCGACCTGGCTGATCGAGCCGCCGAACGGCCGGTGGTCGGCCGCTGGACGCCGGTGACCGTTCGCCCTTTGGCCCGTTCGCCTGGCCGTTCGCCCGCCGGCCACTCCACTCATCGGATCAGTGCCTTCGTCGTTCGTGTGCCAGCTCCGCTGGGTGCGGCTCGGTCTCGCGGCTCGATGAGCCCGTCGTTCCTGGTCCGGACAGACCGCGAGCCCGGGGCCATGTTCTGGCGCCGGGCTCGCGGATCGGGGAGCGCGTGTTACACAGGCTCGTTTGGTAGCTCAGGCTCCACTGCGGGCCCGAGTGCGAGCGTTGCGGCGCTTGAGGGCGCGACGCTCATCTTCGCTCATGCCGCCCCACACACCGGCGTCTTGGCCGCTTTCCAGTGCCCAAGTGAGGCACTCGGTGTTCACGGGGCAGCGCCGACAGACGGTCTTAGCCTCGGCGACCTGCAACAGTGCGGGGCCGGAGGTCCCTACCGGGAAGAAAAGCTCCGGGTCCTCGTCACGGCAGCTCGCGCGGTGGCGCCAGTCCATGATTGCTCTGCTCCTTGCTCTGCGCGCTGTGGCGCGCACCTATCTCATCAGTACGGGCGTGTCGCTTGTGAATTCTTTCACGAGCGACGGGTCTGTTCAAGGATTCTTGGGCAGTTGGGTGAGAGCTTCCTCACCCACTCACCGCAATCAAGGCTACGGCCGTTTACACCGTGTGACCGACTACGCTGAACGACTGACCGAACCCGCCGGTCCGTCCTCGGTGCTCCTGCGAGCTCCGAGTCCGGACCGACCGTGCCGGGGTGTTTCGCCCCGGCGGGTCGTGCTGGCTTCGTGAACAACGTTGAACGATCACGGCCAAAGGCGCGAGTCCCAACGGGATCGACGGTTCAACTCGGTCGGTGAATGGCGGAAAACGGTCTGGACACGGTCACCCGACAGGTTGGTAACTGCGGCGAGCCGCGGTTCTCACACGACGACTCGCAGCGCCCTGGGTACTGAGACGAACTCGACCTCGCTGCGTTCTCCCAGGTAGTCGCCGTCCACCTGAAGGGCGACAGGGGTGTCACTGATCACTCGAATGAGTGGCAATTCGTCCCGACTCAGGATGTTCGGGCCGTTTGGATCTCCTTGTTTCCGCAAAATCTCCCGAATTAGCGGGAGCACCACGCGCGGCGCGAGACTGCGCAGCGCGAACAGCGCCAGCCCGTCCGTCCCGCCGCTGCCGGGGTTCGTGCGCACCGGCCGGGAGCCCAGGTAGGTCCAGGGGTCGGTGGCGCAGACCATCGCCAGCCGCAGCTCGGACTGCGGTTCCTCGCCCGGCAGCTCGATCGTCAGCGACCGCGGCTGCCGCAGCTGGCGCAGGTAGTGACGCAGCGCGGTGCGGGCGTACCGGGTCGGGCTGGCCTCGTGGCCGCGCGCCCTGGCCCGCTCCACCGACGCCACCACATCGGCGTCCCAGCCCAGCCCGGCGTTGAACGTGAACCACCGGTCGTCCGCCTTGCCCAGGCCCACCGTCCTGGTCCGCCGCTCGGCCAGCGCGTACAGGATGACCGACGTCGCCTCGAGCGGGTCCTTGGGCAGCCCGAGCGCCCTGGCGAACACGTTGGCCGAGCCGCCGGGCACCACCGCGAGCAGCGGAGCGTCCGCGTCGGGCCGGCCGGCGACCGGTGGGCGCGCCTCCAGCAGCCCGTTCACGACCTCGTTCACCGTGCCATCGCCGCCGTGCGCGATGACAAGCTCGACGCCGGCCCTGGCCGCCGCCGCGGTCGCCTCGGCGGCGTGGCCCCGGTACTGGGTCTGCAGCACGTCCAGCTTCAGCTCGCTGGCCAGCGCGCGCGCCAGCAGCTCCCGACCGGCGGAGGTGGTAGAGGTCGCCTGCGGATTGACCACGAGCAGGGCGCGCACGATGGCAGGGTAGCCGCCGCACCCACGGTCGTGGGTACTACGGAGGGCATTACTGTTGGCGTCGTGAGCGCGGCGCCGGAGTCCCCGAGTGCGGAGGGCCGTGCCGCGCGCCCGCCGGGGCCGGTCCGGGCGGCCGCCGGCCTGGTCGGGCTGCAGGGCCTGGTCGCGGTCGGGTTCGCCGGCTACCTCGTGGTCGCCGGTGGCCAGGCGCAGCAGCTGAGCGGTGTGCTCGCGGAGAGCGGCATGTTCCTGCTGATCGCGGCGGCGCTGCTGTGGGTGGCCGCTGGGCTGCTGCGGGGCCGGTTCTGGGCGCGGACGCCGGCGATCGTGGTCCAGCTGCTGCTGCTGCCGCTGGCGTACTCGCTGCTGGTGCCGTCGCGCCAGGTGCTGGCCGGCGCGGTCACCGGTGTCGTCGTGGTCGCCGCGCTGCTGTTGCTGCTCAGCGCGCCGGCCCGCGACTGGGCCCAGGACCACGACACCGCCCGCCGCGGCCCGGCCTGACCACCTCGAAACCGCCTGTTCGCCGCAAAACCGCTGGTAGGAGCCCGTGAGTGGCGAGTTGAGCTATAGCCCCACTCGCCACTCACGGGGTCTGAGCCGCGATTGTGGGCTGGTCAGCTCAGCCAGGCTTCGCTGAGCTCGACCAGGTTGACGTGGTCGAGGCGCGGTACGCCCCGCTCGTCGCCCAGCACGGTCAGCCCGCCCGCGTCCAGCTTGAAGCCGACGCCCGCGCTCGCCGCGAGGCCCAGCCAGCGGGCGGTGAGCACCCGGCTGAAGTGTCCGTGGCCGATCAGCACGACATCGCCGTCGGCGAGCACCGGCCGGCAGCGCGCGAGCACCTCGTCGGCCCTCGCGGCCACCTCGGCGGCGGACTCGCCGTTCGGGCAGGGGTGCGTCCACACCGTCCAGCCGGGCACCGTCTCCCGGATCTCCGGCGTGGTCAGGCCCTCGTAGTCGCCGTAGTTCCACTCGACCAGCGAGTCGTCGACCTCGGGGGACAGCTTGGCCAGCGCGGCGGTGTCGGCGGCCCGGCGTCTCGGGCTGGTCAGCTCCAGCGCGAACGGCGGCGCGTCCGGGCCCCGGATACCGGTCAGCACCCGGCCGGAGGCCGTGGCCAGCTCCCGGCCGCGCGCGGTGAGCGGTATGTCGGTGAAGCTCGTGTGCCGTCCGGTCGCGGACCACTCGGTCTCGCCGTGGCGCAACAGGTAGATCCGGCCGTGGGTCTGTTCCGTATCGGACACCCGATCACCGTAACCGGGCGGCCGGCGCGGGTCACTCACGCAAATCAGGTAATGCAGGGGTGAGACCGGATCGGGCGGCGCCCTGAGGCGGGCTCGAACCCGCGCGGACCGACCTCGGTCGCGGGCCAGCCGGGTCAGCTGAGCCGGCGCAGCTGGGGCCAGATCGCGGACCATGGCACCCGCCGGTCGGCGCACACCCACACCGGCTGGCCCTGCTCGAGGGTGGCCAGGCCGATGCCGTTGTCCAGCCGCGCGGCGAGCTCGACCGTGCCGAACCACCGGCGCAGGGTCGGTTCGTCGAAGCCGACCGCGACCACCGGGCCGGCCGACTCCGGTGGCGGTCCCCAGTCCGCGTAGCTGTTGTGCCCGCTGTAGGCCGGCGGCAGGTCGAGCCGGCGGCGGAACAGGTCGACGGCGCCGGCCTCGCCGTAGTTGCGGGTCAGCACCACCGCGGCCGCCCGTTCGTCGCCGGGGAGCGACCGGTAGACGGTCGAGACGGTGTTGATGAGCTCCGGCCAGCCGACGGTGTCGCCGGCGAGCGGTGACACCGCGACGATCGGGCTGCCGGGCAGCAGCCGGGCCGGCACGAGCGGCAGCATCAGGACCGCGGTGAGCGCGCCGGTCACCGCCAGCGCCGCGCCCAGCAGCCAGGGCCGCACTCCTTCCGGTCGCGCGTTGTCCGGTCGCGGGCCGTCGGGCCGATCCGGCCGGCCGAGGCGGACCCAGCGCAGCGTCGGTTCCGCGCCGGCCGCGAGCAGCACCGGGTACGTACCGGCCAGGTAGTACGGCTTGCCGCCGACGGCGAGCAGTGCCACGAACAGCAGCCCGTACGCCACCGCGAAGGCTCGCGTCCGGTGCAGCGCCGGGTCGCGGAGCAGCGCCCACAGCCCGGCCACCCAGACCGGTACCAGCGGCAGGCCGATCAGCAGCAGCTGGAACGGCGGGAACAGCCACCTCGACACGCTGCCCCCGTTGCCGAAGGCGGCGATCCGCGTGGCCATGCCCAGCTGCGGCCAGCCGTGCACCGCCTGCCAGACGAGGTTCGGGGCCCACAGCGCCACGGCGAGCAGCGCGCCGAACCACAGCCAGCGGTCCCGGAACACGTTGCGCGGGCCGACCGCGAGCACGCCGACGGCGACCGCCCCGAGCAGGGCCACCACGAGCGCCTTGTTCTCCAGCGCGAGCCCGGCCACCGCGCCCGCGGCGAGCCAGACCCGGCCGCCGTCCCGCAGCGCCCTGACCAGCAGCCAGCTCAGCACGGCCCACGCCAGCAGGTCGAACGTGCTGGTGGAGAGCATGTGCCCGGTACCGATCGGGAACGCCGCCACCGCGACCGCGCCGGCCGCCAGTGCCCGCGCGCCGACGCCGCCACCCAGCTCCCTGGCGATCAGGGCGGTGACCAGCACGGTCAGCCCCGTGGCGAGCGACGGCGCCAGCCGCAGCGCCACCGCCGAGTCCCCGAACAGCTCGTACTCGGCTCGCGCGACGAGCGGCGTGAGCGGGGGCTGGTCGACGTAGCCGAACGCCGGGTGCAGGCCGGAGGCCAGGTAGTAGAACTCGTCGCGGTGGTAGCCGTAGCGCCCGCTCACCGCGACCAGCACCGCCGTGACGGCCAGCCCGGTCAGCGCGGGCAGGGCCGTCAGGAGTCGCTCGCGGCCGGCCAGTACCCGGCCGGGAGGTGCGGCGGTCACACCGGGTACTCGCCGGCCATGGCCAGCGGCAGCACCGGTTCCAGGATGCGCAGCGTGAGGCCCCAGACCGTGTGCCCGGCGACCCGGCGCACCGGTACCCGGTGCCGGACCTGCTCGGCGAACTCCATGTCCTGCTCGCCCGCCGAGGCGGGGTCGACCAGCTCGGCGACCTCGACGTCCAGTACGGAGGCGACCTCGGTCTCGCCCGGCCGCCACTGCGCCGGCACGCGGCGCAGCCGGCCGACGAACGGCCACACCTCGAACCCCGTGGTCCGGGTGCGCAGCGGCGCCAGCTCGTGCAGCACCTCGAGGTCGTCCGGCGCCAGGCCGAGCTCTTCGCAGGTCTCCCGGACGGCGGTGTCGCGCATGGTCGCGTCGACGGGCTCGCGCTTGCCGCCGGGCAGGGCGATCTGGCCACCGTGGCGGCCGTACGGGGTGCGCTCGATCAGGATCAGCCGCAGCGCGCCTGCGCCGTCCCGGTAGAAGGGCAGCAACACGGCGGCGGCGGTCGGCGCACCTGTCACGCGCCCCATCATCGGCGCTCGCCCCTGCCCCGGCCACCTAAATCGCGCCGCCGCGCCGCGACGTGGCGGAGCGGCTTCCTGTTACCGAACTGCACAGGGGGCAGGTTTTTCGCGCCCAAAACCTGCCTGGTGTGGAGTTCGGTAACGAGAGGCAGGTCGGCTTCGGGGGGCGGCGCCGGACGGCGCGGCACGGCGCGGCGCGGGTACGCGGGCGCCGCCCCTGCGCGGATCACGGCGCTGTTAACCGGTTACGAACCCGGCCGAAACACCCGCGTGAATTGATACTCGGGGAAATCGTTACCACGGCGGCGGTCGGGTCCGCCGTGACCGAACCGAGGAGCTCAGCAGTGTCGACTCCGCACGAACCGCCCAGCCCCTCGGGAACAGAGACCGGTGCCGGCGCGCCCACGGCCGGCAACGGTGCGGCCGCCAGTGCGGCCGCCAGTGGCGCACGGCCAAGGGTGGGCAACGTGCGCTGGGGCATCGCCGTGCTGCTGTTCTTCGGCGTACTGATCAACTACTTCGACCGCACCAACATCTCCGTGGCCGCCGGCCCGATGGGTAAGGACTTCGGCCTCACACCGGGCGAGCTGGGACTCGTGCTGTCGAGCTTCCTGTGGTCGTACACGCTGGCGCAGATCCCGGCCGGCCTGCTGCTGGACAAGATCGGTATGAAGAGCGTGCTGCGGGTGACGACGTGGGTGTGGGCGGCGGCCTGCTTCCTGACGGCCGTCGCCAGCGGGACGGGCCTGGTGCTGGCCTCGCGGATCCTGCTCGGGCTCGGCGAGGCGGCGGTGTTCCCCGGCTCGATGAAGGTCACCGGCTACTGGTTCCCGCGCGCCGAGCGGGGGCTGTCGACCGCCGTGTTCGACTCCGGGCAGCGGCTGTCCAACGTGATCGGCACCCCGCTGGTGGCGCTCGCCGTGGTCAGCCTGGGCTGGCGCGGCGCGTTCTGGGCGACCGGCATCCTGAGCGTGGTGTTCGCGGTGGTGTTCTGGATCGGCTACCGCAACCCGAGGGAGGCACTGCGCTCCGGGCGACTGAGCGCCGACGAGTACGACTACATCCGCGAGGGCGGCGCGCAGGACGAGGACGTCGTGCAGCCCAACCCGCTTGCCAACCTCGGCTACGTGCTGCGCAGGCGCAAAGTGTGGGGGCTCTCGCTCGGGCTGGCCTGCGCCGGCTACACGACGTGGCTGCTGCTCACGTGGCTGCCCAGCTACCTGCAGACGGCGCTGCACATGAGCGTGCTCAAGAGCGGCTTCTACACGGCGGTCCCGTGGCTGGTCGCGGTCGTCGTTGAGTTCGTCATCCCGGGCTGGCTGGTGGACCACCTGATCAAGCGCGGCCGGCGCGAGACCGTGGTTCGCAAGTCGGTACTGATCGCCGGCATGGTCATCGCGCTGGGCATCACCGGCGCCGCGTTCACCACCAGCGTGGGCGTGGCGCTGTTCTGGATCACTGTCGGCACCGTCGGCATCACCCTGGCCTACTGCGTGAGCAACAGCCTGCCGGCGCTGATCGCGCCCGAGGGCAGCGTGGGCGCGGTGGCCTCGGTGATGAACTTCGTGAACACCATGTTCGGGCTGGCCGCGCCGATCGTCACCGGGTTCCTGGTGCAGGCCACCGGCAGCTTCGCCCCCGCGTTCCTGGTGGCCGGGGTCATCATGGCGGCCGGGATCTTCTTCTACACCGTGGTGCTGGGCCCGATCGAACAAATCCCGGCGCCGACCCCGACCGCCGGTGCGATGGCCTGAGTGACGCGCGCCTGATTGACGCGGGCAGTAGTCGCGGGGAAATTATTGCACATATCGCCCCGCGACTACTCCGGACGTATTATCAGCAGTTAATCAGCTCGGGCTTCTGGTTCAGCACCTGGGCCCTCGGCGTGACGAACTCGGCGTGCTCCTCGGTCGCCGACGGGTCGAAGAAGCCGACCTTGCAGCAGTTCTGGAACGCCATCCGCACCCCGAAGTGGCGCTCAACCGCGCCACGCATGGCATCGCTCCCGACCAGCCGGAACAGCTGGCCCCAGCTGGCCTCGTCGGGCGGCTCGGTGTCGTTGACGGCGACCCGGCCGCCGGTCTGCCGGAGCTCGCCGGCCAGCCCGCTCATCACCGACCAGGCATACGGCAGCGAGTTCTGAATGCATTCGATGAAGTCTTCGTCGGAAATGGCACCGCGCTGCGCCTGCTCAAGCAAGTTGGCCGGAACTGTGAGCGACACCGTGATCCTCCTGAGGTCGGTAGCGGACACGATCAACGCTACGTACTCCGGTCGAATAGCGAAAGCCCCCGGCTAGGCGACAGAACACAAATCAACACATTCGGATATTCGACTGTGCGCATGCAATTCCGCAATGCGACCGCCCGCCGCCGGTGCCTGGTCAGCGGTGTCCGACTGGCCCGGTTGGGTAACCGACGTCCGACCGGGTTCGTTGCCCAGCCGAGGACTCGTCTTCCGACGGGGTCCAACGGCCCCGTGCTGATCGTCCCGGGCACGACGCTCGACCCCGGCGTGAACTTCGACTGGAACGACGAGCCGGTCGGCTACGCACTGGTGGTCGACGCGCTGACCCACGGCGGCCTGGCCAGCGCCGACCGGATCGACCGTCGGGTGTGCGCCGCCCCGCTCATGCCAGGCGTCGACCCGGCAACCCTGCCGGCGAACGAGGCCCGCTACGGCGGGGACTGAACAGACGGAGCAGGCGCGCTGGCCTACGAAGGTCACCGGGTGCCGGTCGTACCTGGCGCGGCACCTGACCTCCGGCGACCACGTCGTGGTGATCGGGCCGGTGGTGCGCGGCAGCGAACCCGAGAACTGGTTCAGCTGAGCCCAGACCCGGCGAGTCGCTAGATTGTGCAGGGTGAGTCGCTAGATTTTGTCGTGCGGTGACAGTCAGGCGTAGATCGTGCCGATCAGTTGCTGCGCGATCGTGGCGGCGGGAGGTTTGCCGTCCGGGGCCGCTTTCAGGTTCGTCCACACCGTGAGCGTGATCGCGCGGTCGGGGTCGTGGCCGGCGAACGACTGGAAGCCGGGCAGCTCGCCGGTGTGGCCGTACATCGGGCCGAACTTGGCGATGCCCAGGCCGTAGCCGGCCGCGGTCGGCTTGCTCGGGTCGGTCGACCGCACACTCTCCAGCCGCTTGCGCTGCCACTCCGAGTTCAGCAGCGTGCCGTCGGTGAGCGCCCGTGCCCAGGTGGCGAGGTCGGCGACGGTGGAGATCGCACCGCCGGCGGCCCAGGTCCATGACGGGCTGGCGTCGGTGACATCGTTGGGCTTCAGGGTGCCGGCCATGGCGGCGGCCTGCTGGTCGGGTGGCAGGGCCTCGGTCTCCAGCGTGGACATGTTGGTGCCGTACATGTAGCCGCGCGGGTGCGGCGCCGGGATTGCGGCGTCGGCGGGGAACGAGGTCTCCCGCATGCCCAGTGGTGTGAACAGTCGTGCCTGGTAGGACTCCCCGAGCGGTCGTCTCTCCACCTGCTCGGCAATCAGCCCGAGCAGCACGATGTTGGTGTTGGAGTACTCGTAGGCGCTGCCGGGTGCGAAGTTGGCCGGGTGGGACAGGCCCAGCTTGAGCAACTCCTCGGGCGTCCAGACCTTGTCGGGGTGCTCGTCGAGTGACCTGTTGAGCGCCGGCAGCTCGCTGTAGTTGTAGAGACCGCTGCGCATCTCGAGCAGCTGGGCGAGCGTGATGTTGCCGCCGTTCGGCACGTCGGGGCGCAGCTCGGACACGGGGGCGTCGATGTCCAGCCTGCCCTCCTGGGCGAGCTGAAGGATGACCGTGCCGGTGAAGGTCTTGGTGATCGAGCCGATGCGGGCGTGGTCGGCCAGCGTGATCGGTTCCGAGCCGGTGTCGGTGCGCGAGCCGTACGGGATGGCCAGCTCACCGGCCGAGGAGCGCACGAACAGCGCCGCGCCCGGGGTCATCAGCTCCTTGGCGGCCTGCTCGAACTGGGCACGCAGGGCGGCCGACCGCGGCAGGCCCGGCGGCGGGGTCGGCGCTGGCGCCGGGGGCGGGAGGCTCGCGGGGGGTGGCCCCGAGGGGCCCGGCGAGCAGGCGGCGACCAGTGCGCCGAGTCCCGCCGCGGCCGCGCCTGCCAGCACAGCGCGCCGGCCGACACCGGCCCGGTCCGTCCCGCGTTCCTGTCGAGCCTGCTCCATGGCCTGCTCCGATCCGGCTCGACACCCGAACAGCCCG